>NZ_SMMF01000748.1:0-6712 GCF_009711355.1 Roseibium sp. RKSG952 | reverse complement strand
TCCCTCGCCTGCAAAATTTGCGACAGAACCTGCAACAACGCCTAATACAGGGGCGGCGTCCGGAAGAAGTATAATTTGTGACACGTCCGGTTCATTTTGTGTCGGAAAAATATTCTGAATTTTCAATGAATCCAACCGAATTATCAATATTCTGTTGCAATCGGTCGATAGAAAACATCTTTCGTGTTTTGGATCAAAACATAATGCGACCGGTGAAACCGATAGCTGAACGTGCGCAATTTTTTCGAGAGAAACTTCATCATACACGCCTATATATTTACCCAAATAGTTAAGTGTCATCAATCGCCCGCGGAGCCTGTCATGAAAAACCCGCACAGGATCGCCTGGAGAAACAATTACCGAAGTGACTTCACAAGTTATTGTATCAACAGAAGACAGAGTGCCGCTTTTACGCGAGGTTACGAAGAGGCGTCTTTCATCGCAGCTTAAAATACGGCCTTCTGGCATTCTGCCTACCTGTATCTTTTTAGGGGGGGCTTCGGGATCAAATGGGTAAATTACTGTAATGTCATTACTATCCAAATTGACAGAGAATACTTTTGTGCCGTCACGTGTGACGGCAAAAAGATGAGATTTTTTTCCTCCTGTTGGGATCTCCAAGTTGTAGGGCCCAGCAATATCAGGGCGGTGCCAAATAAGTAACTTAGAAGTGCTCTCGGCTAAAACGTACAAACGGTCGTTTGCATCCATTCCTACGCCATGCGGGCGGCGGTTTTTCGTTCCCGTGTCCAAAATATGATGAACAGTACCTTGTGCAACATCGACGGCAAAAACACTGTGTCCACCCTCGCCAACAGTTTTTGAATTAGCTACACCGTAATGTCCAATATACGCAATTGTTTTGGCTCGGTTGAGTACAAATTCGTGCGGAAACTCCGGCAAATTTAGAGTGTAAAGCCTTTTCCCTGTCAGGGCATCGTAATAAGAAAGGCAGTGAGATGATTTTTCTATTAATAGAAGTACTTCTCGCATGGCCGTATTTTATAATTGTGTGACTTCAGGGCAAGAAAAATTGACGGTTTTTACCGGATTTCGGAGTGGTGCTCCCATGATCGGACAGTCAATTTCCATGATGTCAGCATCTTGCAAGATGATGCCATCAGCAAAACTTATGGTCGCTGTGCCGAATAGATGTACGTGGATTTGACCTGGCTGGCGGAACAACGGATACTTGAAATGATGATGCTCAAGATTTGACAGCGCATGTGTCATGTTGCTTTCACCGGAAACAAATTCTTTTTGCCACAATAATTCGCCATTTCTAAAAATCCGGCTGAAACCTTTGACATCACCAGGAAGCGTGCCTACAAATAATTCTGGCCCCAAGCTGCAAGGCCTCAATTTTGAATGTGCCAAATACAGATAGTTTTCACGCTCCATTACATGGTCCGACATCTCGTTCGCGAGTGCGTAGCCCAAACGGAACGGTTGGCCATCTTCCCCAATAAAATATAGCCCTGCAATCTCAGGCTCTTCCCCCATGTTTCTGGCCCACTGCGGGCTTTCCAGACTTTGTCCGCTGGCGCGTAAGATCGTGCCGTCGCCTTTCCAGAACCACTCTGGTTGAACCCCTATTTCGCCTTGTGTTGGTTTTCCGCCTTCAAGACCCATTTTGAAGATTTTCATTGAGTCAGAAAGACTGGTGAAATCGACATTCAGTTTTGCGTGCATCGCATCGCGGGCCTCAATACTTCCCCTATGAGTCAATCCGGTTCCTGTTACTTGTAGGAGTTGAGGGTGCCGCGCGTCGACAGGAGGCAATAAGCTGTTGGAGGCGATCACGTCTTTGTAGTTAAGTTTAGCTGCAACATCCAAATCGTAAACCAACTGCTCAAGTGTTTTTCTCGTACGAATAGAATCTCGGGCAAGGTCTGTAGTATACGAGACTCCGTTTAATACTAGCAGATTTTCTCCAGAGACCCGAGCCACAGCACGTGCTCCGTCATCAATCATAAATTGAACAAGACGCATTGAATCTTCCATAAGTATCAAAATGTTTCGGGAAGCAGTCTTTCAGGAAAGTCCTGATAACAAACTGGGCGCAGAAACCTGCGTATGGATAATGTTCCTACAGATGTTGCCCCAAAATTTGTTGACGCCGGATACGGTCCTCCGTGAACCATACTGTCACAGACTTCGACTCCTGTCGGAAACCCATTTACGATTACGCGTCCAGCTTTACGTTCCAACACAGGTAGAAGTGTTTGCGCTGCTTCAAAATCGCTGCCATCCAAATGGAGCGTGCAAGTCAGTTGCCCCTCTAGGTTTCGGGCGAAGTTGTACATCTGCTCAAGGTTTTCAGTGCGAACAGCTATTCCTACAGGGCCGAAAACCTCTTGTTGCAATACTGGATTTTCCTGCCAATCGCTATACTTGAACATATACAAATGCGGGACTGCATGCCGGCCGTGGCAAGGGGCCTTGACAAGTTCTGTTGCTCCGGGGATCGCAGCAATTCGCTCCGTTCCTTCACGATATGCTTTTGCAATGCCATCCGTTAGCATAATCTGCTGATTTGCATCTACCAATCCCTCGACCGCAGCCGCAATCATTGCATCGCCATCAGGCCCTTCAGGGATAACCGCTACTCCGGGGTTGGTGCAGAACTGCCCCACTCCTTGACTCAGTGAAGCTGCCCATCCTTTTCCAATTTCCGTACTATGTGTCATCATTGCGCCAGGCAAGATGAGTATCGGATTGATTGATCCGAGCTCTCCGTAAAACGGGATGGGATTGGCTCGCCGAGCACAAAGATCAAAGAGAGCTCGTCCACCTCGTAGAGACCCAGTAAAGCCAACGGCAGTGATCAACTTATGCTGAACTAGCCATTCACCCACTTGGTGTTGATCCCCCTGAATCAGGGAAAAAACACCCGGCTCAATTTTACTAGATAATACTGCGGCTTCAATTGCTCGCGCGACTGTTTCGCTTGTGCCGGGATGTGCCGGATGTCCTTTGACAATCACTGGGCAACCGGCAGCCAGGGCCGCTGCTGTATCCCCTCCGGCAACAGAGAATGCAAGTGGGAAATTCGACGCGCCGAATACTACAACCGGACCAATTGGCCGCTGTATCAGCCTTAGATCAGGTCGCGGCGCTTCTTTTCTTTCAGGTTGGGCCTGATCATGGCGCAGATCCAGATACCCACCAATTTCGAGATGCTTAGCAAATTGACGAAGTTGATTAACAGTTCGACCATGCTCTCCGCTCAGGCGCGGCGTAGGCAATCCTGTCTCGTTTGAAGCAATATCAACAATTTCTTGTTTTCTTGCATCAATTTCATCTGCTATAGTTTGGAGAAACGCTGCGCGCTCTGCGCGTGTTAGCCAGCCATAGGTTTCAAACGCGGCCTCGGCGCCCGCAGCGGCCGTATCAACAAGACCGTGTGGACACTGAGCAAAATCCATTGATGATCCTGAGGCAGGAGAGGATGCAAATGTGGTGGTTCCTCCGACCCATCGTCCCAAGATAAAATGGCGTCCGGTCAATGATGCTGCTAAGTGTGCTGTCTGACGATGTTCAGGCGTTTTCATCGCAAACCTTCCAAAAAGTCATGCATTTTGCGGTTGCTGGCGATATTCAAACACATGAGGAACGCGTTGACGGTCGGAACGACAGTTGCTTTATTTTGGCCTGCAATATCATACGCAGTTCCATGAGCCGGTGTGGTTATTATTGTCGGAAGTCCCGCCAATACTGAAACACCTTGATCAAATCCGAGTAATTTTATCGCGATTTGCCCCTGATCATGATACATTGACACGACCGCATCATAGGCTCCCTCGCGCACTTTTAACCAAAGCGTGTCTGCCGGAACCGGACCTACGCAATTCACGTTTTTTTCTTGTGCCAGTCGGACGGCAGGGCGAATATACTTCGCTTCTTCATCACCCATTAAACCGCCATCGCCTGCATGTGGATTGAGGGCGGCTACAACAATGCGGGGGTTATCAAATCCAGCCGCTTTCAGGGTATGGTTGGTTAGATGAATACTTTGTTCGATCCGTTCGATCGACAAGAGATTAGGCACATCACGCAGCGCGACGTGACTGGTAACCCGCCCATTCCACATACCCCTAACCACGTTAAATTCGCTCGGTCTCGTTGAAAGCTTGAAAAAGTCTGTCGCGTATGCGATTTCATCAGTGAATTGGCTGCCCGCGAGATGCATACATTCCTTGTTGAATGGCATAAAGACGACCCCATCGACGGTGCTATCTCTGGAGAGCTCTAGTGCGCGGTGGAAGCCTCGAATTGAGGAATTCCCGCCGATTGCTGTAGCTTGTGATGGCCGAACATCACGAATACCGGCAAAGTGCATGTCCAAATGAAGTATTTCACCGGCACTGATCTCGACAGCTGTATCTGGCGGCGCATGGCGCACGCCATTTATGGAAATTCCCGTCTGCTCTTCCCCGAGCTTGAAAACAGCAGGATCGCCTATAATAACAAGATTTGCGGACTTACGAACCTCATCGCAATTCAATAGTTTGATAAGTAACTCTGGACCAATTCCGGCTGGGTCACCCTGGACTATCGCCAGCGTTTTACGATTTGTGTCTTTATTATGATACATCATCGCATGAACTCATTCTTTGTTTGAAAGAGCAATTGTCACATTTGTGATTGCTGTTTCGAGGTGCCGGCGTAGTTGTGTTGCAGTGTCGCGCGGATCGCGCCGTTTTATGGCTTCCACGATATCAATGTGCTGACCTAAATTTCTGTTGCGCTCCCCCCGTAGTTTCGATGAAATGTATCTCGCTCGCCATAATCTAGAATTATACTGCTCATGGGTGACAAAAAGCGGCTTGTTTCTTGAGTATTTTACTATTGTGGAGTGAAAGAGCATGTCCATTTGAAAATATTCGATATTATCTGATTTTTTTTCGTTCAATTTCATCTGGATCTGCATTCTTGACAGCTCCTCTATCTCTTCATCGGTAGCGAAGCTGCAGCAGTTTTCTCCGGCCAGCGCTTCCAAAGAACCTAGAACCTGGAAATTATGCTTAATTTCTTCAATAGAGGGGTTTGCCACTCGAGGGCGGCGTGTTGCGCCATATTCGATCAAACCTTCATTCTCTAGAATACGAATTGCTTCCTTTAGAGGCGTTCGACTTACCCCAAGTCCTGCAGCCAAATCGCGTTCGGAGAACGCCAAACCTGGCTTCAGCTTTTCGAGCAATATCAATTCCCTCAACGCACTCACAATCTCAGATGCAAGACTTCTGCGTGACGATATGCGAATACTATCTTTAATTATGTTTGATTTTATTTCGTCAGTTGTTTTCATAATCGAGGTCCGCCTTGACTTATTCTATAATATCGAATTCGTTGATATAATTACTAGATAATGACACTCCTAATCCGGGCATACTATCACTTAAATGTAGTTTACCGCCCACTGAGTTTGGCTCACCATCAAAAATATAATAAAATAATTCATTACCAATCTCTACTTCATTTACGGGAAAGTATTCTGAGATCATGCAGTTTGTATTCGCCATGGTAAGATGATAGTTATGCATCTGCCCTGCGTGTGGAACTACAGGAACTTGAAAAGCTTCTGCAATAGCATTGATTTTTTGCGCGGCTGTTATGCCGCCGACGCGATTAGTGTCATATTGAAGTACACTGACAGATTTCTTCAATATCAGGTCTTTACACCCTATAACCGAAAACTCATGCTCTCCACCGGAGATAGGAACGATGCCCATGCGATTGAGCTCGCAATAACCTTCGATATCGTCAGCAAGCACGGGTTCTTCGAGCCAACGAAGTTCGTATTTTTCAAGTTTGGGCAGCATTCTTTTGGTATAGTCAAGGTTCCATCCCATATAACAATCAGCCATTAAGTCGACATTGTAGCCAAGCACCTCGCGGACAGCTTCTACACGTTTTAGATTTTCGCGCATTCCTGCCATGCCATCGCTGGGGCCGTAGCCAAATCGCATCTTGTAGCCTAGGTATCCCTGCGTGAGAGCAGCAGCGGCTTCTTCTTGCATGATTTCAATATTATTGTTGTATAGTTTTGAGTAGTATACTGGGATTGATTCCTTGGTTCTTCCTCCAAGAAGCTTGAAAACCGGTTTGTTTGTCAACTTGCCCATAAGATCCCACAAAGCAATATCAATTGCCGAAATTGCAGCTATACCAATGCCCTTTCGTCCCCACGCATGGGTTTTACGATACATTTTTTCCCACAAGTATGCGTAATCAAATGGATCTTCGCCGATCACCATCGGAGCATAGTAAGTATCTATTGCATACTTTAAAATCGTAGGGGCAAGGGCCGCATTCCCGATGCCGACCACACCGCACTCGGTTTCCACTTCACATGTAAGCCATTCGTGAAACTTGAAGGATGTCATGGTATGGGAATTACTGAAGACTATACTGGAGGCGTTTGCGCAAAAATTCTTATTCAAATCAGCAGTATTACCGATCCATCTCCAAACCTTGACTCTTACATTCTTAATTTTTGCCATTTCCGGGCTCCAATTTAGTTCACTCAAATATAATGGTGATTACTCCAACGGCTAAAGCCGGCGGCTACAGGTTACGGTTTAAAGCTGGATTGGTCCGCCTTCCGGCGGATTATGCGACCTGAAAGTCATCATCCGGCTCCGGAGGCTTTTGGTTATTGATGTACTCTTTCCAAACAGAGTTATTGTCAAATCTGGTGTCCAAGCAG
>NZ_SMMF01000126.1:0-276 GCF_009711355.1 Roseibium sp. RKSG952 | reverse complement strand
TTATTTCGCGATCGAAAGGCGCGTATCCTCGAGATTGAAGCCCTTGGTCTTTGCATCGTCGAACAGGCATTCGATATCCCAACGCTGGCGGTAAGTGGTCAAGGCATGATGAGCAGACCGATTACTGACCACGATCAACAGGTCCTTGCCTTTGATGCGTTTTGCGGCAAAGTTCAGCCAAAGCGGCGCAGCCTCCCCGGCAATTGCAAAATGAGCCGTAAATGTTCGTTTGCCACGGCAGGTGAGCAGGAAATCGCGCAAGCACTTCCGAGTACC
>NZ_SMMF01000300.1:0-535 GCF_009711355.1 Roseibium sp. RKSG952 | reverse complement strand
GTTTCCTCTGCGCACGCAGAGATATTCCCGCCTCGAGATGAACGAACTGAAATCCCATTGGGTTTCCTCTGCTCGATCTTGTGCGCTCTGCGTTTCCTCTGCGCATGCAGAGATCCTCCCTCCTCCGCTGCCCTTTTCAGGGATGTCCTGGCGTTTCCTCTGCGCACGCAGAGATATCCCCATCCTTGTCAACGCAAACTCCTACCCGCGAGCGTTTCCTCTGCACAAGCAGAGATATCCCCATAGATCAAGCGACCCCTCCTCTAGGACGGACGTTTCCTCTGCGAACGCAGAGATATTCCCCGGAAGTCACAACTAAATCGTGCACGACGCCTACTTCCTCTGCGCACGCAGAGATATTCCTAAGGATCGAATGCCGACGGTCGAGGATGTCGGGTTTCCTCTGCGAACGCAGAGATATCCCTTGGAACCCGTTGATCGTTAGCCTTGCGGTCATACTTCCTCTGCACGTGCAGAGATATTCCCTCAAGAGGTTTGCTCTGGTCGTTAACGTCTTCCCCGCCCTGAAGGACGG
>NZ_SMMF01000634.1:0-2882 GCF_009711355.1 Roseibium sp. RKSG952 | reverse complement strand
AAAAGTGCGAAAGATCTTTGACACTACCCCTCGGACCCAAACATCTTGAGGGCCGTAGGCGACAGGAACCATTGTTAATGCAACAACGCCGCCCACTCCCATAACCCCGGCTCCTTCCCAGCCGTGAACCAGAAACCATGCAGGAAGGCCAGGTTATTGCAGGTGTCCAGCTCATGTTCGCCCTCTAAACATTAAGAATTTTTAACTGGCCGCCTTTGAGGGATTAGCATTTATGACGATAAAACTTGAATCAAATAGTAAGAATTGCGGGGTATTGCTGGAATGGCGACCGACTATCAAACGTATATTTTGGTAACATACCATTACGACGAAGATACCGGATATTATACAAGCATTCTGGGTGATCCGATTTCAGTTGAGGCCTACGAAGCCGTCAATAATTTTGAGAACGCAGGCATCAACAAAACTGCAGATGGCTGGGCTTACACTGTCGATCACGGCATATATTTGGCCTCCCCAAGTGAAAATGTAATTGACAATAGCTATATTTATAACAATGGGGAATACCTTAATTTCTGGTCTTATTACGACTATTATTCTCTTGTCATTGGAAGTGATACAGACACTATTTTCATTTCGGTCGACCAGACCAAAATCGGCAACCATAAAATCAAGGCTCAGCCGGTAACGTTTTTTGGCGGTCGTGGAGACGATATTGCCTATGGTGGCAAAGGCAACGACACGTTTTATGGCGGCGAAGGAAACGATATTCTCTTCGGCGGCAGTGGCGACGACGTCCTTTATGGCGGGGACGGTGATGACTTCCTGTATGGCGGTGCAGGAAATGACATTCTTTACGGTGGAGATGGCGATAATTGGCTTTTCTCCGGCCCGCTGTTCGACGGCGACACAAACTACCTCTATGGCGGATCGGGGCACAATACGTTTGTCTTGGGCGCGGTCGCTGAGGAAAGCGCTGAAACGACCAAATCGACAAGCTCTCCAGGATGGGATGATGTTGCTGAATCCGTTGCCAAGACATCGATGTCTCTGCTGTTATCAGGGTTCGGCCTATCCTATGCATACAGCATGACAAATACGCTCGGCTGGTCAATCTATGGGATCATGAGCAAATATACCGTTACAGCGGAAGAAAATGACACAAGCGATCCAACACCGAGCTATACAACAGTCGGGGATTACAACCCGAAACAAGACGTCATCATATTACCGATATACTCCTCAGAGATGTCAAACGTTGTTGTGACAGATGATTTCGAAGGTGGTGGAGACATTACCGTCCTTTATCAAAATGGCACATCATCTAACATTGTTGCCTACATCAATTACGATGAAGCGAGTGAAGTCTTTGGCGGGGACACCAGCATCTGGAGTAGCCAGATGAAGGACGCCTTCTATTACTCAATGATGCAAAACGCATTCATTTTGAATGAAGACGGTGACGCCTATTATCTAAATACTGGCGGAACTGTCGAAATTAGCACGGCTAGGGCCTCCGGCCTTGATGACGGAACTGCCTATCTGGTGATGGGGGCAACCTATGGCTGGTACGTCTATGGCGGACTGGACACATCCTATCTGGTCGGAAACAATTATGGCAGCATCATATACGGTTACATTCCTGAAACCTCCATCGCCGGATATGTAGGTGCTAACGCCAGCGTGACCCAACAGATCTATGGATTTGACGGCGACGACTGGATTCAGGCCGGCTACGGCGATGACTACATTTTCGGCGGTGGCGGCTCTAACACCTCCGCCTACACGGATTCCACAGACGGGATCTATGTAGATCTTTCTAAAACCTATGAAGATGCAAACGGCACCTATGCCTTGGCTGAGGACGGTCTTGGCACAACGGACCGGCTTTACAACATTCAGAACATCTGGGGCAGCGACCACGACGACGTCATCATCGGAAATGATGAGGACAATACGCTGATGGGCTTCGGTGGCGATGACATCATTTACGGTGTTGGTGGCAACAACACCATCTATGCCGGCGATGGTAATGACACGGTCTATGGTGGCAGCGGTAAAGACATTATCTATATCGGCTCGGGCGGCGGCTATTATGACGGCGGCGGAGGGATCAATACCCTGGCCTTTGAAGACACCGACAACGGAGTGATCGTCGATCTGTCCACCAGCACGCTATCCGACGATGGCTTTGGCGACACCAGCGTTACAATCCTGAATTTCCAGAATGTGCATGGGTCCAACCAGAATGACATCATCATCGGCGATGAGAACGACAACGTGCTCTATGGCGCAGATGGCGATGACATAATATATGGCGGCGGCGGGAACAATGTGCTGGTCGGCGGAGACGGGGACGACACCCTGATTGGCGGCGATGGCAACGATACGCTGATCTCGACCGGCGGCAATGATACGCTGACCGGCGGCGGTGGCAGCAACACGTTCTATTTATCCGGCGGATATGTGACAATTACCGATTTCGACCCTGATACAGACTACATACTGATCACCAACGGGGACTATGACGTTTCCCTGAGCAAAAGCGATTCGTACCTCGACACCGATGACGGCGTTACCTTTTATGATGATGACGGGCAAGCTTATCTGACGATAGAGGGATATGATTATGACGACATTTCCGGCCTGATTGATGGATCGGATCTGGGCTTTGCCTCTATCGCTTGGAGCAGAGCCGATTACAGCATGGACCTGAGCGCATACGACACCATGTTTGCGTAGTATAAGATGTGACCCCAGTTTATCTCCGCGATAAACTCTTGCATTTGGCCATGTCAGGCGGCGGCTTTCAGGGGCGTTCGTGGTATAAACCTCCGCCGGGGTCATCAGGCCGTGAGATGAATGCGGACACTCTTCATTGTAATAGGTAACCTAGGTGTGGTTTCCAATCAGGTTGTTCC
>NZ_SMMF01000695.1:0-4665 GCF_009711355.1 Roseibium sp. RKSG952 | reverse complement strand
GTCGACTGTTCCAGCGTCGTGATTGATGCCGCATTGTCATCAGTTTTCGTATCGACTGTGCGGACGGCGCTGGCGACTGTCTCAACACCCTGCTCGGTTGCGGTGACACGAACGTCAAACGACTGAAACGTGCTGGCGGTCTGCTCGTCGAGTTGAGACACTAGATCGAGCGTGTAACTTGCCGATGCCTCCCGCCCCTCGTCCAGACGCCGCACAAGCGCCTGGTTTGCCAAGGCCGCATCGCCCGTGATGACCTGCCTGTCCCGCGCTGCGTCGATCCGGTTGATCACCTCGCGCATCACCGATTCCGTCTGGCTCTGCGCCGTTGCCGCAGATTGGCTTGCCGCTGCGGTCGCATCCGCCGCAGCCGTTTCCGCTTGTGCCTTCGCCTCCCCCGCTGCTGAAACCGCATTGGCCGCCGCTGTCGCCGCTGTCTGAGAATCCGTCAGTGCTGTTGCAGCATTGGCTGCGGCCTGCGCGACATTACCGGTCAGCGTCTGGACATTGTCCTTGGCAGTGTTTGCCGTCTCCAGCGCCTCGCCCGCCACCTCCTGAGCGGCGTCTGCGGCGTCTGTCGCTTCGGATAAGCTGGCATTGATCTCGGCGGCGGTAACCCATTCGACAGCATTGAGATAAAGCGACTGTGCCGACTGGACGACATACTGGCCACTGGTCTGGATCGAGACCCAGTCACTCCACTCGGTCCGGCGCGGAACGGCGGTGTTGATCGTTGAACGGACCTCATAGGTCTGGCCAGCCTGAATACCGGAAACCAGTGTCGTCCCTGACCAGTCCTCTCCACTGAGCGGGCGTGGGTGCAGGCTGCGAATAGCGGTGCTGGGCTGGTCCTTTACCTGATGGTCGAGGACCACGGCCGTAATCGTCTCGTCCGTGACCGTATCCCAGAAGACATTGATTGCCGGACGGGTCTGGCCGTTTGGTCCGGTAATCGCCGTTGCCTGGAGCCGGAGATTGCGGACATTGCGCGGGCGCTGGTCCGCTGACGGCGGCACCGGCACCGGCCCGATCGGCGTTTCTTCGCCGGTCGAATGACCGTAGACATCCGTATGTGTCTCTTGCAGATCGACCGTAATCCGGCACTTTTCCAGATCGCGGGCCAACCGGATGATTTTGAACGTCCGCGTGCCATGCTTGGCCGATTGCCAGACCAGCCAATCACCCATGGTCAAGTGAATCATCGTCTCGTCAAACGAATGGCGCGCTGACGCCTGGCGCCGGTTCTGACGGTATTTGATCCGGTTCAGGCGCTCCGCCTGTGTGCCGCTGTTTACCTGGAGAAAATCACTTTTAGCGGTCCTGACATGACCGCCATCAACCGCAACGACGTCATCATTCCCGATAACCGGCGCAATCGCAGACGCCTCGTAATTGTTGGCCGGATCCGAAAACTGCCCATACACCCGATTGTACAGGTCCTCTTTTCCGCGTTTTGCGGAAAATGTCTTGGGGGCATCCAGCAAGATATCGTCATCGGTAAAGGTTGCCACAGGCACTTGCGCGGCACCGGCAATGACACCAAACAGACCCGGCATCTCCACCCGGTCAGCTGCCATGGCACCGGCCATCGCCGTGATGGCGTCGATGTGCTCGATATCCTCGGACGCGACAACAGAATGACGATACCGCGGCTCGCTCCCGCCGTCTGCCAGCTCGACTTCCTCATCGCAGACATTGGCGGCTGCCATGTACTGCTCTGTGATCAGCCGGTAACCGGGGCGCCCGACACCACCAACGCGCATGCCGTTGATGAAGTAGCCGCGCTCATAATGGTACAGTCCGACGGCTGGGTTGTCCGAATACTCCCAGGTGCGCCAGTCGTCGAACCGATGCGGGCCATCGCCGCCGGCCGTGCTGTCAAGGCGCGGATCATAGAGCCGCAAGCCCTCAATCACGAACAGCAACGTATTGCCCGACAAGAGTGACTGCAGCTCGCTGATATCCCGGTCATAGCGCGCTTCTACATGCGCGTAGCAAATGCCCGTTCCGATGTGATCAGAAGTCCAGCGATCCGGCGCGTTGGCGTGATCAATCAGCGCCGGGCTGGCCGGTTGATCGTGGCGCCCTTCCCAGAAAGTCACCCAGAGATTTGGACTGTCGCCGTCATCCGGCAATTCTACGGCGTATTTGGTCCAGCCGGTGCCGCTATCGATCTCCGTCAGCGGGCATTCTTCGCCGGAAGCCATGACTTTCTTGAGCCGGTTACACCAGCCGGTCCCGAGCACATAGACCTGATCCAGACGCTTGCCGTCATCATATTCGTTGAAATAGACATAGTGGCCCTTGGTGGCGATTTGCCCAAACGGGAGCCGGTGCGGCACGTTGGACCCAAGCTGCACGTCAGCTTCAACGCCCCCGGGTTGTGCGACTTCCGGCGTATCCGGCGTGAGCGCCGACGACAACAGCATGCCGCCCACGAGCAGCGCGCCTGTGATCGCATAGGTCGCAATGGTCGCGACTGCCCCGCTCAGCCCGATCGCTCCGACAATCGCACCCACGACCGGGAAGGCATGCGCTGTGGCCGACCAGGTGAGAAGGCACCAGATCGCCAGCAAGATGATAGAAAGTCTATTGATCATCCGACCCTGAAAGCCGCTTTCAAATGTGTCACAGGAACCCTGACCGTGCCGTCCGGCCCCTTGCCGATCGCGTATGTGCCCATCACCACCACCGAACACTCAACTGCCCGGCCGCGTTGATCGATCACCTCAACAATCCCGATATCGCCACGCTGTGCCCGCATCTTCGAAACCGGCGCGAACAAGCTTGCGTAACACGCTGACAAGTCATCAAAGCCGTTGGCCGTCAGCCGCCGCTTGGACCCGATCAAGGTCTTGTAGCGGCCCCGCTCATCTGCAAAATAACGCGTGCCGGTTACAGCCTCGACGGCATCCATTGCCATCATCCAGCAGTCGGATCCGCCATTGTCGCCGCCCCATCCGAACGGCAATTGCTCATGCCGGGCAATGACGGCAAAGAGCCGTTTGTCCCACCCGTCCAGCCTCATGCGTTCGGCCCCCATTTCGCTTTTTGGGTGGCTGCGGATGCGCAGTGCTCAAAAAACAGATCGGTTTTTCCGGCGATCAGTTTTTGCGTTTCCGTGTCACGGATCAGATTGCCTGCCTCGGTGTCCTCGTAACCGCCCGACACGCATTGCAGTACCAGCGCATATTCGCCGTCCGGATTGTCTTCGTGGGGCATGGTGTTCATGATCCCGTCAAAGACCACATCTGGGATCCCGCCGACCAGCGCCCCGGTCTCGACATCAAAGTAAAATCGGTAAATCACCACCGGGCGCAGATGCCATGTGTAATCATGGATCGTGGCCAGCACATCCGGTGTCAGATCTGTTCCAGGGATCGCTGCCAGCTTGATCGTGATTTCGGCTGGCTCGTCATCGCCGTAAGAGGTTTCGTCAACCTGAAACAGCTGGCCACCGCCCTGGAAGACAAACCCGTTCCATTCAAAAGCGCCCTCCCCCCACCAGAAACCGTACTGGCCTTCAGCAAAATCAAACAGGATTGCATCGCGCACGGCATAGCGGCCAGTCGCGACCAGCGCCTGAATGGCAGGATCAACGTAGCGCATCAGATAATCCGCTGAATGGCCTTGAAGGAAAAAGGGATAGGGCCGAGACCAAACGAAAAATCATCGCTGTTGGGGATCGGCATGAACCGCGCATGCGGCTTTTCCAGATTGACACTGGCCGCAGACGAAAACACGTTGGTCTTGACGAGTGGCAAGACACTGACAGTCATCGTACCGCCAGAAGCGGTTTTCTGCTGGTCGATCACCTTGTGAAGCCCCCGGTAATCGCCCTCGACCAGCCCCACGTAGTCACCATAAGCGAGTTTAAAACCATTCGGTAATCCGCTGATCGAAATGGTTGTTTTCGTCAGCGCATCGACATGGGCAGTGCCGGAAAACGCAGTCCCGTTTGAGCGGGTCAAGCCTGTAAAACCTGCGCGATAGTGGATCGGTCGCGGATGCGCCGGATCGTGCAGAAGAAAATCATGCTGCAGTGTCGTGCACTCATCCCAAAACGTGCGCATGATCTGGTACTGCGCCCGCTCCAGCTTTCCGGTTGAGATTTCGACAGACCATCGCGGATCACTGCGCTGCACCGAGGACACAAAGCCGGAAGCGCGCTGGTTGGTACTGACATCCTGATCCAGCCGGAATTTCGCACTCTGGACGCCCGCAATCGGCATTTCGAGTAAAGCCATTACCGCCCTTTCCGAAACGCAGGGTTGGTGCTGTGCTTGTTGGCCTTGCCGACGGTCTGCCGGGCGATGACCGGGACATTTTTCCGGTTATTCTCTTCCAGGATGGCCCGGAACTGATCCTCGGTCATTTGCGAGCCTCTGGCGTCGATATAACTGGTCGGACTGTAGATGATGGAGTCGCCGGAACGCGGCACGGGTGGCGGAGCTGACAAGGCCTTTGGGGCAGCGATCGATGGAACGGCAGACGGGCCGACAAAGCCGCCATTGGCATAGCCCTTGCCGCGCCGATGCAGATCTTCCAGGTTCCCGACACCAATCCGTTTAGTGGCCTGTTTCGAGAATACATATTCCCCGCGATGCACGACGCCGGCAGGTTCGTATTTGCCGCCATCCCCGGTGTAACCACCGCC
Organism: Roseibium sp. RKSG952; assembly: GCF_009711355.1. Lineage (NCBI taxonomy): Bacteria > Pseudomonadati > Pseudomonadota > Alphaproteobacteria > Hyphomicrobiales > Stappiaceae > Roseibium > Roseibium sp. RKSG952. The sequence continues at coordinate 11 of NZ_SMMF01000695.1, read as the reverse complement.
CGAGAACCCCC
>NZ_SMMF01000643.1:0-2983 GCF_009711355.1 Roseibium sp. RKSG952 | reverse complement strand
CGTGAACACTTCATCTCCATCCCAAACAGACGCTAATGGGCAGAATTGGCGCGTTCAACTACACAGACCGGCAATATGCAGAGGTCTCCATAAGGGATTGATTGTCAGTGCTGAAATCTTAAACCGTAAAGCAGCGCCACAACCCGGGAACGCCGCCGTTGACGGCACCGTTTTTGGTGGATCTTGCCGATCAGTCACTTTCCTGCCGTCCGGGCCGGACTTATCGTCAGGCACTTCGAAATCCCTTGCCGAAACGAGCTTTGAGCCATGTCCGAGATCCAGAGCCCCGCTCCTTCTTCCAAATCCGCACCCCCGGGCCCGGAGGTCGCGTTGCGGATCGCGCGGCGGATTTCGGAGGAAGTCGGCTGTCAGCCCAATCAGGTCAACGCCACCGTCCAGCTGCTTGACGAGGGCTCGACCGTTCCCTTCATCGCCCGCTACCGCAAGGAAGCCACCGGCGGGCTCGACGACAGCCAGTTGCGCAAGCTGGAGGAACGGCTGATCTATCTGCGCGAGCTGGAAGACCGCCGCGCCGCAATCACCAGGTCGATCGACGAACAGGGCAAGCTGACCGAAGAGCTTGCGGGCAAGATCCAGTCGGCGGACACCAAGTCGGTGCTCGAAGATCTCTACCTTCCGTTCAAGAAGAAGCGCCGCACCAAGGCGCAGATTGCCCGCGAGGCCGGTCTCGAGCCGCTCGCCGACCTGCTGCTGAACACTCCGATGAAGCAGCCCGAACAGGAAGCCGCCGCCTTTCTCAAACCGGATCAGGGCTTTGCTGATACCAAGGCCGTTCTGGACGGGGCCCGTCAGATCCTGATGGAGCGGTTTGCCGAAAACGCCGATCTGGTCGGGCGGCTGCGCCGCCATGTCGAACAGCGGGGTGTGGTGCAATCGAAGCTGATCGACGGACAGGCCGAAAAGGGCGCCAAATTCGCCGATTATTTCGACTATTCCGAGCCGCTTTCAAAAATCCCGAGCCACCGGGCGCTCGCCCTGTTCCGGGGCCGCAATGAAGGCATTCTGGCTGTCGACCTGACCGTTGACGCCGATGATCCGGCCCCCGTGCCGCCTGCCGTCCGTATGGTTGCCGACACCTACGGCATTGCCGAGCGGGGACGTCCTGCCGACAAGTGGCTGATGGAAGTGGCGAAATTCGCCTGGAAGGTGAAGCTGGCGCTGCATCTTGAGCTCGACCTGATGGGCGCGCTCCGGGACCGCGCCGAGGAAGCCGCCATCGAGGTGTTCGCCAGAAATCTCAAGGACCTGTTGCTGGCGGCGCCCGCAGGAGCCAAGGCAACACTGGGGCTTGATCCCGGCATCCGCACCGGCGTCAAGGTTGCCGCGGTTGATGGCACCGGCAAGCTGGTCGACACCGCCACCATCTACCCGTTCCAGCCGCGCAATGACGTGTCCGGATCGCGCGCCGTGCTTCAGGCGCTGATCGCCAAGCACAAGGTCGGGCTGATTGCGATTGGCAACGGCACCGCCAGCCGTGAAACCGACCGCCTTGCCGCCGACGTCCTGAGCGACATTCCGTCCGCCCAGCGTCCGGTCAAGGTGATTGTCAACGAGGCGGGTGCTTCGGTCTATTCCGCCTCCGAACTGGCGGCGAAGGAAATGCCCGGCATCGACGTGTCCTTGCGCGGGGCCGCCTCCATTGCCCGCCGCCTGCAGGACCCGCTTGCCGAACTGGTCAAGATCGAGCCGAAATCGATCGGCGTCGGCCAGTATCAGCATGACGTCAACCAGACCCGGCTGGCCCGTGCCCTGGATGCGGTGGTGGAAGATGCGGTGAATGCGGTCGGTGTCGATCTCAACACCGCCTCCCCGGCCCTGCTGTCGCGGATCTCCGGCCTGAGCGAAAGCCTGGCCAAGGCCGTTGTTGCCCATCGCGATGAAATCGGCCGGTTTGAAAGCCGCCGCCAGCTGAAGGACGTGCCGCGTCTCGGCCCCAAGGCCTTCGAGCTATGCGCCGGGTTCCTGCGCATCACCGATGGCAAGGAACCGCTCGACGGGTCCTCGGTCCACCCGGAAGCCTATCCGCTTGCCAAGCGCATCATCAAGGCCTGCGGCCGCGATTTTCGTCAGGTGATGGGCAATGCCACGCTGTTGAATGACCTGAACCCGGCAGAGTTCACCGACGAGAAATTCGGCCTGCCCACAGTCAGGGACATCCTGTCCGAGCTTGAAAAGCCCGGCCGCGATCCGCGCCCGGAATTCCGGACCGCGGCGCTTCAGGACGGGATCGAAGAGATCAAGGACCTCAAGCCCGGAATGAAACTGGAGGGCACGGTCACCAACGTCACCAATTTCGGTGCCTTTGTCGATGTCGGGGTGCATCAGGACGGACTGGTGCATGTCTCCCAGCTTGCCGACCGGTTCGTCGACGATCCGCACAAGGTGGTCAAGGCCGGCGACATCGTGAGGGTGACGGTGCTTGAGGTGGATGTGCCGCGCAAGCGCATCTCCATGACCATGCGTTCCAATGCCGATTATGAAGCCCAGCGCGAACGCTCGGAAAACCGGTCCGGCAACCGCTCCGGCGGCACCCAGAATGCCCGTGGCAGCGATCCGCGCGGCTCAGGCCCGCGCAGCGGCGGCCCGAAGGGTAGCGGACCCCGCGGCGGCACCCCGAAGGGACCTGCACCGAAGTCCGCACCCGATACAGCCAACAACGCCATGGCCGCCGCTCTCGCAGCCGCGATGAACAAGAAGCGTAAGTAGCCGCCGGTTACCGACGGTTACCGACGGTTACCGACGGTTGCCGCCGGGCTTCTTCCGAAGGTCTCGAAAGGCGCGCGCTGCATCTTGGGCAGCACCCGCCTTGGCTCCGCGGGCCCGTGTGTGGACACCTGTGCGCATACAAGAGACCTCTGCATAGTGCTGACCCGCGCTGCTGAACGCGCCAACTCTGCCAATTGTCATCTGTTTGTGATGGAGATGAAGTTTACACGGAACGCCTTTCAAGGCGGTTTCCGCC
>NZ_SMMF01000023.1:0-208 GCF_009711355.1 Roseibium sp. RKSG952 | reverse complement strand
TCCCCGCCGGATAGGCGGCTGAGAGATCAACCGCGTCGTCTGTCTGATCAATGCGCTGCCTCCCCGCCGGATAGGCGACTGAGAGAAGTCAACGAGTGTCAGGGTTTCCAGCGCAAACCCTCCCCGCCGGATAGGCGGCTGAGAGAATTGCAGCGAGCGCAAATGACGCCTGCCAGATCCTCCCCGCCGGATAGGCGGCTGAGAGATC
>NZ_SMMF01000250.1:0-430 GCF_009711355.1 Roseibium sp. RKSG952 | reverse complement strand
CCTCCCCGCCGGATAGGCGGCTGAGAGATCGAACTCCTGATAGGGATCAGAGGCATAATCCCTCCCCGCCGGATAGGCGGCTGAGAGACCGAAGCTGCGCCACGAGTACGTTGCTCAGGCCCTCCCCGCCGGATAGGCGGCTGAGAGATTTACGCAATCTTAGTTGAGCGTGGTGTTGCACCTCCCCGCCGGATAGGCGGCTGAGAGAAATCGCCGGCGTCTTCTTCGCGGGTAAAAACGCCTCCCCGCCAGATAGGCGACTGCCAGCCCGATCTTGGTGACGAACGCGACGTCCTGTCAAATGTTCGATTTGTGTTACTTCCGACCGAACGCCACCGGCATCGAAGTGCTTGGCAGCGCTTTGAGAAAAACATTATTTATCAGAGACATAAAACCTGAACACCAAATCGGCGCAGTCATGAGGTTCAGA
>NZ_SMMF01000255.1:0-439 GCF_009711355.1 Roseibium sp. RKSG952 | reverse complement strand
GCCCCGCCGTTTTGCCTCACCGCCTCGAGGTGCATCTTAGGTGTATGGAGGAGTTTCGGAACATATCCCAACGCCCTGCCGCTTTGCCTGACCGCCTCGAGGCAGATCTCCCGCGTCCGGAGGGCTTTCGGAACATACCTCAACGCTCCTCCGTCTTGCCTCACTGCTTCAAGGCAAATCTCAGGCGTCCGGAGGGATTCCGGAACATATGCCCACGCCACTCTTGCCTCACCGCCTCGAGGCAGATCTCCCGCGTCCGAAGGGGGACCGGCACTAATCACAACGCCACCGCCTCAAGGCACATCTCCTCCCTCCGGAGGGCTTCCGGCACATGCCTCAATGTTATGCCTTCTTGCCTCACCGCCTCGAGGCACATCCCCGGAGACCGGAGGTCTTCCGGAACATCTTGCAACGCCCTCCCGTTTTGCCTCACCGCCTC
>NZ_SMMF01000516.1:0-1489 GCF_009711355.1 Roseibium sp. RKSG952 | reverse complement strand
GATCAATCGAATGAAGAGGCTGGTCCGGCTGCTGTGTTAAACCTTGGAGAAACCGGCCAAACATTTCGCAAAAATGTTTTACCGTATCATGATTGAACATCTGGTCGGAGTAGTACCACTCGCCAACGAGGTTGCCGGCGATCTCAGACAAGTCAATTCCTAATTCAAACTTTGTCGTTTCGTTGGGCAAGTTGATAGGTGAGGATGAAACTCCCGGTAGATCTAAACCAGATGCGGCATCCATAGCGGTTTGCAAAGTCAAAAACACTTGGACCAAAGGCGGATGGGATAGGCTCCGAACAGGCGAAATCGCTTCAACAACAGTTTCGAAGGGAACTGTATCGTGCGCAAATGCCTCAAGAACAGTCTCCCTGACACACGCTACAAATGAGCGGAATGAAATGGACAAATCCACATGGTGCCGCAATGCGACCGTGTTTACAAAAAAACCGGCAAGAGGCTCAAGTTCAACGCGCTTACGCCCGGCAACCGCTGTGCCGATAACAAGTTCCCTGTCTCCGCCGATACGTGACAAAAAGGCAGCCAAAGCCGCATCAAGTACCATAAACAAGGTCGCACCCTGTCCCCCGGCAAGGGATTTCAAAACGGTAACCACATCTGAAGGAACAGCGACTGGAACAGATCCCCCATGATAGTTCATGACATGTGGGCGCGCTCGGTCAGACGGCAGGCTGATTGCTTCGGGAACTTCGGCTAATTGCTCCCGCCACCATGCGGCTTCTCTCTCCAGAAGCTCTCCTGAAAAGGAGTTGCGTTGCCAACATGCATAATCTGCATATTGTATCGAAACCGACGGCAAAACAGCACTCTGACCTGTAACGGCTTGCCGATAATAGGCTGATATTTCATTGAGAAGCAAATTGATCGACCAGCCATCCAGAACAGCATGATGACCACCGATAACCAGAATATGTTCGTCCTTGGCAAGACACAGAACACTGGCCCGAAACAATGGTCCTTGCTCAAGGTCAAACGGCCTGGATAACAACTTCTCAAGCCATCTTTCAATATCATGCTCTGAACAGTCGAGCGCATCGTTAACCAAGAGATCGAAATCGGGAGCTTCATCGATAAACTGCGCTGGCAATTCTTCTGCCCCGGTCACAAAGTGTGTACGCAAAACCTCGTGCCGCGAAACCACAGATACAAGTGCCTCACGCAACCCCGCAAGATCCAAAGCACCGATAAGCCGAAACGCGCCTTCTAAATGATATGCTCTGCCCGCATCCTTATCCAACCGGTCCAAGAACCATAGCCGTTCCTGCTGATAACTAAGCGGAAGCGCATGTATGCGATCCACAGGCGGGATCTTGGAAAAACTGCCCTTTTCAAGGCCGCTCACCAAATTCGCCAAGTCCCGTACTTCGGGATGCTCAAACACAGCCCGGACCGGAACTTCTTTTCCCAAGCCATTCCGTAAATGCGCCACCAACCGCATCGCGAGCAATGAATGGCCGCCGAGATCGAA
>NZ_SMMF01000758.1:0-7141 GCF_009711355.1 Roseibium sp. RKSG952 | reverse complement strand
AGCAGGAAGCCCCGTCCTTCAGGGCGGGGAAGATGTTAACTCGATCAGCACCTAAAAAAGAGGACGTAAGCACGCCGGTCGTCTACTATCGGCCCAACCAATGCGAGTGGAACCATGACCGAAGACCTGCTTGAACGAAAAACAGACACCAAGAACACGACGAAGAAGCCACCGCTTTTCGCTGTCCTTCTCGTGAATGACGACTTGATTTCCGGAGAGATTGTCGCGTTGCTCCTGATGCGTCATTTCGGAAAGTCCATCGAAGAGTCAATCCAGATCATGATGGATGCTCACACCAACCAGCTCTCACTGGTCGACATCTACCCCATGGAAATAGCCGAGACCAAATCCGAGGCCGCCATGAGCGACGCCCGTTCTGTCGGGTTCGACCTGAAGTTTGAACTCCAGCCGCAGGATCTCAGTGACGACGACACTCCGAATTTTCCCGGCCCCTAATCCTCTCCAGCCGGCGTTACCCGTCCGAGCTTGATCTTTTCATCTCCAAAGTAGAGAAGATGAGAATAAGGATCAGAAACGGAGAGTGACATGGGTGTCGGCGTTTATACGAATGATTTCAACGGATCCGGTGGCACTTTCATGGTGTCGGCCGCACTGCCTAGTGACGACGATTACCGCTCATACGTCATCGATCTCGGGCGGGATTACGCCGATAGCTTCGATGCTTGGAAGGAAAGCGTGGCCGAGACGCCTGATCCGAGCGAGTCCGACTACGAGGACTACCTGTTTGAACTTGGAGAGGACGATGCCCTTAGCATCGAGGCCTGGCGGCAGGATCAGGTCGATACCGAGGTCGAGAACATGGAATACCTTATCGCGGAGGCCTGCAAGAAATTGAGTATGTCCGTCAATGCTGGCGGACGATGCTCCCGCGCCGATTTCGACGACGAATTTGTCCTTGTTGGCGATGGCCGGCATGTTCAGGTCGGCTGGAGGAACTGGGAGCACGATTACGTAATCGGAATCGGGGGAACGTCCAAGACAAAATACTGGGGCGGCGAGCCGGATGCTTATGCCGGGGAAATCATGGAAGAGACCGGGCTTGCGCCCAGCGCCTACTGCAACACCTACGCCGATCTCGCCTCAAAGGTTAGCGACTACGTCCGTCTGTCCTTGATGGTAGATGGTTTTGAATGCCGCTTCAGGACGAGCGGCTACACGACCGATCTCTACGAAGCGCCGGCGGAAGGCTTCGAAGCTGCGCTGTCGGCACTCGAGACCCAGATCGCAAGTCTCAATGACTGTCTTTCCACCGATTTTGAGGACGGCCTGACGGAGGCCACCGACATCGAGCGGGTGGAGATCGCCAAGGAAATCCTGTCCTGCGATCACAACACCGTCCTGCGGGCCGCCGTGCCTGTCTACGATCCGGTTCAAGGAAAACTGAATCTTTACGCCCCGACGGAATCAAAGATCTTCGCCGCTGTGCCAATGAATGACATCCTAAGAGCCGAGATCGCCGACATCATCTCCGATCTCCCCAACGAAGAGGACTACGTGTCGATCCCTCGCAACGAGAATACCCTCAAGGTGTTCGGCGATCTGCAAGCGAAGGCGATGGACCACGTCGTCATTTCCGTCGACGAATGGAATGCGGCGGAACCAGGTGATCTCCAGATAGACTGGGTCGACGACAACGGGAATCACTGGGTCGCCGGTATCGTAATGGGCGACAAGCAAGCTCTTCCGACCCCGTGACCGGGGTCGCCGGCCGTTTCCTGTCTTCGTCTTTTCAGGTCAGAATCCCTTGAACAACCCGGGGATTTTCATGTCTAACGAGCGCGAGAAAAAATACTGGAACGGCGGCGCCAACCCGATTTGGCTTTTCGTCACTTGGCCGATGCTGTTTCTTTATTGGATTGCCGTCCTGTTACACTTTCCGCTTCAGGTCGCGCGCTTTCTCGGGGATAACGTTCATCCCCTTGCGGAGCGGTGTTTCGAGCTTATTTGGGTCGACTTGGTCCTTGCTCTCATGCAGAAGATGCCCTGGTCCGTCAACGAGCATGCTCTCGCGCTCGTTGTCGTCCTAGGTGGCCTTTATCTGATCGTTCGCCTCTCCGAGCGCTTCGCCCTGACGGAAGATAGGCTGTTGATCAGGACTGGAGTTCTCTTTCGCTCCGAGGACGAAATCGAACTCTACCGCGTCATGGACGTCCGCTCCCGAAGAGGCCCCCTGCAATTCCTTCTAAACGTCGGAGACGTGACCGTCATGTCGTCCGATGCCAGCGGAACCGTCGTTCTGCGCGGCGTGCCCGGAGCGAGCCGTGTTCGCGATCTCATTCGGGAGCGTACCGAGGAATGCAAGAGTCGACGCGGTTTCCGCGTTCTCGAATGACCGCGGCTGCCCCGCACGTCGTGGCACGGCGACTTATTAACGTCCTCCCTGTCAAGCCGGTCGCGATCAGAAGGCACATGGATGCACTGCAGGAGCGCCTTTTTGACGAAACATCCAAGGAATACGCCTACGTCTTTCATGGCGATTAAGCCACCGCGCGCGTAATCCGCCTCGGTGGAAGCACATTCTTCAGGTAAACACCGCGCCCGTTGAGGCTCCAGCCCTCCTCGCTAGAGGACCATGCCAGCACCTCTCCTCCTTCAAGAAGATACGATGGCACCTCTCCGCACGCCGGGAGCGGTAGTTGCTGCCCATCCACGACCCTTTTTAACGAGCCGCCTTCCGGAAAGTGAAGGAGAACGATGGATCCAGAGGGGAACATCGACGCTGGGCCGCCGGGGAGAAAATCGACCGGAACGCTACTGCCAGTCGAGCCGCGCCGCCTGACCCTCGACGCGTTCGGGTAGAGCGCCATGAAGGCGGCTCTCGTCCCTGCCCATTCGTCCTCTCGAGCCTGCTTCGGACGCATGATTGAAGCCCCACTCGAGCTGTGTACGTATTCCGCTTGGCCGTCTCGCAGATTGAGCCAGAACCATTCTCTCTTCATCGTGGACGGTCTTTCAGTGAAACTTCTGGTTCCATTCATGATGTCCCGAAGATCGCCGCGTTACAACGTGTTTTCCCGAAAGACCGCGCTGGACCCGATCTCCCGCCTCCGATGAGGATTCGCGCCGGTCAGAGCGGTGCCGCGTGCCCGAATTTACCCCCGATCCGAGCGAATGAACCGAATCCCTCTCGACTTCTGCGGTTAATGTTGACAAAATAGCTCTGTAATGGTTTTATCCGTCCTCGAAAGAGGAGCTCAAGATGGAGAACAACCCACTCGTTGCCGACCGCGACCGCCACCAGTGGTTCACCCCTGTTTGGGCCGCCAAAGCGCTCGTTACCGCGCATTTCGGCGATCTTACCGATGAGGACATCGTTGTCGAACCCACCTGCGGAAGCGGTAACTTTCTGACGGCCCTGCCGAAGGAGATCAGCGCGTTCGGAGTGGAGGTCGACGCGGCCCTGGCCGATCTCGCGCGGCGCAACAGCGGCCGCATGGTACTGGAGGGTGACTTTAGAACCGTGGAACTTCCGTCAAGACCCACTGCAGCTATCGGAAATCCCCCCTTCAACATGGATGTCTTCGACGGCATTCTCGATCGCTGTCACGATCTCATGGATAGGGACGGTCGGGCTGGTTTTATTCTTCCGGCCTACGCCTTCCAGACCGCCTCGCGCGTGGCCTCGTACGCTCGTCGATGGTCTCTGGAGCAGGAAATGATCCCCCGCAATCTCTTCCCCGGAATGAGCAAGCCACTCTGCTTCGCCGTGTTCCGCAAGGATGGCCTCGGCCACCTCAGGGGATTCGCTCTCTACCGGGAGCTTCACGATGTTCACTCCATGCCAGACTACGTCGCCGACGAACTTAACCACTGCGGAAGCGCGTGGAGCGTAATCGTCTCCAGAGCCCTCGAGGAGTTGGGCGGATCGGCCGCGCTGAGCGAGATCTATGCCGCCGTCGAGCCGCGTCGTCCGACTGGGAATTCCTGGTGGCGGGAAAAAATTCGCCAAACCCTCTCAAGATCGTCCGAATTCGTTAAACTGGATCGCGGATATTGGTCAATTAACAAGGATGCAATGGCAGCATGACTTATCAAGACAAACGGGCCGGAGACATCTACAACCGAAGCATCGACGGCACAATCAGGGCCATCGCGGAACGGGAAATGCAGACGGTCGACCCCGCCCACGGCTTCGATCACGTACGGCGCGTTGTCGACACCGCGACGCAGATCGCCGTGGCCGAGGAGGCCGAAGTGTCCGTTGTGCGCGCAGCCGCCTGGATGCACGACCTCGTCACGCTCCCCAAGGACAACCCGCTCTCCCACACCTCGTCCGTTATGTCGGCGAAGGCGGCGGCCGGAATTCTGAGCGACCTCGGGCTTTCCCTGTTGTTCGTCGGATCGGTCGCGCACGCCATCGAGGCTCACAGCTTCAGTGCCGGCATTGAGCCGGAGACGCTAGAGGCTCGAATTCTCCGCGACGCGGACCGGATCGATGCGCTCGGAGCCATCGGCATTGCGCGTTGCTTCGCCGTTTCCGGCTCCATCGGTCGTCCTCTTTTCCATCCCGACGACCCCCTCGCCAAGGAGCGGAGCGCGAATCCCTCCGCATGGTGTCTCGACACCTTTCCGAGCAAGATCTTCCCCCGGATTGAAGGTGTCACGACGGAAACCGGACGAATGATCGCCGAGGGCCGCCTTCAATACATGAAGGAATTCATGACGCGCGTCGGCGACGAACTCAACGATTTTCCGGTTCCGGAATTCGGCTACGAAGAAGACCGAGGACGAGATTCATGAGGATCATCGGCAAGGGCAGGGATTTCTATGACGGAGCCATGGCGTTCGGCGCCGACAGGGAACTTGTCTTCATGAGGGATAAGCATCGAGGATGCCGGGCGCCTCCCCTCGGAGAAGTGCGAGCTTCGTCGGCCGACCAAGCGAACCATCCGGATCCGTAAGATCGGCAGCCGGGACGCGTGGGTACACGAGTGCCATCTTATCGTCGTGATCTTCGCAGGTGTCCGCTACCCCGGCATCGAGGTTCCTATGGAGGGTGAGTACTTCGGTGAGAGCAAGGTCTCTTACGCCTGGAGTCTCGATGCCTTTAAGGCGCTCCTGATCGACTGTGGATACGAGATGATCGACGCCCACAGGAAAGGGAACGACGAATTCTTCCGTTACGCCGGAATGACAACGATCGACAAGCATTTCTGCGACGAGATCTCCAAGATCGAAACCTACTGGATGATCGAGAACGGCAAATCCATCGCGATCTGGAACTACGAGCCGTACCGCTTCGGTTTCAACAGGAAAGGGTGGTCGTGGGTCTTCGATTGTGACGGGTTGAGCGACATCAACTTCGCGAAGGCCCTAGACCCCTACGGCGCGTTTCAGGCGCTGTCTCAGTGGGTCGGAGGCGTTCTCCCGAGGAAAGGCAAGGAGACCGTCCAACTCACGGATACGGACCTTGCGAAAAAACATGGGTACGACCACTGGTCGTTCCGCAAACCGCCACAGGCGAAGAGGCGCTGACAAACGAGCCTAGGCCCGTTCCTCACTTCGACGGGACCGACACTTGAGGCTCTCAGGCCCGGTCATTACAGCCCCGGCGGCGTTGATTCGTTCGCCGGACCGAGAGCCGTCCTGATGATGGTTTCCAGCGGATCGGCCACGACCGAGGCGCGGTCGTAAAAGATATCGTCGAAAGCGCTCTCGGGAATATACTCCGACGGCTCCAGATTATTCAGGATCGTTCGGCAAGGGGCGTTTTCGGCAAATTCCGCAACAGGAAGAACGTTTCCTAGCGTTCCGATCACGACCAGAAGGTCATCTCGGCGCAGGCGCTTCAGCGCCGTGTGCATCTTCGAATATTCGGGCGCCAGTTCCCCAAACAGAACGACGTCCGGACGAAAGAGGCTTTTCGACTGCGGACACCTAAATTTGAAACCGTCGGACGGCGCGTTACTCTCCTCGCCCGACCAGTAGCGCCTGTGACCGATGTCCCTGACTACCTTGGAATTGCCGATCGAACGCATGCGCGTCAGAAACCCGTGCAAATGAATAGCGTTCTCGCATTCGGCACGCTCCAGTAGATCGTCGATGTTCTGGGTCATTACGACGGCCCTGTCCCCGTAATCCGTGGAGATACGGGAAATCATGAAGTGAGCCGGGTTCGGGGCGACCGACGCAAGCGCAACGCGTCGCTCGTCGCAAAATTCGTGAACCAGAGAGGGCTGTTGATCGAAACCCCTCCGCGACACGATGTCCTCCACAACCCTCCCTCGGTAGAGTCCACCTTCACCGCGGAAGGTCGGCACGCCGCTGTCGGCACTGAGTCCCGCCCCCGTTAGAAATACGACGCGATTATTTCTTGCCTCTTCCGTCAATACCACCTCCAAACGCCCACTTGACCAAACCTTCCGCTGCGACCACGAGTAAATATAGGACACCATGGAAAACACGCGGTCAATACGGTCGCAACTAGGAGGGCTGCAATAAAAAACGGGCCGCAAAGCGACCCGTTCATGAATTCGATCTCGTTCCGATTTTATCGAAAGACCCAGGTGATCGTGTTCGCGGCAGACCCGCAGGAACTACCCGCCGTGGCTGGGTCGAACGGGGGAGGAGTGCCGGTGATGGAGCGGGTGGTGCCTCCGACTGCGACGCTGTAGAGGCCTCGACCAAGATCCTGCGTCACCATCCGCGAACAGGCATCGGAGGGAATGTTCGACATCACAACGGAAAAGCCGCTCGAGGTTCCGCCGCCCGCGTTCGCGGCGGCGACCGTCACGGGGCCGTTGTGCGAATGCCGGATAGTGGAGCCCGCAATCATCTTACTCGGGAGAGCCTCGGTATTGACCAGGACGGTGTTGGATACACCACTGTAGCTCGACTGGCCGGAATAAAGGGAGCGAACACCCTGCTGGATCGCGCCAAGCTCGGATATGGTCGCGGAGGTTTTCCGGGATCCGTCGGCGTTGGTGTAGAAGATCATGATGCCGGCAACGACGATGGCGAGAATCGCCAGAACCATCGCCGCCTCGATCAGGGTCACGCCGCGCTTGCGGCGCGCCGACAGCCCCTCGCGAATGGACCCGAGACAGAGCCGATCCATATCGCCGTTTCCGCATTTGTAATTGAAATACTTTTCGCCCATCTGTCGCCTACTCCGCGAATG
>NZ_SMMF01000693.1:0-4571 GCF_009711355.1 Roseibium sp. RKSG952 | reverse complement strand
GATGGCTGGATTGCCTTCGATATCCGCCATATGGAACCCTGGAAAAAGAACTTGGCCCGGATATCTGAATGGGTGTTTATTACGAAACGTCATTTCTTGCACAGAGCGGGGAAGACATTAACGTGTGAGGATGCCGGGAAGGCTGGCTGCAAGTGCACCGCCTTCTTCTAGAAGGACGGATCGAATCCCTGATCCTGATCCTTTTTAGCAACTCGTTTGAGCTTGGGATTCGGTAATTCAACTTGCATGTCGATCGCCGCCTCGGTCACCGCCAGCGACAGCTCCATGAATTCCTCCCGAGGCATCAGAACATAGCGGCTCTCATATCTGTCGCCGACCGGAGCAACCTTTCGCATCGCTACCCGTGCGGCCATGGCGAGCCTGCGCAGTCTCGGAGTCCAGCCGACTTTCTTCACCGCATAGCCGAGCTTGTCGTCCAGAAGTTCGATCGCCTCCAGAATTTCGTCGTCGCTTGCCTCCACGGCGAAGAATTCACCCTCGCCAATCTTGAGATGAGGACGCGGATCGTTCGGATACCAGGCGCCCTCACCGTTGGGTGCGTTCGATCTCGCGACGGAAGGGGTTCGGGGAGGAGATGGCTTGTCGGACTTTTCGAGTTCCTCATCAAGCTCCGCCTCGAAAAACTCCTTAGACGGATGGCTCTCGGACAAATCCGCCTCGTACTCGTAGCCATTGTCGAACAGCTGCGGCGGAACGGCAAAATCCGGGCGATGCAACGGTTCCGGCTCAGGAAGAAGATATATGCCCCGCCCCTCGGCATCGAAAGCCTCGATGGCCAGTCGCAAGTCGTTCAGCGCGCCCTGAAGAGTAAATCCTTCGATGCGGGGTTTAGTGACCCCGTCGACATCTTCGAGTCCTAATTGCCTTGCCGCGTCGACCACGGCCAGAGCTAATTTCAACATTGCGACACCCCTCGTTTGCGCCGTTCGAACCGGCGTGGGAAATTAAGATGATGACCCATTTAAGAGTGCCTTCAATGTTTGCGCGGACGAAGCGTTTTTTCATAGTGACGGCCGTTCTCGCCACTTTCGCTCCATCGTCAGCGAGCGCAGACGGCTCTGACATGTGTTTCCTGTTGGCCGGGATAAACCCGAACGAAGTTCTTATGGCCATGACGAAATTCTCAGGCCCCGTTCTCGGAAAGCATCCGGAGGATTGGTCCAAAGAAGACATGGAGAATTTGAGGCGAAACGCTCAGATGTGTGACGGGTTGCCTGCGGACGGATCGGAGCAGGTCAAGGCATCAAGCTGGAACTCGATAGTGATTGCGATCGAGGACCGTATTTCGGGAATTGCAAAGCAAAGCGCCACGATCAGAGCGTACTTTCAGCCGACATGGGGAGAGAGTCCGTTGCCCGTTTGCTCCGACCTCCTGAAGTGGGAACGAGACCCCGTATGGCTTCGGTCGAACTCAAGAGAGATCTTTGGTGAGGACCTGGGGCGCATGAGCGAGAAGAAACGCGCTATCGCGCTGGAGTTCGCAAAAGCGTGCATTCCCGTTATGAAGGACGTTCTGAGGGCTTGGAGGCACAGGGGCAACGCCGCCGAACTCTTCGTCGCCGACATGGAGCGGTCCGCCGCTCGCGACGCCTTGGCGTATGCGGAGATGGATGGACTCAAAAATGCCTATATATCGGTGGAATTTCAGGGGTGGCAGATACCCCGCGCGTACCTGGGCAACACCGCGAGGTCGATGGTGGAAATGGCGGAGCGCGCCATGAGGGAGAACGGCCGCCTGTCCCTCGAGCAGATGAGCGTTCTGTCCTCATGGATCGACACCGTCTACGATACAGGCCAGGACGGTCCGGAAAGAGCCTACGCGAACTTCATCCGCACGATGGTCTCGAAGCAGATGTTCAAGAAGGATTGAGCACTCAAGCCGAAAGGCGAGGGCACTCCTCTAACGCGTCGTGCCCCCGGAGCCTGAGTGTTCCATCCTTCAGAGCGGTCGAGAGAAGCTTGGCGTTCGATGTGTGTCCCGGTCGGCGGGCGCGAATGGAACCGTCGAGACTTCCGCCCGAAAGGAATAGGTCCCCATACAAGTCTAAAGCCTTGTGAGCGGCGAATTCATGATTCATGCGCAATCCCTCCGGATTGAGCGGGCCGCGCTCACCCATGACCACTGCGTTCTCAAGAGATCCTCCCTTGCCGAGTCCGCCTTTTTTCATTTGCTCCACGTCCCGCTCCAGACAGAAGGTGCGGGCACGAGCCATGAGCGGAAACTCGTCCTCGACGAACGATGCCGACTGACAACCGATAGGAGTCCCGGAATAGTCGATCTCAACCGAGATGGCTGTGTTGCCGGGAGATAAAATGTATTCGCTGCCCCCAAAGACGTAGACCGCCTCACGGACGATCTCGAGTCGTTCGCTCGCAAGGTTCAGGTTGCGGGAAAGTCGAAATTTCCGGAAAAACTCGACCCATGGATACGCGGAACCGTCTAGTATAGGCACCTCGGGGCCGTCGAAACGGAGCGTGATGTCCGTCAATCGCGAAATAGCGAGGCCCGCCATCATGTGCTCGACCGTGTCCACCGGAACACCCTTGACGAGTATCCTCGTTCTGAGGGGCATCTGTGTGGTCGAGATGTCGGAAAGCCGAACGAAAGGCCCGTCGCAGACGGCCAGGAGAATACCGGCTCCGGCGGCCGCCGGAGCGACCTCCACGGAGCATCGTTCGCCTGAATGAAGACCGATCCCGATTAAGCGCGCTGGTTGGGCTGTGTTCGTCGACAAGGTCAATTACTCCTTCAAGAGGTTTCGATCAGCGTGAATCCTCCTGGAAGGGTCGTCCAGTAACATACTGTTACCAAGTGTGTCGCCCAGCTGACGGACCGAGGTCACCCGTTCGAATCCTTCTCCGTCGCCCCAACGGCAAGACAGGGCAGGTCGAGTCGAGAATTTGGAAAGGACTCGAGCGGAAACAGCGAGATTTCAAGGCGGGCAGTGCGTCGATCCCGCATTCTCCGACGGGTTGTACGCGGCGGAGACTAACACAACAGGGATCCTAGAGACCACGTCCTGAAGGTCATGCAGGCGCTGGATGCCGAAAAGACACCCTTAAACTTCGAGTTCTTCCGCTCTGCGGTCGTCGGTCACCACAAGGAGAAGGGTTTTGCCGCGCATCCAGATCAACATTTTTCGGGCAGACTTTCGTTGAGTTCCCGATATTTTTGCCGAAAGCGGTGCGAAAATGGTCTAGGTGGCAGGACTCGAACCTGCGACATCCCGCTCCCAAAGCGGGCGCTCTACCGGACTGAGCTACACCCAGAAAACTAGTGCAACCGAGAGGGCTTAAGCCTCCAAGGACTGAACCACAACGTCGCGCGTTTACAGATTTCGCCACGGTCGATCGTTGCCGGCTGATGTTGGCGATGATGGTGGATGCGGCGGGATTTGAACCCGCGACGACCCTTGCATTACCGAAGACTCCAGAACGGTTTGACCGAGTGGATGTCCTAATTCATGGCACTGGGAGATGGTTTCGAACCATCGACCTCCGGTTCCACAGACCGGCGCTCTACCCCTGAGCTATCCCAGCATACCTCTCTTTCGCCCCGCCCGACCGCGGTAGATCGGGCATGAAGGACGCGGTTACGTTGGTGCGGATGGCGGGACTCGAACCCGCAAGCCGAGGCGCCGAATTTTAAGTCCGGTGCGTTTACCTATTTCACCACATCCGCGTGTTTGTCTTTGTGTTGGTGCGGACGGAGGGGCTCGAACCCTCAAGCCGAGACAGCCGGGCTTGAGCCGACCGCGTTTACCGATTTCACCACGTCCGCGAACTTGGTGGAGAGGGAGGGAATTCGCACCCTCACAGAATATACGGCTGATTTACAGTCAGTTGGGCTCACTCGTGCCCAGCCTCTCCAATTCTGGTGCGGCCGAAAGGACTTGAACCTTCACGGATTTCTCCACAGCAGTCTAAGTGCTGCGCGTCTACCTGTTTCGCCACGGCCGCAGGTGTCGGAACCGTTAATTCGCCGGGCGCATATTCGCCAAGCGTATGGTTGCGACGAAATGGTCCTGGGAGAGGGTTTCGAACCCCCGTATTCGAGTCCACAGCCCGACGCTCTAACCAATTGAGCTATCCCAGAGAGAACTCCCGATCGGCCGAAAGGCTTCGGGTCCCGGAAACCCGGGGAATATGGTGCGGTCGGTGGGATTTGAACCCACACGGGGAATTACCCCCACCGATCCCTCAAACCGGCGCGTCTACCGTTCCGCCACGACCGCAGAAAATGGTCAGGGAGGCGGGATTCGAACCCGCGGCCTCTCGCGTCCGAGGCAAGTGCTCTAGGCCTGGCTGAGCTACACCCTGATGTCTCTATTTTCGCCCCCGGTGGGCGCGCTGAGGAGCGAGGCGCCGAGCCGGGGGCCGTCCGTCCGCATGAGGCGGATCTGGTGCCAGTGGGGAGGGTCGAACCCCCAAACGACCGCTTTTGAGGCGGCCAGGTATACCTTTGAATTCCCGTCACACTGGCAATGCGGACACGAACGCCGCTCGCGATATTATTACGTCCGGAACGCGGCCAGCGGCAAGTGAACGGG
>NZ_SMMF01000890.1:0-33901 GCF_009711355.1 Roseibium sp. RKSG952 | reverse complement strand
ATCGGTTCTGATTTATGCAGGTTGGTATAATTGACCGTTTGCCCGAGATTGACGGGCTATCCGAGCGCTGGGGCAAGTCGGTTTTTCATTGTCCTTACTGTCACGGATATGAGCTGAGCCGGGGCCGGATAGGTGTCATTGCCGCAGGGCCGATGTCGCTTCACCAAACGGAGCTTTTGACAGAATGGGGAGACGTCACGCTCTTGGTGAACAAAGCCTTTGCGCTGGAACCGGACGTCGTTTCGGTGCTCGAAAACAGGGGCGTTGCCATTGAGGAAACAGCGATTGAGCGGATCCAGGACCATGCGGATGTCCGGCTGACGGATGGACGGGTGCGGACATTTGCCGGTCTGTTTGTTGTCCCGACAGTGGCACCCTCAAGCGGATTACCCGGGGAAATCGGCTGTGCTTTGGAAGAAACACCCATGGGGTTGCGGATTCGGACGAATGACAACAAGGAAACTTCGGTTCCCGGGATTTTTGCCTGCGGGGATGTGTCCCACATGCCCCAGTCGGTCGCCCTTGCTGTCGGAGACGGCTCGATGACCGGCGCATTGCTGCACCGGTCTCTGGTTTGGCCCAGCTGAAACAGGGGCGGGACGACAGCCTGCGCCTATAAATGGACGGGTTGCCGCCCAAGCGCATCAATCGACGGTTTCTGCCGCTTGTTTGATGATGTCAGTGATGGCATCCGGGTGGGACATGTTCACGAGGTGGCCGGCCTCGATTTCGGTGACGGAAGCACCGGCACGTGCCGCCATTTTGTGTTGCAATTGCGGGGCAACCGTCAGGTCCCTGGTCGGGATTACCGCCCAGCTGGGTTTGTCCTTCCAGGCGGACACTTCTGCCTGGTAGCCGAAAATCGAGGTATGCGCCGCGGTCTGGAAGTCTGCAGTATAGTTTGCATCCGCCTCGGGGATGTCATTGGCAACGCTCTTGATCCAGGCGTCCCGCTCAAGCACATAAAAACCGTCTGCGGACACTTTGATTGCGCTCGGATCAAAGTCCGTCGGAATGGATGCGTTCAGCGCGCCGAGGCTTTCGCCCTTTTCGGGCAGGAAGCTTGCGACGTAGACCAGGGCCGCAACATTCGGGCCGGTCCCGGTCTCGCTGATAACCATGCCGCCATAGGAGTGTCCGACCAGAACCACTGGTCCGTCTTGCGCTTCGATTGCGCGCCGGGCGGCGGCAATGTCATCGCTCGCTGATGTCAAAGGCATTTGCACGACGGTGACAGAGTAACCGTCCGCGGTCAGACGTTCGTGAACACCGCGCCAGGCCCCGCCGTCCATATTCAGTCCATGGACCAGAACCACGTTTTTGGCATCGGCATGTGCTGATGCGGGAAGGGCGGCGCTTGCGCTCAAGGCGATGGCGCTGGAAAGGATAAGTTCGCGAAGATGTGTCATGTAGACCTCGGCTGTTTGAATTGGGTGGCCAAGGTAGCGCTGCGTAGATAATGACACTATTCTGATAAATGTGATTGGCTCTATCTTCATGGGTGATTAATGGATCGGCGGGATCTGGCCGACCTGGCGGTGTTTCAGGTGGTGGCAGAAGAGGGCAGTTTTACGCGTGCCGCCCACCGCCTGGGACGGGCGCAGTCGGGATTGAGCCAGACAGTTCGGGCACTGGAAGACCGGTTGGGCGTTCCGCTGCTGTTCCGGACCACCCGCAGCGTCCGGTTGACCGACGCTGGCCGGAGGCTTTTTGAAACACTGGCACCGGCCTTTCGCCAGATCGAGGAGGGCGTGACGGAGACACGGCAAGCCCGTGACCGGGTCGCGGGCTCGTTGAGGTTGACAGTGATGGAGTATCCGGCGCGCGCGCTTGTTGTGCCCGCCCTTGCAAGGTTTCTGCAAAGCTATCCGGGTGTGACGGTTGACCTCGACATTACCGATAGGCTGACCGATATAGTCGCAAACGGCTTTGATGCCGGGATCCGCTTTGGCACGCATCTGGAGCAGGATATGGTTGCAGTGCCGCTCGGGCCGGATGTTCGGTCTATGGTTGTGGCTGCGCCAGACTACTTCGCACGGCACGGCAAGCCCGTGCGCTTGCAGGATCTGGACGCGCACAACTGCCTGTCCTATCGGTTGGCGTCTTACGGCGATATCTATAGGTGGCGCTTTCAGGACCGGGGCAGACCGGTCGACGTGGCGGTCAAAGGCGGCGTCATAGTCAATGATGCGCCGGTTCTGGTGGAAGCGGCGCTGGCCGGACTCGGGCTCGCCTATATTTTCGAGCCGATTGTCGCCGATCAACTTGCCTCCGGACGTCTGGAAACATGCCTCGAAGACTTTTGCCCATTATGGGCAGGCTATCATCTTTATTACCCAAGCCGGCATCAGAAGACGCCAGCTCTTGCGGCCTTTGCGGGATTTCTGCGCGAACAGGCTTCAGAACAATTCGGCCATGGGGTTCGTTTTTCCGGTTGAAACGCTGCCTTTACGGGTATGTTCCAAATCAGTTCCGGTAAACAGCGACACTGATATTTCCGCCTGCTCCAAGGCAAAGCTGCAACGCTGGGAAGATGGATTCATGCTGCCGTGGCCGGTCCGGCAGGTTCACACGTACAGCGTTGATCAACCCGTCGTCAGCCTCTTGGCAGGCGTTTGACAGGCCGAGGACAAACATCTCCAGCAGGGGTTGTTGGTTTGCTGTGATTTGTCTTACCTAGATTTGCACTCCTCTACGTAAAGTTGGTCAAATTAATTGTTAGATGAATGCGTTATTAATTTTTGTGAATACTCCACCGGCTTTAGCTGGTGGAGTATTCACTAATATTTGTAAGAAAGCCGAAGCTTATGCATAGGCGTTTGCGTGAAACTTAATTCTTGATGCGCAAGCGCGTGTCGTGAATGCCAGCCAACACAGCATTTCGTTTTTGGGTCCTGCAAAAATTGGCATTTTTCGTGGAGATGACCTGAGAAACCCCCGCACCTGCCAGACACCCAAACAAGGTGATCCTGTCAAGATGTATATTATTAATTCTGCGGCAATTGCCGTAGAGGAAATTTGTTGGTACCCAATTGTGAGCAGGGGAGTCAGGAGCGGAACTTGCCGGACTTCAACACTCGTGAAAATGAATCCGGAACAGAGCCGGACAGGCAGTCCTTGAAGGGGCGGCTTCTCGTGGGGCATGATGCCTTGCGCGGTGCGGCAACCGAGCTTGCCAGCCCGCGGCTGGTGCTGCCTTATCTGTGTGCAGCACTCGGCGGGGCTGTCTTTCTGGCCGGCATTCTCATGCCGGTCTATCAACTTGCAAGACTTGTTGGAAATGCAGTGTTTGCACCGGCGATCGCCCGTGCGCCGAACCACCATACTTTCCTCCTGTTGAGCTGCGCCATGAGCCTGCTGGCTCTTGCGACGATCATCGTTGTCACACTGCTTGCGCCATCGACCGCGATGGTGGGGTTTGCGTTTCTGTTCGGAGCATTCACGCTCGGAGTGGCACTTGGTGTTCACAACATCGCGCTGGCGCGGGCCATGGCCTATGTCTGGAAGCCCTCCAACAGGCACAAGATGCTGTCTGCAACCGAAATCCTTGCAGGTCTGTCCGGAATCGTTATCGCTCTTGTCCCGGCGTTCTTGTTCGAAACAGTTGATGAACTGACCGTCCATGTCCGGTTGTTGTGGGCAGCTGCCATGGCGACCGTGCTTGCCCTTCTGATTGGCGTGGTCTTTGCGCGGGTGCGTGTCGGCTCCGGAGCCGCCGCCATGCCGGAAAACGCCTCGCACTCGGTTTCGCGACCCTCCTTTTTCGGGCAGGTGCGGGCAAGCTACAAGACACTGCTGGGCTTTTCCTGGTTCCGCCGTTTTCTGTTGATGCGGCTGTTGCTGGTCTCGGTGCAATACGGGGCGGTCTTTTATGCGCTCCATGCAGCCGTTCAGCACGCGGCCAACCCGTGGTCGCTGGTCGTTTTTGCCATAGCCGGTTCGCTAGGCGGGATGGCAGCCGGTTTCGCCTCGCGTCTTGTGCCGGCGTCCGACCCGAGGCGGAGCATTGTCCTTGGAGCGGCGGCGGGCGGAGCGGCAGCCTTCGTCGCCTTGTCCACCGAATTCTCGGCATCGGTCAATCTGGCGGCGGTTTACGCCCTGGTGTTCTTTTTGATGAGTGCAGGGGATGTGATCATCTATATCGGCACCATGGCCTATTATCTGGAGCGGGTGGACCGGCTTCATCTGGAAAACGGGCTGGCTCTGGTCAAGATCGTCCTCCAGCCGGTGATTCTGATCCAGACGGTCCTTCTCGCCTATCTCGCACATTTTCAGCACGTGATCTTACCCGTGTTTGTCTTGGCAGGCCTTGCCATTGCCGGGTTGTTTGCAGCCATGGCGCTGCCAAAACCAGGCAGGCACGATCATGCCGATCCAAGTCTGATGTCCGGATCAAAGGCCCATGCGCGTGTCTGATCCTGGCGGAGGCGATTGGCCATGGGTCATCAGGCGTGGAGCCAATGCCGCGGCTGTGAGAGCTGTAGTGACATGCGCGGGCAACGTTAACCCGGGTAAAGAGTGAACCTCATGGCGACAGCAACATCCTCCTTATATTCAGAGTTGGGTCAGGATTTCTCTGGTCTGCGCACGGAACATGGTGTGAGTCTGGCCGATTGCCTGCGGTCCGGTTGGGCCAACCCGGACAGCAAGATCGGCTTTTATGCCGGAGATGCACAGTGTTACCGGATGTTTCGTGCGCTGTTCCGGCCCGCGCTGAAGCGTATGCATGGAACCGTCCGGCAGCCTGGGCATGACTGGTCACTGGATGGGCTTGATGGATGGCGCTGTCTGGACCCGGCGGGCGAGCATGTCCTGTCCACACGCCTGCGGATCGGGCGCAATCCGGCCCGGCATCCGTTTCCGGCCTCTGTCAGCGCAGCCGGGCGGCGGGCCATTGAAGCGCAAGTGCTGGCGGCCCTGAGCAAGTTGCCCCGGCGGTTCATGGGCGATCATGCCCCACTGGAAACACTTCAGGATCAGGATGTCCGGAGCCTGCGCAAGGCCCATTTGCTTTATCATGAGCCTGACAGGTTTATGGCGGCTGCCGGCATGGCCCGCGACTGGCCGGAGGCGCGGGCGCTGGCCTTGAGCGCCGACCGGAGGGTTTCTTTCTGGATCAACGAAGAGGATGCCCTCCGGATCGTGGTTCTGCTTCCCGGCGAAGCGGTTCGGGAAGCCTTTGCCATTCTGGCAGAGGTCGCCACCGAGCTGGAGCATGCGGGCGAGTGGGCCCGAGACCGGAATCTTGGTTATCTGGCGTCGTGCCCTAGCAATGCCGGGACCACACTGCGCGTGTCCTTGCGGATGCGTCTGCCGGAGCTTTCCCGGTCTGGACGTCTGTCCGGTCTGTGCCGGGGCCTGGGGCTGGATGTGCGCGGCAGCAACGGCGAGCATTCCCGCATCGAGGATTCCGTTGTAGAGATTTCGAACCGCCGGCGTCTTGGCATGAGCGAGGCCGCGCTCACCGCCATGGTCCATGCCCGCGCCGCCCGGCTGCTGTTTTGGGAAAAGCGCCTTGCGGCTGGATGACGGCAGTGGTCAGACCTGATTGGTGACCTGGTTCTAAGGATTGCGTTATAGAACAAGTCATTGGTACAGGCCTGCGGTTTCGGTGACTTCAGGGTCGAAGCCGAGGGTTTGGCTAGAAGGAAAGCCCGTGTGCTGCAAAGCGTGTGGACAGTGACTGTAGAGAGTCCCTTGCCTTAAACTCTGGAAAGTCTTCCGCCGGAACGGCCATTTGGTAGCTGTCCAGTTTCCCTCTCTCTTGACTTTCCGTGCCCGGCATGGCTTGTGCAGCCGCGACTGGCCCGCCTTCGGTGGGCCTTGAGAGTTTTCAGGATATAATAAAATCGAGGACACCATGCATCCTTACCGCAGCCATACATGCGGCGATCTGCGCGCAGACCATGTTGGCGAAAACACGCGCTTGTCAGGCTGGGTCCATCGTGTACGCGACCACGGTGGCCTGCTTTTCATCGATCTGCGCGATCATTACGGTGTGACGCAATGTGTGGTGGACCCGGACAGCAATGCCTTTGCGCTGGCCGAAACCGTGCGCTCCGAATGGTGCATCCGGATCGATGGAGAGGTGAAGAAGCGCACCGATGAAACCATCAATGCGGGTATTCCGACCGGCGAGATTGAAATCTTCATCCGCGATATGGAGATCCTGGGCGCGGCCAAGGAGTTGCCGCTGCCGGTCTTCGGCGAGCTTGAGTATCCGGAAGAGGTGCGCCTGAAATACCGTTTCCTCGACCTGCGCCGGGACAAGCTGCACAACAACATGATCCTGCGCTCGAATGTGGTCGCGGACCTGCGCAAGCGGATGTGGGACATCGGTTTCAACGAGTTCCAGACCCCGATCATCACCGCCTCCTCGCCGGAAGGCGCGCGCGACTTCCTGGTCCCGTCCCGCCTGCATCCGGGCAAGTTTTATGCATTGCCGCAAGCGCCGCAGCAGTTCAAGCAGCTGCTGATGGTCTCCGGCTTTGACAAGTATTTCCAGATCGCGCCGTGCTTCCGGGATGAAGATCCGCGTGCCGACCGCTCGCCGACCGATTTCTATCAGCTCGACATGGAAATGTCCTTTGTCACCCAGCAGGAGGTGTTCGACACGATCGAACCGGTGATCGCAGGCTGTTTCGAAGAATTCGGCAAGGGCCGCCCGGTCAACCGCAACTGGCCGCAGATTTCCTACAAGGACGCGGCCCTGTGGTACGGCACCGACAAGCCGGACCTGCGCAACCCGATCAAGATGCAGGTCGTGTCCGAGCATTTCGCGGGGTCCGGCTTTGCGATCTTTGCCAAGCTTCTGGAGCAGGACGGCACGGAAATCCGCGCAATTCCGGCACCAAAGGGCGGCAGCCGGAAGTTCTGCGACCGGATGAACAAGTTCGCGCAAGGCGAAGGCCTGCCGGGCATGGGCTATATTTTCTGGCGCAAGGCCGAAGACGGGTCCACGGAAGCCGCCGGTCCGCTTGCCAAGAACATCGGCCCTGAGCGCACCGAGGCGATTCGCCAGCAGCTCGGCCTTGAAGAGGGCGATGCGGCCTTCTTCCTCGGTGGCAAGCCGAAGGCGTTTGAAAAGGTGGCCGCCAAGGCGCGCGTGATCATCGGCGAAGAACTCGGTCACACAGACAAGGACCGGTTCGAGTTTGCCTGGATCGTCGACTTCCCGATCTACGAGAAGGACGAGGAAACCGGCGAGATCGATTTCGAGCACAATCCCTTCTCCATGCCGCAGGGTGGAATGGAAGCGCTTGAAGGCGATCCACTTGAGGTCAGGGGCTGGCAATACGATCTGGCCTGTAACGGTCACGAGCTGGTGTCCGGCGCGATCCGGAACCACAAGCCGGAAATCATGTACAAGGCCTTCGAGATCGCCGGTTATCCGAGGGAGGAAGTCGACAAGCGCTTCGGCGGCATGGTCAATGCGTTCCAGTACGGCGCACCGCCTCATGGCGGATGTGCAGCCGGGATCGACCGGATGGTCATGCTTCTGGCTGATGAAGCCAACATTCGCGAGGTCATGCTGTTCCCGATGAACCAGAAGGCGGAAGACCTTATGATGGGGGCGCCGAGCGAGGCGATCCCGGCACAGCTGCGCGATCTGCATTTGCGGCTTAATTTGCCGGAAAGCTGACCCGAAGCCCGGAGTGGGGCATACTGGGACATCCGAGTGTCTCAGCAAGGGCCGGCTATCCGGCCCTTGCAGCATGAAAGGGCAAACGAATAGTGCTCAATCCCGCAAGATGGCAGGTCTGGACGGATCCGGAAGGGTCATTCCAGCTGATCAAGCGGCTGGTCGTGGAAAACGGCCGTCAATTTGCGCCGAAATACGCGATTGCCTTCGGCTTCATGGCGCTTGTCGCCTTGTCCACCGCAGCCAGTGCGTGGATCATGAAAGACGTGATCAATCAGGTCTTTATCAATCGCGACTCCACGATGATCATTTTGATCGCGGCGGCGGTGATGGCAATTTTCGCCATCAAGGGCGGGGCGACCTATGGCCAGCTGGTGGTCTTGAGCCGGATCGGCAATGCCATTGTCGCCAGCCTGCAAAACCGTCTTTTCAGTCATTTGACGCATCAGGACCTGTCCTATTTCGACCGGATGGCGCTTGGCGATCTGGCAGTCAGGGTCAACCGTGGCGCAAGCGATGCCCGCAGTGTGCTGGACATGGTTATCCTGACCCTTGGCCGTGACGTTCTGACCCTGATCAGCCTTGTTGCGGTGATGATCATTCAGGACCCGCTTTTAAGCCTGTTTGCGCTGGTAATCATGCCGCCCGCCGTCTTCAGTGTCGCGCGTCTGGTCAAGCGTGTCCGCAAGCATGCGAAGTCCCAATATGTGTCTTCCGCCAAGATCATGTCGGTCCTGCAGGAAACCACGCTCGGCATCCGCATCGTCAAGGCCTTCGGCGTGGAGCCGGTCATGCACGGCCGGATGGGACAGGCGGTCGCCGATGTTCAGAAACAGTCCAACAAGATCGCGGTCCTGACTGCCCGCACGTCGCCGGTCATGGAAACGCTTGGCGGTTTCGCGGTTGCGCTGGTGATCCTTTATGGCGGCTACTCGGTGGTCGAACTCGGCAAGGATCCGGGCGCATTCTTCTCTTTCATCACGGCGTTGCTTTTGGCTTATGATCCGGCAAAGCGTCTGGCGCGCTTGAACGTCAACCTCAGCAAGAGCCTTGTCGGCGTCCGCCTGATGTATGAGCTGCTGGATGACAAGCCGAGGCTGGAAGACAAGCCGGATGCGGCAGACCTGAGCGTGAAAGGGGGCTCGGTCGTGTTCGACAGTGTCCGGTTCGGATATGGCGAGGCGGCGGCACTGGATGGCTTGTCCCTGATTGCGGAGGCTGGCCAGACAACGGCGCTTGTTGGCGCGTCGGGTGCCGGCAAGTCGACCGTGTTTGCACTGCTTGAGAGGTTCTACGATACGAATGACGGCACAATCCGTATTGACGGCAAGGACATCCGGGATGTCACTCTGGCGTCCTTGCGGAGCAATATTGCGGTTGTGACGCAGGATACGTTCCTGTTCGACATGTCGCTCCGCGACAATATCGCGGTCGGCTGTCCGGAAGCGAGTTTCGAGGAAATCCAGGAAGCCGCCCGCAACGCCAATGCTCACGATTTCATACTGGAGCAGCCGGACGGTTATGACACGCGTGCAGGCGAAGGCGGGGGGCGCCTGTCCGGTGGCCAGCGGCAACGTATTGCAATCGCACGGGCAATGTTGCGGGATGCGCCGATCCTGCTGCTTGATGAAGCCACGTCGGCGCTTGATGCCGAATCCGAGGCAAAGGTTCAGTCCGCACTGCAGCGGCTTATGGCGGGCCGGACGACCTTGGTGATTGCTCACCGTCTTGCCACCGTGCGCAATGCCGACCGGATCCACGTTCTTGATCGCGGGCGGCTTGTGGAGAGCGGGACCCATCACAGTCTATACGCTCATGACGGCATCTACCGCCGCCTTTGCGAGTTACAGTTCCAGGAGCCTGAGCGGGCCGGCAAGCCGCTCGAAGGGCAATCGGCGGCCGAATGACAAAACCGCGCGGGTCTTGACCCGCGCGGCTGGTTCCAAAAGGGTGCCTGTTGGCGGGGACCTATTTATTCGCTTCAACGCCGACATTCAGGAGCTGTGGCAGGGTCTGAGGCGCGAGCATTGCAGATCCCATGATTTGCGGCACCGGAACGGGTGCATTTGGCTGTACGCTCACCGTCAGGTTCTGGGGATTGGCCAAAAAGGAGGTGAGGGCAGAGCTCACTTTGGCCTGAAAGGCCTGATTCTGCAGGACATTCAGCATCATTGGCAAGGCGCTTGTGAGTTTGGAAACATAAGCCTGGCGGTCGGTTCCGGCCTCGTTCGCTTGCTTGTCGAGCATCCGTTCAATCAGCGAGGCATTGTCGAAGGCGATCGACAGGCCGTCTACCGTCACCCCCTGCACGATCCCCATGGCCTTGCCCGGATCATCCTGTGCTTCGTTGAGTTCGGCAACCACTTCCGGCGTGATGCCGCCAAGGGCGACGTTGATGGTCATGGTGCCTGCGTCCTCGCCGGAAATCGTCAGGTCATCAATTTCCAGAGTGGCCGCACTCGGGTCCCATTTGCCCGATCCCGAGACACTGATCGACAGACTGTCATACCCGAGATCGTCGAGGGTCTTTTGACCTTCCGCATCCAGATCGTTCTTGTTGATGGTCAGGTCATTGATCGCAAAACGCCCGGCGGTAGGCAGATTGCCGGACATTTCATCGATTGATGTCGTGATGCTGGCAATGTCGAACCTGTTGCCGTCGTTGT
The DNA here is from genome assembly GCF_009711355.1 of Roseibium sp. RKSG952. Taxonomy (NCBI): domain Bacteria; kingdom Pseudomonadati; phylum Pseudomonadota; class Alphaproteobacteria; order Hyphomicrobiales; family Stappiaceae; genus Roseibium; species Roseibium sp. RKSG952. The sequence goes on along the minus strand of NZ_SMMF01000890.1, from coordinate 23,593 downwards.
CCGTGAATTCGAGTGCCTGGAGATCTGCCGAGCGGTATGTCGGGCCGAATGAGTCCGGTTCCACTCCTAGCCGGGCCTCTTCGGGGGAGGGAAGTGTGACGCCGGTTGCGGTGAGCCTGGACACAGTCATTTGCGCTTCTTTGGATTGGAGCGCAAAGTCCGCTATGTCGAGCTGCTCAATGGCAAGGCGCCCGTTATCGAGCAAATCTGCGTCTTCGAGCGTGGTGCTGCCAATCTGGATGGACGTGTCGTCATTTTGCCGGTCCGTGAGCTGTATGTCCGTTATCGTGACCCGGTTGCCGTTTTCTGACACGCCGCCGTAGCTCTCGACCTCGCCCTTGTTCGTTTCGAAGAGGTTCAGAAAGTTGTCAGCGATCGGGTTGCCGGATGGCTCGAATGCCTCCAGCGGTGTGACTAGAAGGGAGACCCCCAGCATCAAGGCCAGCCTTTGCGAGCGGGAAGAAGGACGCGAAGCCATGATTGCAAAGTCTCCAGGTTTGCTGTGCCAAAATGCCGGATAGCCGGTGGACGGTGTGGCAAAAACAACAGCGAGGCAAGTTGTAAGATGCCCTTTAATTTATGATCAGTACGTACTTTTTGAAGCTTTGACACTTTAAAGAATGCACAAATTGCCGTGGATGTGCCCGGGAAATCCACGTTTTGGCGGATTGCCGGGCGCAAAAAATGGCCGTAATTGATTGACGGCAGTTCCGAATCGAAGCTACGGCAGTCCACTATTCAAGGGTTGTTTACCCGGACAGGGCACTCTTATGAAGTTCGCATCATTAGCAGGAATACGGGTGTCTGGCCGATACTTCAGTTTCATTCGTACCATCGGGATCGCCATTTTGTTGGCGATGGCTCCCTTGCTGTTTGCCAATACCAGCCTTGACCACTTCGCCAGGACTCAGACCCTGTCCGAGATGGAGGCGATTGCGAAGCGGCATATCAAGCGGGCGGAGGACGCGATTGCTCAAGTCGTATCGGTCCTCCAGCGGCTCGACCGGGATGCGATTGTCACTTGCCGGGCAGAAGACCGTGAAATCTATCAGCGGCTGGTTGGTGAACTCGGCATGATTGATGCGATCGGCCTTGCTGACACCGAGGGCCGCCGTATGTGCGTAGCACCCGACAAGCAGCTAGACGGAAAGGCTGTATTGCCGCCTTTGCGGGAAAATGCGCCCCGGGTCGGTATCGGGATGCTTGATCGCGAATATCTCGGGGCAAAAGCGGCGCTGATCAGCTGGGAACTGGGAAATTCCCTGCGTCTTTTTGCAGAACTCACACCAGCCGTGATTGCGTCCGATCCGGGGCCGGATTACTTGCGTGCCTTCAGGCGCGTGGAAATGTCCCTGGATAATGATCTGCTTTGGTTTGCCTCCGGCGCCGCGCAACAGGCGACCGCTGGTGATGGTTCTGTTTTGGTTTCAACAGCAGCATCTCAAAACTACCCGTTGAATGCCACTGTCTCGGCGCCACTTTCGGCAGCGCTTCATTCCGTGCATGGCCTTAAGGTTATTACTGCCGCATTCAGCGCGGTACTTGCACTTGTCCTCGTCGGGGCGGGGGTCTGGTTGTCCTGGCGCCCGGAAAGCGAGGCGGACCTCGAATTTGCGGCCGCCGTGGGGCGTGGCGAGTTCATTCCGTATTATCAACCTGTTATCGACATCGAGACCGGACACTTGCGCGGATGCGAAGTGTTGATGCGCTGGCGGCGTCCGAATGGCGTTTTGGTTTCGCCGGGTCAGTTCATGGCTTATGCCGAAACATACGGCCACATCTTTGACATGACGCGCTCGATCATGGTGCAATGCCGGGATGAATTGGGTGCTTACTATGCCGGCCATCCCGATTTGAAACTGTCTATCAACCTGTTTGCCGGTCATTTCCTCGATCGTGAGATCATTGACGACCTCAAGGAGACTTTCGAAGGATCGGGGATTTCCTTTCAACAGATCATCGTTGAAGTCACGGAACGCCATCCGTTGGTCGATATGGAGCTGGCGCGTGAGATAATAGGCGAGCTGCAATCACTCGGGATACGGGTGGCCCTGGATGATGTCGGGACCGGACATGGAGGCATGGCCTATTTGCAAAAGCTCGGAGTGAACATCATCAAGATCGACAAGATGTTTATTGATGCGCTCGGCACGGACGCGAGTTCGACGACCATTGTCGATTCCATGGTCGAGCTCGCCGACAATCTCGGCATGGGTATCATTGCAGAGGGGGTCGAACTTCAGGAGCAGATCGACCGGTTGCTGGACCTTGGGGTAACGGCTGCCCAGGGGTATCTGTTCGCGGCTGCCATGCCGGCCGGAGCCTTTTTGGAATATGCACAACGGCTGGAGGATCGGAGTTGGGGCCGCGCAGGCGGGGCAGGGAGCACAAATGTGCCACAATCCGGGCAAAAGGGCCAGGCCGCCTGATTGCGGGACTATCTGGACGCGCCCATTTATTAATTTGGTAAATATAGGCTTATTAAGGAATTAAGTGACTGTAATATATATAATAATTTAGAAAAATGCACTGGGGTTCTCATTGCGGGTAAAGGTTTGTCTCTTATCTGATCTGGACCAATTGACCACTGACAGGGGTCCGGAATGTCTCCCAAGCTGTATTTGGCCTTTGTGGCTTCATCGGTATTTGTGATTGCCTTGCCAGGGCCGACGAACCTGTTTGTCGTAAGTCATGCGCTCGCGAAAGGCAGCAGATCGGCCATGGGCTGTATTCTGGGGGTCGGTTTGGGTGACGCGGTAGCGGCAACGGTCTCGGCCCTCGGGCTTGGCGCCATCTTGGCGACCTCTGCATTTGCCTTTGGCATTTTCAAATGGATTGCAGCCCTTTACCTGCTATGGCTGGGCGTAAAGATGTGGCGGGAAAGCCCATTCGACGCGCAAGGTGTTTCGGAGACGGCGAGTTCGGGTATCGGTGCCGGGGTCAAAGCTTTTGCGATCACGGCCCTCAATCCGAAGGTCATTGTGTTCTTTATGGCTTTTCTGCCGAATTTTGTGGTGAAGAGCGCACCACTTGTCCCGCAATTGGCCCTTCTGATTGCGACTTTTGTTGCGATCGGAGTTCTGGTATCGGCTGTCTATGCGTTGGCGGGCCATTCGTTGGGCACATTTCTTCACAGCCCTTCAAGGCTGCAGCTCTTCAATCGGACCGGGGGCGGTTTCATGATCGGCGCAGCTGCATTGACCGCAACCATGAACCCCTGATCCAAAAGGCGGGCGGCTTTCGCGATCGTTTGGCAATGCCGTTTAAGGAATGCGCAGGCGTTTATGCTCTCGAAATTGGGTTTTGCGGAGCGTCCCGGCAACCAAGTTCTGGGTCGGATTTGGTCCCTGACACAGTGATGTGAAGTCGAAAGACTTGTCTGTACCGGCTGGACGGTTTATACCCCGGGATCTGTACTGACCGGACGGTATGAACATGCAGGCATCCAGCAAATCGAAAACCACCAAGACCGATATTCTTGATTCCGCCATTGATCTGGTGCGGGAGTCGGGTGCGTTGAGCCTGACCATTGAGGCCGTCGCCGAACGGGCGGGGTTCTCGAAGGGCGGGGTGCTTTACAATTTTCCGACCAAGGATGCCCTCGTTGCGGCCATGGTGCAGCGTCTGGCGGACATTTTTGCCGAGGAAATCGAGGCCGGGCGCGCCAAGCACGCCGACACGAAAAGCCCCACACTTTCGGCGATGATCGATGTCACCGAGTGCTGGTTGCGCGACAACAAGAGTGTCGCCCGGGCTGTTCTGGTGACCCATCTCAAGACGCCGGAACTGATTGAACCGTTCATGGAATTCAAGAAGGAAGTCAAGGAAGCAATCCGTTTGGAGCATCCGGACTTCTATGAAGCGTTGGCCATCTGGTCGGCGCTTGAAGGCATGCATTTCGCGAATGCGCATGGGGTCATGCTGCGTTCGGAAGAAGAACAAACCGGCATCTACAATCATTTGCGGAGCCGGCTCGCAAAATCACAAGAGCGCTGAGACACATCATGCAAAACACATCGAATTGGGGATCCGCCGTTCGGCGCATCGGGTTCGTCATAATGAGCGCCGCGGTGCTGGCTGCCTGTCAGGATGACGCGCCGGATCCGGTCGCTCAAGCCGAGGCAGCTCTTCGCGCCGACCCGCGTCCGGCGAAGATTTTCACTGTTTCCGAGGAAGCCGGATTTTTGTGGCGCCGGTTTACCGGACGGGTCGAGGCCGTGAAGACTGTCGACATGTCTTTCCAGGTGCCGGGCAAACTGGAGGCCCTGCCGGTGCTCGAGAGCCAGCACGTGGCCGAGGGAGATTTGGTCGCCAAACTGGATCCGGCCGATTTCGAGCGTGCCGTGCGCGAAGCAACCCTTCGGGTGAACAGGGCAAAGCGGGATCTGGAACGGATTGAAACGTTGAAGGACCGGGCCGTTATTTCGCAGAAGAGCTATGACGACCAGAAAAACGAATACGATCTGGCTGTTGAAGCTCTGGAAAGGGCGGAGCAGGATCTTGAATACACCGCACTGCACGCGCCGTTCGACGGTATCGCATCGGTGCGTCTGGTCGACAATTACACCACCGTTGGCGTTGGGACGCCGGTTTTGCGGTTGCAGGACATCTCCGAAATCCAGATCGATATCAATGTTCCCGAAGCCCTGTTTGCCAAGGTGGCGGAAAACCAGATTGTCTCCATGCATGCGGATTTCCCCTCGCTGCCGGGTCAGGAGTTTCCGCTCGAATACCGGGAGCATTCCAGCCAGGTTGACCAGGTAACCCAGACATACCGGATTACGCTGGCGATGCCGCGCGACGAAAACATGCGGATTTACCCGGGCATGACCGCTGCTGTCGTGGTCAAGGTGAAGCCGGACGGATTGCCGCTCGGCGATGCGGTGATGGTGCCGACCTCGGCCGTGTCGGTGGATGCCGACAAGAATGCGTTTGTCTGGAAATTCGACGATGCCAGCGGAGAAGTGGCGAAAAAGCCGGTTCAGATCGGCACCGTCAGCGGCGAGTACCTGCCGGTGACGTCGGGTCTTGAGATCGGAGACGAAATTGTCTCCGCAGGTGTTGCCTATCTCAGCGACGGCCAGACCGTCCGCCCGCTCCGCTAAGCCGTCACAATACGAAACGGATCAATCCCTTGGATATTGCTCGATACTCGATCGAAAAGCCGGTCAACACGTGGATGATCGTGCTGATCGCCCTGCTGGGCGGCCTTTGGGGGCTCTCGTCGGTCGGACGCCTGGAAGACCCGGCCTTCACCATCAAGCAGGCGCAGGTCATTACGTCCTATCCGGGCGCAACCGCCTATGAGGTGGAAACCGAAGTTACCGAAAAACTCGAGACGGCCATCCAGCAGATGCCGCAGCTCGACACGGTAACCTCCACCTCGATGCCGGGCCTGTCCCGCATTGAAGTGGAAATCAAGGATACCTATGACTCGCAGGAATTGCCCCAGGTATGGGACGAGCTGCGGCGCAAGGTGACCGATGAGCAGCGCAACCTGCCCGCAGGCGTGCGCACACCGTTGGTCTATGACAGTTTCGGCGATGTGTTTGGGCTTTATTACGCCTTTACCGCCGATGGTTACTCGAACCGCGAGATGCGCAAGACCGTGAAGAGGATCCGCCGGGATCTTCTGACTGTCCCGGGTGTTGCCAAGGTCGAAGTCACGGGTGAGCCCGAAGACACGATCTACCTGAATGTCAATCAGGACAAGATGGCAAGCCTCGGCGTGTCGATGACCGATGTTGCTGCCGTCCTGGAAGCGGAAAACGCGATCCAGCAAAACGGCTCCGGGCTGTCCGGAAGTACCCGCATCCAACTCATGACGCCGACGGCTTTTGACGAGTACACCACGATCCGTGATCTGGTGATCGGCAAGCCGGGGTCGACGGCGATGATCCGCCTGTCGGATATCGCGACCCTTGAAGTCGGTGAGCCTGAACAGCCGCAACAAATGATCCGCCACAATGGCGACCGGGCAATTACCATCGGCGTCAGCCAGGTGCCCGGCACCAATATCGTGGAGGTTGGTGACGCGGTGCAGGCCCGGCTCGACGAGCTGAGGAAAACCTTGCCGGTCGGTATGGAAATGCATCCGATCTACGAGCAGAACGTGGTGGTTGACGAGGCCGTCAACGGCTTTATCGTCAACCTCGGCATGTCGGTTGCCATCGTGATCGCCGTTCTGTGTGTGTTCATGGGTTGGCGCGCGGGCATCGTGGTGGGCAGTGTTTTGCTGCTGACGGTTTTGGCGACCGTCCTGTTGATGCGGGTCTTCAACATCGAGATGGAGCGGATTTCGCTTGGCGCTTTGATCATTGCTATGGGCATGCTGGTCGACAATGCGATCGTTGTGGCCGAAGGCATGATGATCAACATGCAGCGCGGCATGAAGGCGATACCGGCGGCAAGCCGGGTGGTCAAACAGACCAAATGGCCGCTGTTGGGCGCGACCGTCATTGGCATCATGGCATTTTCCGGGATTGGGCTCTCGCCGGATGCGACAGGTGAGTTTCTGTTCTCGCTGTTTGCCGTGATCGGAATATCCCTGTTGTTGTCCTGGGTGTTTGCCGTGACAGTGACGCCGCTCTTCGGGAAGTATTTCTTCCGCACCACGGATGCGGCCCAGGTCCAGGACCCGTACAAGGGGATCATCTACAGCTTCTATCGCCTGTTCCTGGTGGGCGCACTGCATGTGCGGCTGTTGACGGTTCTGGCGCTTGTCGGGATCACCGTTGCCTGCGTGATCAGTTTCGGCAGCGTCAAGCAGGCCTTCTTCCCCGACAGCAACACGCCGATCTTCTATGTCGATTACTGGGCGCCCCAGGGCACGGATATCCGCGCGACGGAACGCGCCATGAAGGGCATGGAAAAGGTGGTTCTGGAGGACGAGCGGGCGGCGGCTGTCACGACCTTTGTCGGGCAGGGCGCAAGCCGGTTCATGCTGACTTATGCACCTGAAGATCCGAACCCGGCGTTTGGCCACATGGTTGTGCGCGCAAGGGACCGCGAAGAGATCGACATGCTTGCGATCGAGTTACGCCGCAAGTTTGCCAGCGACTACCCGGAAGCGCAGGTGATTACCACCCGGATCGTGTTCGGTCCGGCATCCGGTGCCAAGCTGGAGGCTCGTTTCTCCGGTCCGGATGCGGATGTGTTGCGCCACCTTGGTGACGAAGCGCGGGCAATCTTCAGCGCACCTGAAAACCGTCTTGGCGATGTCCGGGCCGACTGGCGTCAGCGTGAGCTGGTTGTGCAGCCGGTCTTTGACGAAGACCGGGCGCGCATTTCGGGCATCACCCGACAGGACCTGTCACAATCACTGAAGTTTGCGACCGATGGCGTTCAGGTGGGCAGCTACCGGGATGACGACGATTCCATTCCGATCGTTGCCCGAAAGGAGATCCCGGACGGAACGTCGGTGACGGAGATCATCTCGGATACGCTTGTGTGGAGTGGCAGCCAGCAGCGCTATGTTCCGGTGGACCAGATTGTCTCGCGTTTTGAAATGCAGCCGCAGGACACCCTGATCAAGCGCCGGAACCGGGTTCCGACCCTGACGGTCATGGGCGAGCCGACCGGCGGTGAAACCGCCGCTTCAGCCCTGGCGCGCGTGCGGCCACAGATCGACGCTCTGGAATTGCCTGCTGGCTACCAGCTGGAATGGGGCGGCGAGTTTGAAAGCACCAATGACGCGCAAGCCTCCCTCGGTGCCCAGCTGCCGCTTGGGTTCCTTGTGATGCTGATCATCACCGTGCTGTTGTTCGGCTCGGTCCGCGAACCCCTGATCATCTGGCTGATGGTGCCGATGTCGATCAACGGCGTGGCGATTGCGCTTCTTGCCACCGATACCCCGTTCGGCTTCGTGGCCTTGCTGGGCTTCCTGTCGCTCTCCGGCATGCTGATCAAGAATGCCATCGTTCTTCTGGAAGAGATCGACATTCTGATCGAGGAGGGCAAGGAGAAGTATCAGGCGATTGTCGAGGCCAGTGTGTCGCGTATGCGGCCGGTGATGCTGGCAGCGATCACCACGATCCTCGGCATGGCACCGCTTCTTTTTGATGCCTTCTTCAAGGGCATGGCGGTGACGATCATGGGAGGGCTGGCCTTCGCGACGGTGCTTACCCTGATCGCAACCCCGGTCCTCTATTCGCTGTTCTACCGCGTGCGGCCGCCAAAAGGCGCGAAGGACAAGGGGAACGCAGCGAAAGACCTTCCCAAGGATGCAGTTCCTGCGGAATAGGTGCAGACTTTGTTGTCATGAGAAGGCGGCCTCCGGGCCGCCTTTTTTATGGAGCAAGCTGCTCTTTTGGGCCATGGGGGCATTTTATGCTTCGCGCCCTTGTTTCGCCGCCGCGCGCATTCGCCATAAAAGGTTCACGCGCTGCCATCCAATTGCCCCGATTGCGGGCTTGTTTGCGCTCAATCCTGTAAATCGTCCCCGGTTTAACAAGCTTGTGATTTTGCTCACGCTGTGAGGGGACGCAAAACAGGGCTGACGTGCTGGTGATGGAGTATTGAGCGCATGCGCAAGTCAGGAAAATTGTTTGCGGCGATCATGACCGGCGGGATTATCGCTGCCGGGAGTGCTCAGGCGGGAGAGGTCGAAATTCTCAATGCAATTGCTGCAAAGAGTGACAGCAAGTGGAGCTTCTCTGTCACGATCAGGCATGCGGACGAAGGCTGGGATCACTACGCGGACCTCTGGCAAGTGGTCGCGCCCGATGGAACCGTGCTTGGGGAGCGGGTACTTTTGCACCCGCATGTGGATGAGCAGCCCTTTACACGGTCGCTGAACGGGGTCGAGATCCCGGATGGCGTTACCGAAGTCGTGATCCGTGCACGGGACAACGTCCACGGCTTCTCAAGTCAGGAGTTCCCGGTCGATCTCGAGGAATGACCGGTCTCTCGCCTACATATTGGTATTGACGAATGTCATGACCCCGTCTGCGACGAACTGCACCGACAGTGCGGCCAGAAGCACGCCCAGCAGACGGGTGATCACCAGCTGGGCCGTCTCGCCGAGCATGCGCTCGATGCGCTCCGCGGCCAGGAAGGCCAGCAGGCAGCTTCCCAGAATAATCAGAATAACGCCCCCCAATCCGGCGTAAGCGACCTTGTCGGGTGCCTGGCTCGACAGGAGAATGATGGCTGAAATCGCTGCCGGACCGGCAATCAACGGGATTGCAAGGGGAAAGATTGCAATTTCGTTGATGGTGCCGTGATGGGATTCCACCGATTCAACAGCCTTTTCTGCAGTTTCGGTTTTGCGTTCCTGGCGTTTGCCGAAAACCATTTCGATGGCGATGATGAAAAGCAGAATGCCCCCGGCAACGCGAAACGCGGACACGGATATGCCAAGAACGTTCAGAACCGCCTGTCCGGACACGTAGAAGACCAGCAGAATGGCCGCGCCCGTAATCGTGGCTCTGATCGCGACCCGTCTGCGGTCCGCAGGGGACATCCCGGCTGAAACAGCCAGGAACATTGGCGCCAGACCGACCGGGTCGATGGTCACAAACAGCGTTGCAAAGGCGTTGATGAAGAAGTCGGTCATGGGTTTCGCAGGGCCTGTTTCCGAGTGTTTTGAGCCCGGGTTTTACGTCAGGAGCGCGGTTTTGGGCAGCCTGTTGTTGAAATCAATTTTCGGCGCTGTGCACAGCTGGTGTAACTGACTGAAATTTATTGATAATTAGACGGTGTAAATTGGGCTTCCGATTTGGTTGCGCGCAATGAATCGTATATAAGGAGGCCAGCAATAACAAAGAAATGAGTTTTTCCTTGGCTGATCAGGATACCAGCACACCTTCTGGCGCCTCGCCATCCGATATCAAGCCGATCTCTATCGTCGATGAAATGAAGCGCAGCTATCTTGATTACGCAATGAGCGTGATCGTGTCGCGCGCGCTGCCTGATGTCAGAGATGGCCTGAAGCCGGTTCACCGCCGCATTCTCTATTCGATGAATGAGAACGGCTACGAGTGGAACAAGCCCTACCGCAAGTCGGCCCGTGTGGTCGGTGACGTGATGGGTAAATACCACCCGCATGGTGACAGCGCGATTTACGATGCGCTCGTGCGCATGGCGCAAGATTTCTCGCTGCGTTTGCCGCTGATTGATGGTCAGGGCAATTTCGGTTCCGTGGACGGTGATCCGGCTGCGGCCATGCGTTACACCGAGTGCCGTCTGGAAAAGGTTGCACACAAGCTTCTGGACGATATTGACAAGGACACGGTCGATTTTCAGGAGAACTACGACAACTCCGAAACCGAACCGGTTGTTCTGCCAGCGAAATTCCCGAACCTTCTGGTGAACGGGGCAGGCGGTATCGCGGTCGGTATGGCGACCAATATTCCGCCGCACAATCTGGGTGAGGTGATCGACGCGGCCATCGCGATCATGGAAAACCCGGCCATGACGCTCGCGGAGCTGATGGAGATCGTTCCGGGCCCGGATTTTCCGACCGGTGGTCTGATCCTCGGGCGGTCGGGTATCCGGAGTGCCTATGAAAGCGGCCGCGGCTCCATCGTCATGCGTGGCAAGGTCGATGTGGAGGAAATCCGCAAGGACCGGTTTGCTCTGGTGATCACCGAGATCCCGTATCAGGTCAACAAGGCGTCGATGATCGAAAAGGTCGCCGAGGCCGTGCGCGACAAGCGGATCGAGGGCATTTCCGACATTCGCGACGAGAGTGACCGGTCCGGGATGCGGGTGGTCGTCGAGCTGAAGCGCGACGCGGTTGCCGATGTCGTGCTCAACCAGCTCTACCGCTTCACCCAGCTTCAGACCTCGTTTGGCGCCAACATGGTGGCGCTCAATGGTGGCAAGCCGGAGCAGATGAACCTCTCCGACATGCTGAAGGCATTTGTGACCTTCCGCGAAGAAGTTGTTGGAAGACGCACAAGATTCCTTCTCAAGAAGGCGCGTGACCGGGCTCATATCCTTGTTGGTCTCGGCATCGCTGTTGCCAATATCGACGATGTGATCCACCTGATCCGGACAGCGCCGGATCCGGCGACTGCGCGGCGCCAGTTGATGGAACGCGACTGGCCCGCCAAGGATGTCGAGCCGCTGATCCAGCTGATTGATGATCCGCGCCACATGGTGCAGGAGGATGGCACCTACAAACTCTCCGAGGAACAGGCCCGCGCCATTCTCGATCTGCGCCTGCAGCGGCTGACGGCACTGGGCCGCGACGAGATCGACGAGGAATTGAAGAAGATCGGTGCCGAGATTGCCGACTATCTCGACATCCTGCGCTCCCGTGCCCGGATTCAGGAAATTGTTCGCACCGAACTGCTGGAGATCAAGGACGAATTCGCGACCCCGCGGCGGACCGAGATCACCGAGGGCGGCGCCGACTTCGATGACGAGGACCTGATCCAGCGCGAAGACATGGTCGTGACGGTGTCGCACAACGGCTACATCAAGCGCGTGCCGCTGGCGACCTACAGGGCACAGCGCCGGGGCGGGAAGGGCCGCTCGGGCATGGCGACCAAGGACGAGGATTTCGTCACTCGTCTGTTCGTGGCCAACACCCACACGCCGGTCCTGTTCTTCTCGTCTCGCGGCATCTGCTACAAGATGAAGGTCTGGCGCTTGCCGCTTGGCGGCCCGACTTCACGCGGCAAGGCTCTCGTGAACATGCTGCCGCTTCAGCAGGGCGAGCAGATCACCTCGATCCTGCCGCTGCCCGAGGACGAGGACAGCTGGGCAAATCTCGACGTCATGTTCGCGACCATCCGTGGAACGGTACGCCGGAACAAGCTCTCCGACTTTGTGCAGATCAACCGCAACGGCAAGATTGCGATGAAACTGGACGATGGCGACGGCATTGTCGGCGTTGACACCTGTTCGGAACATGATGACGTGATGCTGACGACTGCATCCGGCCAGTGTATCCGCTTCCCGGTTCCCGACGTCCGCGTGTTCTCCGGCCGCAATTCGGTTGGCGTGCGCGGGATCAAGCTGGCAGATGATGACAAGGTCATCTCCATGCAGATCCTTCACCACATCGACGTTACGGCCGAGGAACGGGCCGGCTATCTGAAGCTTTCGCGCGCGTTGCGCGGTGAGGCCGACGAGAATGGCAACGGCAATGGTCATGGCGATGAGGATGGTGTCGTAGCAGGTCCGGTAAGTCAGGAGCGCTATGCCGAGATGAGTGCGGCCGAGCAGATTATTCTGACTGTTTCTGAAAACGGCTATGGCAAGCGGACGTCGTCGTTCGAATATCGCGTGACCGGCCGAGGCGGCAAAGGCATTACCGCGATGGCCGTCAATGCCCGCAATGGTGGTCTGGTGGCATCCTTCCCCGTAGAAGATAGCGATCAGATCATGCTGGTGACCGATGGCGGACAGTTGATCCGCTGCCCTGTCGACGGCATTCGCATTGCAGGACGGGCCACGCAAGGGGTGATCGTCTTCAAGACGGCCAATGATGAAAACGTCGTGGCAGTCGAGCGCATCAGTGATGTCGATGAAGATGATGACCTTGAAGTGCCGGGTGGGAACGAGGATGATGGAAATTCGACTCCATCTTCCGAAGGGCCCGATGCGGGGGATGATGCCCCGGAAGCGTAAGCTCTGACCTTCAGATATCAAAAATGGCAACAGCGGCGGGGGATACCCTTAGCCGCTGTTTGTCACTTGGGTCATGCTTCTGGGGCTGCCGGATATCCAATCAGTTTTGAACCGGGTATCGTGCCAAAATCGTTTCGTTCACGGACTTTGCATGCTTTTCAACTGTCACAAACCGGACGTTGCGCACCGGCTTGTTGCCTGAGAGTGCTGCCGCACAGCTTTCGCTCCACGCTCCCCAAGTCTGCCCGTCGCAAGCAGCGGGAGAGGAACCAGAGGCGAGACGTCCGGATTTCGGCGCTGGCATGTTGCTGACTGCAGCTGCCATTGCCACATCTGCGGATGCTATTTTGGAAAATGCCGGCTGATAGCTGGTAAAGATAACGGCAATGCTGACAAGTAATGCGCCTGCAATGAAGCCAAAGGCCTGAAACTTGCTGGCCTGCATTCTGGCTTTTGCATCCGCCCGGGCCTCAGTTGTCACATTACTTGTTCCCGCCTTGTGTTCGAAACGCATATCAACCCTCCAAGGAAATTCTGCCTGTGTCTGATGATCTTGTTGTCGCAGATGGAGGTGTTGGAAACCGTGACGCTGGTCACAAAGGTGGGGTTTTGGGGATTGCGTATGGTTCTGGTTGAACTCAAGCCTTGTTCCCGGCGCCTGCTCAGAGTAGGAAACCGTCATGACTCGTATCGCGCTCTACCCCGGATCATTCGATCCGGTCACCAATGGCCATGTCGACATCCTTCGTCAGTCCCTGGCGCTGGCCGACAAGGTCGTGGTCGCCATCGGCATACATCCGGGCAAGATGCCGCTTTTCAGTTTCGAGGAGCGGGTGGACCTGATCCACGCCGCAGCCCGGGAGCAGTTTGCGCCGGAAGATGCGTCCCGCATCGAAGTCATTTCCTTTGCCAATCTGGTGATCGATACTGCACGTGATCAGGGGGCGGCCTATCTGGTGCGTGGATTGCGCGACGGAACCGACCTTGACTACGAGATGCAGATGGCCGGCATGAATGGAACTCTGGAGCCATCGATCCGGACGGTGTTCCTGCCAGCGTCCCCGAATGTGCGCCATATCACCGCCACCCTGGTTCGGCAGATCGCCAAGATGGGGGGAGATATCGGTGCGTTTGTGCCTGCCAGTGTTGCAGGTCCCTTGCGTCTCAGAACCGGGCAGGCGGCGATGTAGTTCGCCAAGAAGCTCATTCATCCACACTTAGATGGAGTTTACCTGTGGCACGTTTCCTAACCCTATTGGCAATGGTATCCGCCCTTATTTTTGCGCCGATGAGTGCAATGGCGCAGGATATGGATCCCGAAAACACTCTGTACCTGGATCTCAAGGATGGTCAGGTGGTTATCCAGCTGCGCCCGGACCTTGCTCCGAACCACGTTGCGCGCATCAAGGAATTGACGCGTGAGGGGTTTTATGACGGACAGGTGTTTCACCGTGTGATTGACGGTTTCATGGCGCAAACAGGAGACCCCACCGGCACCGGCATGGGCGGTTCCGGCAAGCCGGACCTGAAGGCGGAGTTTTCCGATGCACCCTTCAAGCGCGGCGTTTTGGGCATGGCCCGGGCAGGCAATCCGAACAGTGCCAACTCACAATTTTTCATCATGTTCGATGATGGCGACTGGCTGAACGGCAAATATACGGTCTGGGGCGAAGTTGTAGACGGCATGGAGCATGTCGATGCGATCACGCGCGGCGAGCCGCCGGCAAACCCGGACAAGATCATCAAGATGCAGGTCGCGGCTGACGCGACCTGAGTTCACAATCACATCCATTTCCTGACCAAACGGAGATTTTTTCATGGCTGACATCAAGGACGCCGAGAACACCTTGCTCATGGATACCACGCAAGGGGCCGTCGTTGTCGAAATGCGTCCGGACCTTGCGCCGGCTCACGTTGCGCGGATCAAGGAACTCGTTCGCGACGGGTTTTATGACGGGATCGTGTTTCACCGTGTGATCGACGGCTTCATGGCCCAGACCGGTTGTCCGGAGGGAACCGGCACTGGCGGTTCGGGCAAAAAGCTGAAGGCGGAATTCAGCAAGGAAAAGCACGTGCGTGGCACATGCTCCATGGCACGTGCGATGGATCCGAATTCCGGCGATAGCCAGTTTTTCATCTGTTTCCAGGATGCATCATGGCTGGACGGTCAATACACGGTGTGGGGCAAGGTGATTGAAGGCATGGACAATGTCGACAAGATCAAGCGCGGCGAGCCGGTCGCGAACCCGGACAAGATCAACTCGATCAAGGTTGCTGCAGACGCAGCGTAAACACTGACGCCAGTTGGTGAGATACGGCGCGTGGGGTCTGCTCACGCGCCGTTTTTCATGGCTTTAACCCCGGTTTAGGTTGACCGGCCAGAAGCGGCCCTATAAGAGCCGGGTCGGTCTGATTTGAGCGCCGTTTGATGGCTGCTCTCAAGACACTTCCCCGCAGAATAAGGATGTGAATGCCCGCATGCGCGTAGATTTGTTCGATTTCGATTTGCCCAATGACCGTATTGCGCTGCGTCCGGCACGTCCGCGTGACAGCGCGCGCATGCTGGTTGTCCGGCCCGAAGGCACACCGGAACTCGAGGATCGTGGCGTTTCGGACCTGCCGGACCTTCTGCAGCCGGGTGACGCGCTTGTGTTTAACGATACGCGTGTGATCCCGGCACAGCTGGAAGGCACCCGTACTCGTGGGGATGCAGTCGCAAATATTGGCGCAACGCTGCATTTGCGGGCGGCTCGCAATGCCTGGTGGGCCTTTGTGCGACCGGCCAAAAAACTGCTACCCGGTGATATTGTCATCTTCACTGGCGCTCATGGTGGCGGCCTTGTTGCCAAAGTGGTTCGCAAAGGCGACCAGGGCGAAGTGTTGTTTGAGTTCGACTATGAAGGTGCTGTTCTGGATGCGGCTATTTCAGCTGTGGGGCATATTCCGTTGCCTCCATACATTGCCCAAAAGCGTGGCGAGGACGAAAAGGACCGCGAGGACTATCAGACCATCTACGCTGAAAAGGATGGTGCGGTTGCTGCTCCAACGGCCGGGCTTCACTTCACGCCGGAACTTATGGAAGCGGTCGAGCGCCGCGGCGTCGAAAAACACATTGTGACCCTCCATGTCGGTGCCGGCACATTTTTGCCGGTGAAGAGCGACGATACTTCGGATCACAAGATGCACGCCGAGTGGGGCGAGGTGACCCCGGAAACCGCCGCGGCGCTCAGGGCCGTTCAGGCGCGGGGCAACAAGGTTGTCAGTATCGGAACCACATCGCTCCGCATTCTTGAAA
The DNA here is from genome assembly GCF_009711355.1 of Roseibium sp. RKSG952. NCBI lineage: Bacteria > Pseudomonadati > Pseudomonadota > Alphaproteobacteria > Hyphomicrobiales > Stappiaceae > Roseibium > Roseibium sp. RKSG952. The sequence continues at coordinate 7,716 of NZ_SMMF01000890.1, read as the reverse complement.
GTGCAGCCCAGGGCAAAGACGGTCTGCAGGCTTTCAAGGGTGAGACTTCAATCTTCATCACGCCGGGCTACCGGTTCCGGGCCATTGACGTCTTGATGACGAATTTTCACTTGCCGCGGTCGACGCTGTTCATGCTTGTGTCTGCCTTCAGCGGCCTTGAAACCATGCGTGGTGCCTATCGTCACGCGATCAAGAACGAATACCGTTTCTACAGTTATGGGGATTCCTCCCTTCTGTTTCCCACAACACAGGCTTGACGAGGATAAGACCCATGACCGCAGACACTTCAAAGCCGTTTGCCTTCAAACTGCTGAAATCCGACGGTATGGCCCGCCGCGGCGAGATTACGACCCCGCATGGCGTGGTGCGCACACCGGCCTTCATGCCGGTAGGCACCCAGGCGACCGTCAAGGCGATGTATCCCGGACAGGTTCGCGAGACGGGTGCCGATGTGGTTCTGGGCAACACCTATCACCTGATGCTGCGGCCGACTGCGGAGAGGGTCGAACGGCTCGGGGGCTTGCACACGTTCATGAACTGGCCGCACACGATCCTCACCGACAGTGGCGGATTTCAGGTGATGTCGCTGGCGCAGCTTCGCAAGCTCGACGAGGACGGCGTGCGATTCCAGAGCCATATCGATGGCAAGAAGTATCATTTGACACCTGAACGCTCGATTGAAATCCAGGGACTGCTCGGCTCCGACATTCAGATGCAGCTGGATGAATGCATCAAGTTGCCGAGCCCGGAAGAGGAAGTGCAGCGTGCCATGGAGCTGTCGCTTCGCTGGGCGGAACGCTCGCGGACGCAGTTTGAAACGATGGGTGGTCCGGCCAAGGGGCAGGGGCTCTACGGGATCGTGCAGGGCGGTGACGTGCCGCATCTGCGTATCCGTTCGGCGGAAGAGCTCGGCAAGATGCCGTTCGAAGGATACTCCGTTGGCGGTCTGGCCGTTGGCGAGCCGCAGGATGTCATGCTCAAAATGCTCGAGATCACGACGCCGGTAATGCCTGTCGACAAGCCGCGTTACCTGATGGGTGTCGGCACTCCGGATGATCTTTTGGAAAGTGTTGCGCGCGGCATAGACCAGTTCGATTGCGTGATGCCGACCCGCGCAGGCCGTCACGGACTGGCCTATACCCGTTTTGGCAAGGTAAACCTGAAAAACGCCCGTCATGCCGACGATCACCGGCCGCTTGACGAGGAAAGCTCATGCCCCGCGGCCAGCACTTATAGCCGCGCGTATCTCCACCATCTGGTGCGCGCGGGTGAGGGGCTTGCTGCCATGCTACTGACCTGGAACAACCTCGCCTACTATCAAAACCTGATGCAGGGTATGCGGGACGCGATTGACGCTGGCCGGCTTGAGGAATTCCGCCAGACGACAAAGGCGGACTGGGCCAAGGGGGATATCAGTCCTCTTTAAATGCGCTCATGCGTCAATCCCAGGCGACTTGGTGAGGTAACATCCCGAGATCCGCCAGGTGCCGTCGGCTTGTTGTTCAAAGCTGTAAACCGCACGCCACGAGCCGCCATCCGGACCGGTCACATAAACATCCTGCATCGGGCCGTGTGGCGTCTCCCGTGCCGCCCCGAATGTGACCGTTCTGGGTTGGTAGACCGGGCGATAGGCCTGTTTGACCATTTGCATGAAAATGTCAGGCGTTTGAAAACGGCGTTGAAGGTCCTTGGTGGCGTAGGAAAAAGCGGTGTCCGCATCTCCGCGCCGAAATGCCTGTATTTGGCCCGTGATCATTGATTGAAACACGGAGTTATTTTCCGGAACTTGGGCAAACCCCGATTTTACGCTGCCGACGATTATTACCAACAGCAGTGCAAACAGTAGACTCGAACCCTTCATGCCATAGCTCCCATGCGCGTTATCCAAATTGATTACGCAAAAAGGGGCAATAAGGATCGTTTTTAGGCTTCCTGCCTGGAGCAGGTCATCGGGATTGGCGCGAAACTCTCAAAGCCGCCACAACATGACGTTGTCCGGTGTCTCATTGCGATCAAGCCTTGCCGGAATGTCCGCAACCAGACAACGGTCTTGGCCAAGCAGTCCTTCGATAAGGCGCCAGGCGTCTCCCTGTTCGAAGAAGCTGTCATGCGGCACCGCCAAAACCACGGCATCGGCCTCTGCAAGCTCTGCAATGCCGGAAAGCGAAATACCATATTCAGCATAAGTTTCGTCGGGGTCGGCGGTCGGGTCATGAATAAGAACCTCCGCGCCAAACTCATTCAATTCCCTGACAAGGTCCACCACTTTCGAGTTCCGTGTATCCGGAACGTTCGCCTTATACGTAATCCCGAGAACCGCAATTTTTGGAGGCATGGTCCGGCCCAGTTTGACGCAAGTCTGGATGATCTTTCCGGCAATGAACCCCGGCATTGCCTCGTTTGTACCGCGGCCTGCCAGAATGACCTGCGGGGTCATTCCGATCTCATGGACCTTGTGGGTCAGGTAGTAGGGATCAACTCCGATACAGTGGCCACCAACCAAACCCGGCTGAAAGGGCAGAAAATTCCATTTTGTGGCTGACCCTTCCAATACATCGCGGGTGTCGATGCCCATCGCATGAAACATCATGGAGAGTTCGTTCATCAGGGCGATGTTCAAATCCCGTTGCGTGTTTTCAATAACCTTTGCCGCTTCGGCAACCCTGATGGATGGTGCGCGATGGATGCCTGCGTCAATAGCTGAGCCGTAAAGGGTCACGAGATCGTCGATAGCCTGATCAGAGCTTGCAGAGACGATCTTGACGATATCCTTGAACCCGCGTTCCCGGTCGCCGGGATTGATTCGCTCGGGCGAATATCCGACCTGGAAATCCCGCCCGAACTCCAGTCCGGATGCTTGTTCGAGAATTGGAACGGCAATTTCTTCAGTCGCGCCGGGAAAGACCGTGGATTCAAACACCACGATGGACCCGCGGCGCATGAAACTGCCGACCGTTTTTGCCGCAGCCTTGAAGGGCGCAAGGTCCGGGCGTTTGGCATGGTCCACCGGTGTCGGAACCGCGACGACAAAGATCTGTGCGTCCGACAGTTCTTGCGGATCGCAGGTAAATGACAAATCCGGCTGTTCGAATGCATCGTTCGCAACGGACCCGGTCACATCGATACCGGCCTTCAATGCCTTGACCCGTTCCGGTTTGATGTCAAATCCGATTGTACGGTGTCCGGCACTTGCAAAGGCGACGGCAACCGGCAGGCCAACATAGCCGAGCCCGATGATGGCAACAGTCCTGGGGGCGGATTTGGGTAAAGACATTGAGACTTCCGAATGCAAAAAGAGCCGGTCCTAACAGGACCGGCTCCTTCGTAACCAGTTGGTTGGTAAATGCAAGCCGTCGATATCGAGACCCACATCCTGTGCGTTGCCGCCTATTCGGCGGCGTTCTTGTGGCCAAGCAACTCGCTCAAATGCGGAACAATGTCAGCTGCCAGTTTGGGATCGTCCAACGCAAAGGCCAGATTCGCATTGATGAAGCCGGCCTTCGAACCGCAATCGTAGCTAACCCCTTCAAACTCAACAGATGTAAAATGTTGGTCTTCCATCAATTTCAGCATGCTGTCGGTCAACTGAATTTCACCACCAGCTCCGGTTTCCTGACCGGAGAGCAGTCCGAAAATTTCGGGCTGGAGGATATAGCGGCCGGTAATCATCAAATTGCTCGGTGCTGTTCCCAGAGCAGGTTTTTCGACCATCCCGGCAATTTTTTGAGCATGCCCGGATTGTCCTTCTGCGAGTTTGACAATGCCATACTGGTCTGTTTGGTCTTCCGGAACCTCTTCAACGGCAATGACGTTGCCGCCAGTCTCGTTGTAGACTTCTACCATTTGGGCGAGACAGCTTTTTTGTGCCTTGACGATCACATCAGGAAGCAAGATCGCAAATGGCTCATTGCCGATGATATCCCGGGCACACCAGATCGCGTGTCCCAGTCCGAGGGGTTCTTGCTGCCGGGTAAAGCTTGTTGATCCGGCTGAGGGTCTCAGCTTTTGCAGCAGTTCCAAGGCTGCGTTTTTGTCGCGGCGTTTGAGCGTTTCCTCAAGTTCGTAGGCACGATCGAAATGATCCGCAATGACGGTCTTGTTCCGGCCTGTCACAAAGACGATGTGCTCGATACCCGCCGCGCGCGCCTCATCCACCACATATTGAATGATCGGCCGATCCACTATTGTGAGCATTTCCTTCGGAACGGCTTTTGTCGCCGGCAAAAAACGGGTTCCGAGACCGGCTACGGGAAGAACTGCTTTACGGATAGGCTTAAACATGAATTTGTGATCTCTCACTCTATTAGGTTGTGTAAGTCGCGCCCGACATGCTTTGCACAAAAGCTTCTGTCAAGACGATTTGGCTATTCACTTGGCGGCCAATCGTGACAGCTGCATGAAATGTATCTTGTGGCTTTACCCTCTGGTCTAATTTGTTGCTTGCACAGCTCTTCGTGTTGCGGGTGGTGCAAAAGCCCGGTATGGAACGCCTGCATTTGCCTTTTCAGGGCAAGGTATGGATCGCATCAAGGATATACGATGACTGAGGTCAATTCTATCGTCACAGTAGGGAAGGTTTCCTTTTCCAATTCGCAACCCTTCAGTCTGATGGCCGGGCCTTGTGCAATGGAAAGCAGGGACCATGCTTTGGAGTGTGCTGCGGCGGTAAAGGAAATAGCAGAAGGCCTTGGAATTGGCATCGTGTTCAAATCGTCTTTCGACAAGGCTAATCGAACGTCTCTTTCCGGTGGTCGTGGGGTCGGCCTGAAAGATGCGCTTCCGGTTTTCGCTGAGATCAAGGAAAAATATGATCTCCCGGTCGTGACGGATGTCCACGCTGCCGAGCAATGTGCGCCGGTCGCGGAAGTTGTTGACATCTTGCAAATCCCGGCATTCCTGTGCCGGCAAACGGATCTTCTGGTTGCTGCGGCCAAGACCGGCGCTGTCGTTAATGTGAAAAAAGGCCAGTTTCTGGCGCCTTGGGACATGAAAAATGTTCTGTCAAAGGTGGCCGGGTCAGGTAATCCAAATGTCATGTTGACCGAGCGCGGCGCGAGTTTCGGATATAATACGCTTGTCAGCGACATGCGGGCCTTGCCGATCATGGCGCAGACCGGTGCACCTGTAGTGTTCGATGCAACCCACTCGGTTCAACAACCGGGCGGGCAGGGAGCTTCGACCGGTGGCGACCGGACCATGGTTCCGGTTCTGGCGCGTGCTGCAGTTGCAGTTGGTGTCGCAGGTCTCTTCATGGAAACCCATCCGGACCCGGACAAGGCTCCGTCCGACGGGCCGAACATGATCCCGCTCAGCGAGCTCGGCGCTCTGTTGGCGCAATTGAAAGCGCTGGACGAAATCGCCAAGCGACCTGCTGCTGCCTGATCCTAAAATAATCCGCGCTCATTTCGAGCGCGGTTGTCTTTCGGGCCTTTGACAATTCGATAATGAGGCCCATCCGAGTTTATTTATCTTTGAACGGAGAATTCCCAATGACCGCTATCGTCGACATTATCGGGCGCGAGATCCTCGACAGCCGCGGCAATCCGACTGTTGAAGTGGATGTGTTTCTGGAAGACGGTTCCTTCGGGCGGGCTGCGGTGCCGTCGGGTGCGTCTACCGGTGCTCATGAAGCCGTTGAGCTGCGCGACGGCGGAGCGCGTTACAAGGGCAAAGGCGTTCAGCAGGCCGTAGATGCGGTCAATGGCGAGATCTTTGAGACCGTCGGCGGTCTGGATGCTGAAGATCAACTGAAAATCGATCAGGCTATGATCGATCTGGACGGCACCGAAAACAAGGGGCGTCTTGGCGCCAACGCCATTCTTGGCGTGTCCCTGGCAGCTGCCCGCGCCGCAGCGCAGGCGACCGGTCTGCCGCTTTACCGCTATGTCGGCGGAACTTCTGCCCGTACCTTGCCGGTACCGATGATGAACATCATCAACGGCGGTGCGCATGCGGACAACCCGATCGACTTTCAGGAATTCATGATCATGCCGGTCGGCGCAAGCTCTTTGCGCGAAGCCGTTCGCATGGGTGCGGAAGTGTTCCACACCCTCAAGAAGGCCCTGAATGACGCTGGCCACAACACCAATGTCGGGGACGAAGGCGGCTTTGCACCGAACCTTGAATCGACAGATGCTGCGATCGGTTTCGTGATGAAGGCAATCGAGACGGCAGGTTACAAACCGGGTGAGGACATGTTCCTGGCCCTGGATGCCGCTTCGACAGAATTCTTCAAGGATGGAAAGTATGTTCTGGCCGGTGAGGGCAAGTCGCTTGCTCCGGACGAAATGGCCCAATATCTGGGTGACCTCGTCGCACGCTATCCGATCATTTCGATCGAGGACGGTCTTGCGGAAGATGACTGGTCCGGCTGGAAGGCTGCGACGGATCTGTTCGGCAACAAGTGCCAGCTTGTCGGTGACGATCTGTTTGTAACCAACTCCAAGCGCCTGCGTCAGGGCATTGAGCAAGGTGTTGCCAACTCGATCCTGATCAAGGTGAACCAGATCGGGTCTCTGTCCGAGACGCTGGATGCCGTCGAAACTGCGCATAAGGCTGGCTACACCGCAGTGATGTCGCACCGCTCTGGCGAAACCGAAGATTCCACAATTGCGGATCTGGCCGTTGCCACCAATTGCGGGCAGATCAAGACCGGCTCGCTTGCGCGTTCCGACCGGTTGGCAAAGTACAACCAGCTGATCCGCATCGAAGAAGAGCTCGGCCCGCAGGCCATTTATGCCGGACGCTCGATCCTGAAGGCATAACTGACTGTTGCAAACAAGTGAAAGGCCCGAAATTTCGGGCCTTTTTTTTGGGGAAGGGTGCCAGGTCAGTGAATGGCCGTCTGCGCGGCTCCGGGGCGTGTAGCCTCGGCATGGCGGATGGCTGCGGCTATGGTTTCCGGTTTCTCCGCGCCCGCGACGGCAAACCGGCCGTCAATGATAAAGCAGGGTACGCCGGTTACGCCCATTTCCTGTGCCTGTTCGATTTCATGGCGCGTTTTGTCCAGATCGGAGTCCGTGGTGAGGAGGTGTTCAACGAGGTCGGACTGCATGCCCGCATCCTCGGCCACTTGCACCAGGGTTTCGGATTTGGTCAGGTCCCTGCCTTCGAGAAAATAGGCGCGAAACAACAGCTCCACGACCTCGTCCTGCAATCCATCAGACCGCGCCCACAGGATCAGGCGATGGCTGTCCAGGGTGTTGGGGGACAACTTGATCTTGTCGAAGGCAAAGGGGATGCCTTCCGCCGCTCCAGCCGCTTCGATTTGTTTGTAAAAGGCCGTCGCCTGTTCGAGGCCGCCAAATTTGTCCGCAAGATACTGCTGGCGGTCTTTTCCCTGACGGGGCAGAGTGCCGTCCAGTTGAAACGGATGCCAGCGTACCGCGATGTCGAGATCGGATACGTTGCGCAAGGCCGCCTCAAGCCTCCGCTTTCCTATATAGCACCACGGGCACATCACATCGGAAACCACGTCGATGGTTAGAGGAACGGCTTCTTTCATCAATCGCCTCCGTCATCGGTTGTCTGTGATTTCCAGTGTAGGATAGTTTGCCCGGTGCTGCCAGTTGTGGCCCAAGACAGCCTTGTGTGAAATGCAATCCGTTTCTGCACAAGCCAAGTCAGCACCTCTTGGTGTATGTCACACATGGCGCACAGGCAGCCTAAAGCGGCCAGTTCTACCGACTGTTATACCGCTCTCACTCCAAAACCCGA
>NZ_SMMF01000561.1:0-1876 GCF_009711355.1 Roseibium sp. RKSG952 | reverse complement strand
TCTTGCCCCTCCCTGAAGGAAGGGGTTTGCTAGCGCCTTTGGATCAGATGTCCCAATCGTTAAGCATGTAGAACTGCTCCCATTCCCGAATGTTCACCTGTCCGCGGTAAGCGCAACGGTGCATGCGGCCGCCAAGCGTCTCCTCGGCGCTGAGGCCCTGCATCCAGCACGAGTACCATAGAGGCGTTTTCCCGACGGGATTAGCTTCGCTCCTGACGACTAGATTCTCTGCCATCTCCAGATCTCTGGAGGTGTCGCGCACGCTTTCGTGCAGCCAGCCCAGCGAATTAAGGACATCCATCACCTCCTGGCTCACGAAGCCCGGGATCCCGGCATCGAAGAAATCGAGATAGCTCTCGTTGATGTCGCGGATCTCGGCGACCCACCGTGCGGCGTTTGCCCAGCCCGTCTTGAAGGTCTTGCCGCTCGTTTCGTTCACCCAGTGATGGTCGGCTAGAGCCTCATAGAGACATACTGCAAAATCCTCGTCTTGACACAGCTCCCGCACCGTGGCGCTGTTGGCCAGATGCCCCGGGAGACTGTCGCGATGGTGCGACGTTTTCGGAATTTGGTAATCGGAATCGACAAAGACGGCATCGTCGACAAGCTCGAGGTGGCCGTAGATCCAGCGACCGTTCTCCCCCATGCGCCTCCACCTGCCACTGGTCGTATCCTTCGGCTCCATAAGTCCGGAACGGGTGCCGCCCGGCAGTAGAACCTTCGACGCACGAACCACCAGCGACCCGACGGCGATTACGCTAGCATGCTCCCCAAGAGAAATCTTGGGGAATGGACGTACAGGTATCGGTTTAGAAACTTCGGCGCTTTGTCCGGGAGTAGCCAGGATCGCAAGGGCCGGGTGGATGGACGTTTCGCTTGAATTCTTCATGCGGCGATTAATCACAAGGACTCACCCCCAGTCAATTCTTTTCTGCCAAAGCAATCCATAGGTGAACCGGCTGTTGCAGGTTTACATCATACGAATCCCGCAGCAGGACCTTGTTTTTCTATACAAGTGCCGACTTTTCGGGGCCCCATGATCCGCGTAAAGGGTTAATGAACTTCATATCCCGATTGCTTTACGTAATCGGGATATGAAGTATTGTTAGTCTCGGCAGAAGACATCCCCGGGGCGGAGTGTTCGTCAGCATGTCGGCTCTCGCGTGACTACTCCCCGCTCTGAAGGATGGGGATTTCAGCGGAGCGCAAGCCGTCAGGCTGCGCAACGAGACTCGCGTTGCTGACAGGCTTTTGCTCGTTCACCCGGCGCTGGCCGCGCTCCGTCCGCAATGATATTAAAACCGAATTCATATAAACCTATGTAAATTACTTTCCAAAAAACCCTGAGTTCTGATCGCGCTAGTTATAAAATACGTCAGCATAACTACAAAAGAAACAAATAGCATGATTTCAAAGTATTGCTTTATTTCTTTAACTTTTCCGTGGAATTTCCCTTTTATTAAAGAATGTATTATCAATATAACAATGGATATAGCGGAAATTACAAAATACGCTGCTACATATGTAGATTGAAGCGATTCCAACGCTTCCAAGAGTGACGACTCTTTATTAAATTCGGAAAGAATTGCCAGGGGCTGGGAGCTGAATAAAATCAACACTATATTCCCGAACCCTAGTGCTTCGTGTATTCCATTTACATCCGAGAAAACGCCGCTTACAAAAGATCGGAAGTTTTGGGACAAGAACAAAACTGGTGATAGAGCAATAATGCACCAGAGCGCAATATTCTCAATTCTCTTCCAGTAGCCAACCCGCTTATGGATTCCTGTATGCATATTCAAGTCTTCCTATTTGCCTATTTTTAACGTCTCCCCGCCCTGAAGGGCGGCGATTTTAGCGAAGCGCAAGCCGTCAG
>NZ_SMMF01000134.1:0-281 GCF_009711355.1 Roseibium sp. RKSG952 | reverse complement strand
TTCAAAGCACATACCGTATTCACCAACCGCACCTGCTCGATTGTTTCGCATTTGGCTTCGCGCAGGCGCGGACTGCCAAACACCAACGCCAGCCCCTTCGCGCGGGAAATGGCAACATTGATCCGGTTGCGGGAAAACAGGAATTCCATGCCGCGTGCCGTTTCTTCGGCAGATGATGCCGTCATGGAAACAAGGCAGATGGGCGCTTCCTGCCCCTGAAACTTGTCTACCGTTCCCACACGGATCGCATCCGGCAACGCTTCTCGAAGCGCATTGACCTG
>NZ_SMMF01000093.1:0-247 GCF_009711355.1 Roseibium sp. RKSG952 | reverse complement strand
TGACACTCAATCCCTTACGGCGAACAGAATTTGGCCGTTGCCTTGTTGCACGTCGTGGATGAATCCACCGGATCGGCGACAAGGTTGCATGATTGGAGAGCTGGAAAAGAAATTATCAACAGCTCAAAATCAATCTTTCTTCAAAGGGGGTTGCGGTCCGGATTCGGGAGCCGTATATCGCACTCACCTCAGCGGGGCGGACGCCTCACACTGAGTTGCGCGCCCATCGTCTAGCGGTCTAGGACGC
>NZ_SMMF01000655.1:0-3270 GCF_009711355.1 Roseibium sp. RKSG952 | reverse complement strand
CAGGATTTTTTACAAATCTTGTTCTGACCCTTAATTATGTAATTGATTTTAATACAGGATGCGATTTGCGAATTAGTCTTTTGGATCTGCTTGATTGGATCCATGAGAGCGCTCCCGAGAAAGACAGTGGTGGCGAGATCAAATACCCCTGAACAAAGTCGCAACCCAAATCATGCAGCACCTCAAATTGTTTCTGTGTCTCAATGCCTTCTGCGGTGATGCTGATATCGAGTTCTTTGCAGAGGGCCGAAATCGCGCGTACAATTTCTTCCGTCTGACCTCCTGGGAGCGGACTTACCAGCGAGCGATCGAGCTTCAAACCATGCAGCGGCAAAAGCGCCAATTGAGAAAGTGAAGAGTAACCCACTCCAAAATCATCCAACTCAATACGGACGCCGGCGTGGCTTAGCCTTTGAATCGTCTTCGCAGCTTCATTGTAGGGATCCCGGATCATGGTTTCTTCCAGGACCTCAATCGCCAGACAGCTGGCAGGCAAATTGCGTTTCTTCAATGCTGAGAGGACGTGCTCGACATAAACCGGGCTGTGCAGAGAGGCTGTGGAAGCGTTTGCTGACACTCTCAAGTTCGGAGCTCCACAACGATGAAATTCAATCAAGGCATCAAGGCCTTTCTCCAGAATCATCATGTCCAGCTTGTTAGAAAACCCTCCATCCTCGATTGCGGACAAAAACGCCTTGGGCACACTGATCTGCTCATATCCTCGCTGCCATCGTGCCAGAAGTTCCAGGCTAATGATTTCCCCAGACCACAAATCAAGTTGTGGCTGAAAGTAAGGCTCGAAGTCGTGATTATAGATGGCTTGAGTGATTTCATCGGCCAAGCTACGCCGAGACTTTAGCGCGGTATGTTTGTCTGCATCGTACTGGCAAGATGTTCCACGGCCGTTATTTTTGGCATCGTAAAGCGCCAGATCTGCATTCGCCAAAAGCTTCTCGAAGCTTGTACCCCCGGATTTCTCTGTTGCGACCCCGACACTCGCGCCAATCTGACATTCGACTTGCTGCAGTATGACCGGCAAAGAGAGCTTCTCGACAAGGACATCGCCAGTTTTTTCGATAAAGACCGCAGCCCCCACAGAACAAGGCGCAATTGCGATGAACTCGTCCCCACCCATGCGCGCGACCAAGGCTTTATCGGGCATGGAGGCTTCGATTTGCCGGGATGCGTGGCAAAGCATTTGGTCACCGATCGCATGCCCATGCTGGTCGTTCAATGCTTTGAAGTAATCCAGGTCGATTGCAAAAACCACAACGGCCTCGCCGATAGCGGCGGCGCGGCTCAGGCAGCCTTCGGCAAACTCCAGGGCAGCTCTTCGGTTTGCCAAACCCGTCAGGGCGTCAGTTGAGGCCAATTTCCGTAGTTCTTCAGTCCGCTCAGCTACCCGGATCTCCAAACCGGCTTTAATAGACTTCAGCTCACTTTCCCGCGCTTGCACCGTTTCGTGCAATTCAACAAAAGCTGCAGTCAATGAACCAAATTCATTGTTCGGAAGTGGTTGTTTTGGAGTGCTCCACTGATTGGTTTTCCACCCATCGATCAATTGATGAAGTGTTTCTATCGGGCGACCGACCATGTATCGGAACGCCAAAAAACCGCCGAGCCAAATTGCAAAAATCGCTAGAAATGCGCTAAAGGCAGAAAAAACGAGAGACTCCTGCAAGAGCTCCCGTGCAGGCTTGTAAGTGATCCCTAGTTCGAGGCTTCCACCATCAGTGAGTTTGCCATCGCGCCGGACATTGATTTGTTGCGCCATCGAGGTGCCATGGGTGGCTTTTCGACCCAAGCTGGCAATTGTGTTACCGGTTTCGTCGTTGATATGAACAAAAACGATATCCGGGTCCGCAACCAGGCTCGCGCCTATCAATTTGAGCAGACGTTCGTCCCGATCCCCCATTGCGCGTGACATGACAATCGTTTGGTTCTGTAAAATGCGTTCCAGTTTCTCATCAAGTTTGATGACCTGATTGTCGTACACGGTTTTCGCATTCCACAGCGCGACAGCGAGGATTGCGAAAAACGCTATTGGAGCAGCGATCAAGAAATACCGGTTTTGAACGGATTGCCTTGGCATGCTGAACGATTCGTTTCTTCTTTGGAACGCCATTGCAGCCAGACAAATATCTGGCTCAGTTTGAAGTGGCTCGGAGCTGCGGCCAATTGCTGTCGGCCAAGCGGATGTTTTCTTGTTCCGCCTCCAACCAGACATCGCGCGTTCCGGCATCTAATTGAAGGAAGAGCCGATCGTCGACCACCCTGTATGCAAGCGGGTCAATGTCGAATTTCTGGCCAAGGCTCACGCCGTAAGAGCAGTGGCCATCATACTCAGGCTTGAATTTGTCCGGCTGTTTCAAAAACGCCGAGCGGTTTTCGGCGTTCACAAAATGATAACGTGCACCATCATGAACAGCGGAATACTCCGGCGATCCCTCTGCCGGTGTTGCAGCATTGAAATAGGATACCGGGTCGTATCCATGAAGCTTCAGTTCAGCCTGTGCAGGTCCATCCGCGAATATAAACACGAGATATGCCGCAACGACGACACCGACACCGACGACACTCAAAGCTAGCGTTTTCAATTCACTCCCTCCAACTACGTTGTCGTAGCGTCTGAAGACCCCCAGACAATATACAACCCTAATTTTACCCCAGGGGTTCTGATGCCGAATAGATGTCAGAATTGGCCAGGAGTGTTGATATTGCCCGATGCCGTGCGGCCTTCGCGTCTTTCCAAATAAGATGCCATGAGTTGTGCCAACTTACTGATTAGTATTTTGGAATAAAAAATAACCCGCCAAGCGGGTTATGAAGTCGGGAGCAATTTTGTGAACATGACCTGTTGGGGAGGGACCAAGTTCGCTTTCTATCGATATTGAAATACATAATTATTCCGCCGTAAATCAGCAGTAATATCGGCGTTTTTAGTACGCATTCTATTAGAGTCTTCCGTCTTCGTGAAAAATACTTATGCAATTTCATCTTTTTTCGACGCTGCGTCCAATCCATGACTGCACCAATTTCTGCCCGGCCATCGGTGTTTTGGGCAATGCTTTTTCAAGCCACCAGCCACGCATACGTCTTCTTTCGAGAACACTGAGTTCGGCATCGGTATAAAGACGCCGATGGATTGGCATTGCTTCGCTGTTTGTGCGGTAAAGCGAATGCGGAAGCCAAGGCAGATGTGGCCGGTGGTAATCGCTACGGTTCTTCAACAGCATACACCGGGCTGCGTATTCCGACATCATCTGACCA
>NZ_SMMF01000186.1:0-338 GCF_009711355.1 Roseibium sp. RKSG952 | reverse complement strand
CGAACAGCTGGCGGCTGGCAGATCAGCATTGCTGCTTATGCCGAGGAAAATGTCCCGGCCAACAATCTGCCAGCCGTTGGAATTGACCGGGGCGTTGCTGTTCCGCTCGCCCTGTCTGACGGCAGGGTTTACGATCTGCCCGAGAGCATCGAGCGGATTGACAAGCTGCACAAGCAGGTGCAGCGGATTGCTTCCAGGCGCAAGCGAGGATCCGGAAGGCATGCCAGGGCCATTCGCCGCGCCGCCCGGCTGAGAGCGCGTCAAGCCCGTATCCGCAAGGATTGGGCACATAGAACAACGACAGACATTTCCCGCCTGAACGGGGCTGTTGTTGTCGA
>NZ_SMMF01000905.1:0-46817 GCF_009711355.1 Roseibium sp. RKSG952 | reverse complement strand
TCGGGTTTTGGAGTGAGAGCGGTATAACAGGTGCTGTCAGCTATTCAGCAATCCGGCTATTCCACGGCTAATCGCGCTAACATCATCTGCAATTCCCGCTGTATTGGTAGCGTTTTGGGACACAATATTCGTGTCTTCCTTGACCTGATTTCGCACTTCTTCCAACATTGCCTTGGCATTTGAGAGCGTATTAATGATTTCGGTACACTGATTATCCTGCAAAGACTTAACGTTAAACTTCATCCTTTGTTTGGCTTTTAAGAATTTTTGGGCACTTGCCCTGAGCTGACTGTTACCTTTTAAGGCGTCCTGGACTTCCTTGTTGCTTTTGTTGTTAATGTTATTTGAAATAATTTCAATATTGTTGTTTTTTTCCCTAAGCTTTTCAATTTCCAGGTTCAGTTTTTTGTCGAGAGTCTCAAGATTGACGTATGTGCCAATTGCCTTTTCAATCTTCTGGATACCTGTATCCAGTTCCTTTTCGGCAGCGGCACTAAACTTTTTCCTCGAGGCAGCCAGTTTCTCCAGCGCCTTTACAATACCCAAAAACGACGCAACAAAACCTGGAATGTAGGCCACCGGATTTCCCGTCACTCCGGAAAACAATCCAAGTGTCACGGCGTAGGCTGTCCCCCGACCGGCATCAATGCCGGCATCAAATTGCTCGTTTGCGTCTGATTGCATTCCGCTGTGGATGCTCTTGAGGTACTTTTCCTTGAGTTTTCCGTTGATATCGTTGGCTTTGGGCAGAATTTTATTTTCACAAAAGGTGTCAAACGCTTTTTTCATCGCCTTTGGGTATGTCTTTATTGCATTAATACACTTTTCCTTTTCTTTTTCCAACGCACTCTTTTCTCTTGTTTTTTTCTGCTCATCGCTTGAGTTTTGTGACTGTTGAATTTCTTTTTCTTTGTTTTCAATCTTTTTATTAATTCCCTTGAGTTTCTTTTCCAGTTCTGTTTTGTGCGTGGGCAGATACGGGGTTGCAGCCATAATAGTGGTTGTCAAAGGGCGAAGGTAAGCAGAAACAAGCTTTTCAAGCTGCGCCTTGAATGAGGTCAACATTTTCTTGATGTAAACATCCTTGCTTGAATCGGACATGCTTCCAAAAATGTCTTTGTCTGCGAAGTCGAATTTTCTCCGATAGATCAGATCAACCTGAGACATGTTTACCTTCTTTAGATGAAGGGAAAACTCGTATTGAAAACCGTTTGTACTTTTGTTGAGCAGTTTGGTTTCTATTGAATAATCACGCATTTCCCTGCACTCCTTCGAAGCTCGTCAGTTTCAGCGGTACCCCTGTGTCATATGAGTTCTAAGGTTGTGCGAGTCCGTTCATTAATCCTGAGTAGAAAACCTCAACCAGGCCAAGCGGTGTATGAGGACCTGCCGTGGTTCCCCTTCAACAACACCCCTCGGGCTTCCGGAAGCGCCGCAAGCCCAATACCGGGGGCTACTCACGCAAAAAACCGAAACGTGATTTAAATTACAGTGCGATCAGGGTGTTTGAGGCACACTGGCTACGTTGGAATTTTCCAGCAACACCAAGTGGGAACAAGACCATGAAACACATTCGCGCAATTGTATTGGCTCTGGCTGTCATTGTGGCCGTCTTGCCAGCCACAACCTCGGTCGCATCTGCCTCAGTCAATTGGTATAACGTCTTTGACGGGTTTGGCTCGTCGCTAGGGGGCTGATAGACAAGCCAAATCACTTTACTAATAAAAACCCATCAGCCTTACCCGGTTGGCGGGTTTTTCTTTGAGAGAAAAAACGCCCCAATGCACAGGGGAGCCACACGGTCGGACATTGGGACTTTAGACCGGATGGCATGGATGCATTGAGGCGCAGGTTGCTCGGTGGGCCGAACACTCGCTATTATAGTAAATAAATACAATGCTCGTAAAGGGTGTTTTTTCATATTGACGCATACGAATGCGCGAAAAGAAAATGCGCCGGACGGATGGCAGGAGGTCAACAAAATCACGTCCGGCGCTTTGGTTCAGGGATGGGCTGGAGCTGTGGGAAAAGGCCGATGGAGGTAGGCGGCCTTGCTGCCCTGAACAATGATAATATTACTGATATCACTATACCGCAGTGTTTCTTGAAGATTAAACGTCAGAAAGATGTATTCCAGCAACCCATCACTCATACCTATTCATGACTGATCTGTAATTTGCAAGATAACATTTCTACAATTACGTAAAGTTTATGGTCATTCGGGTGGCGATTCGGAGTGAATGGGAGAGAGATCATGAAAGTCATTCGTGTAATTGCGCTCACACTGGCGGTTACCTTGGCGGCGGTACCGGTTACATCCTCGATTGCGTCTGCCTCGGCAAATTCCAACCCGGTCAGTATCTGACAGCCTTCGCCTTGAAAGGTAAATGATCATGAAAATCATCCGGGCAATGGCTCTCGCGCTGGCTGTTTTGTCAATTTCCTTGCCGGTTGCGAGCACCTACGCATCCGCAGCAACGTCTTATGGCGTGGCAAGTTTCTGAGAAGCGTCCTGCATTCCATTTTTTAACTCGTCAGTCTTCACCGGCTGACGGGTTTTTTCATTTCTTGGCCCGCATGCAAACTGCCATTTCAGCGGCCGCCTTGCTGACATCCGCTCTGGAAGATGCTGAACCAGCGTCCACCTTGCGCCGCGAATTGACAGCTGGGTACGAATGCTAGCTGCCCGGCTCGAGGTGACATGGGGCTGTCAGTTCCGGATCGGTTTTGCGGATAGCGCAGCCGACATCGGGTATGGCCGGACCGGTCCTGCCCCATGTGTCTTGGGACCGGATGATGTGGTCACGTGACCTTGGCCCGTAATCACAGACTTTGCCGGGCCGCCTTGAATTCTTCGGGCGTCAATTCGCTTGACCCATGACTTAGTCCCCGCGCAAGACCATGACAGAACACGGCGCGTGGCGGACGATATGCGCCGCATGGGAGCCGACGAAATAGGTCGAAAATCCCGGCTTGTGCGAGGTCATCACAATCAGGTCGACCGCGTGTCGTGCGGCGAATTCGAGCACCTCGGCATCAACCGCGCCGATCCGGGCTTCCACCTGCACAACACTGCCGCCCAAATCGAGCTTGTCCCGAAGGCCGTTCAACATCGTGCGGGTTTCTTCAAGCTCGTGCTCCTGAAACCCTTCCGGCAACTGGCTGGTGACAAAACTCTGGACCTCCGGACAGACTGCCAGCAACAGCACTTTGGCATCGTAGTCCCTCGAAAACTGCCGCGCCTTGTCGAGCGCATCCTTGGAAAAAGCCGGTTCAGCCGGGTCGATCGGAACGAGAATTGTCTTGAACATCTGAACACTCCAGGGTGGAACGTTCCGGATGCTGGACCGGCCCGCACAGGACCGCCATGACGCAAATCAAAGGGCCGGTACGGCTGAAAAATACCGCCCGGGTGTCGTGCCGAAGGCCTTCTTGAAGCTGGCGACAAAGGCGCTGGGTTCCTCGTATCCCAGCTTGTGCGACACGTCCGACACGGTCCGGCCAAGCGCGAGGAGTTCGATTGCCCGGAACAGCTTCACCTGCCTGCACCACGTGCGGTAGCTCAGGCCGGTCTCCTGTTTCATCCTCCGCTCGAAAGACCGCACCGACAGGACACACCGGCTGGCGGCTTCGGAGAGGGAGGGAATATGCGCCGGACAGCGCACAATTCCCTCACACAGATCACGCAGTCTTTTATCCTGCGGCATGGGCAGTCGGAGAGGGGCAGCCGGCAGCATCTTGAGCTGATCGAGGATCACCGCAGCAATCCGGGCAGCCGGACCCGCCTCGGTCTCGGACCGGGGATAGGACATGAACTCCAGAATGAGCTCCCGGAACAGGGCTGTCATCTGGATCACTTGCGGCGACTGCGGAAGCTCCTGTGCATGCGCGTACTGGACATAGATGTAGCGCAGGTCCGTATCAGTCAGATAGCGTGTTTGATGCGCAACGCGCGGCGGCAACCAGACCGCGCGCTCGGGCGGCGCGAAATAGGTTCCCGATTCCGTATCGATGGCGATCGACCCCTTGACCACATGAAACAGTTGGGCCGCGTCATGGGCGTGCCAGTCATTGACCATGCCTTGCGGCTGACGGCGCGCATAACCGATGATCGGGCTGGACAAGGCAGTGGTCGGGAATTCGGAGAGTTCCGGATGGATCGGCATTGCAATGGTATCCCGAGGCTCTGCGCCAAGTTTGGCAAGTCGGAACCATATGATGACAAAACGGCGCTAACATGCAAGCACTCTTGCCGCTTATGACATCCTCACCTGACGAATTTGTAACGGAATAATAGAAGCTTATGACCTATTTCACCCAAGAGATGACGCCCGGCGCGGCGAAAGGCTGGCGGTCTCCGGCGGTGTTGCTGATGATCATGGCAGGAGCCATGCAGCTCTCCTTTGCGGCCTGGTGGAACCTGATGAACAATTTCGCGGTGCAGGAACTCTCCTTCACGGGCCGCGAAATCGGCATTCAGCAGTCGATCCGGGAGATCCCCGGCTTCCTGAGCTTTGCAGCGATTTACCTGCTGCTGGTCATGCGCGAGCAGACGCTTGCCTATCTCTCCCTTGCCTTTCTCGGCGCCGGGGTCGCCGTCACCGGTTATTTCCCGACGGCCTGGGGGTTCTACGCAACGACGCTGATCATGTCGCTCGGGTTTCACTATTACGAGACCATGGCACAATCGCTTTCCCTGCAGTGGCTGCCCAAGGCGACAGCTGCCGCCAGCATGGGCAAGATCATCGCGGTCGGTGCCTTTGCCCAGCTGATCGCCTATGGGCTGATCTTCCTCGGCTGGAAGATGTTCGACCTCTCCTTCACGACCGTGTTTCTTGTTGCGGGCGGCCTGACGCTTGTGGTGCTCGCCTTCCTGATGTCCTCCTTCCCGCACTTCAAGGAAGGTGTTCCCCAGCACAAGAAACTGATCCTGCGCAAACGGTATTGGCTCTACTACGCGCTCACCTTCATGGCAGGCGCGCGGCGCCAGATCTTCACCGTCTTCGCCGGTTTTCTGATGGTCGCGCGTTTCGGCTATGACGTGCACGAGGTTGCCGGGCTTTTCCTGATCAACGGCGTCTTCAGCATGCTGCTCGCCCCCAAGATCGGGCAGTTGATTGTCCGGTTCGGCGAGCGCAAGGCCCTGATCCTGGAATATGCCGGACTGATCGGCGTGTTTGTCAGCTATGCGTTTGTCACCAACGCAACAGTGGCGGCAGGTCTCTATGTTCTCGACCATGCCTTCTTTGCCATTGCGATCGCCATGCGCACCTACTTCCAGAAGATCGCGGATCCGGCCGATATTGCCCCGACTGCCGGTGTTGCCTTCACGATCAACCACATCGCCGCCGTTTTCATTCCGGTGGTTTTCGGCCTGATCTGGCTGTACTCGCCCGCTGCCGTCTTTCTGTCAGGAGCCGCAATGGCCGCTGTCAGCCTTGTGCTGGCAACACTGATCCCGTCCAATCCGGAAGAAGGCAACGAGACGGACTTCTGGTTCAGACGTCCCGCAGCACAGCCCGCCGAATAAACGAAAAGGCCCGCCGGATTGGCGGGCCTTGTGCATTCTCTCCCTCTCGCCTCCGGCGTCAGGCCTGCCGTTCAGGCACATGCACGACCAGACCGTCCATGTCGCCCGTAACCTTGATCTGACAGGACAGGCGCGAGGTCGGCTTCACATCATATGCAAAATCAAGCATGTCCTCTTCCATCGGTTCGGGCTTGCCGACCTTGTCGGCCCATGCGTCATCAACATAGACATGGCAGGTTGCACAAGCGCATGCGCCGCCGCATTCCGCTTCGATTCCCTGCACCATGTTCTTGATGGCGTTTTCCATGACGGTAGAGCCCTCGGAGGCGTCTACATCGGTACGAGCCCCGTCGGCAGTAACATAAGTGATTTTCGGCATGATCCGCGTCTGACCAATGAAGAAAGGATAATGTGGTTCCACACCGACATAAACGTTCAAGGCCAAAGGTCAAGAACTGTCGTTATCTGACGCAAGCCGGGCGATCCCGCAGCCCCCTGCCTGATCACTGGCTGCGGCTATTGCGATCCGCTGTTCAGACGGTCTTCGATGAAAACGCAAGCATCGGCGACACACTCGCGCAGCTCTTCCAGTTCCAGGTGGCGCCCCTGCCCCGCACTTTGCTCCAGATCCGCGCAGACGTCTGCAATCTGTTTTGCCCCCACAGCCTGGGCGGAGCCTTTGAGCGTGTGAAGGATGACTTTCGCCTCGTCAAGGCAGGTTACCCGGCCAAGCTGATCCAGCGCTGCCCGGGATTGGGTTAAGAACAGTTTCAAGACCTGAACTTCCAAGTCCCGGTTCCCCATCGTACTGGTCTGCAATCCCTGCAAGTCGATCGGGTTGCCCTGCTCAACCGCGCGCTTGTCCGGCAACAAAGACCTGTGACCCATAACGCATCTCCGCGGGCGTAATACACGCATGCCACTCATTCGTGCTCATCACCCGATATTTACAACTTCCAAACGCATTCCGCAAATCAGGTGACATGCTGGCAGGGATTGCCTGTATAAAATCAGAAGCGGCCGATTAATTATCATTATGGTTAACAGGCGCTGCAAATTTCCTAGAGGCAATCCGCTCCCATTTCACTAAATCTCCGCCAATTCGTTAGAGTTTTTAAATATTCACCAAACCCCGGCCCGTTAACCTTTTTCAGTACCAGCACCTCAAGCACCCGTTTCATTCAGGTTCCGTGCAGTTTGCGAAAATACCTCCCACGCCTGATTGGATTGAAAAACCAATGCCCTGCAGATTGCCACAGAAAAAGACTGCGGGACGGGCAAAGGCGAACCCGGACGGTCAGGAGACAGGAAATCCGGCAGTTTAATTGTGGCTTGCGCCGGGCTGCGGCCGGTCGCGGCCGCTGGTCTCCGGCCAGCGCAGCAATTGTGCAGATGGCAATGACGGACCTCCGGTCAAGCTTGCAGCTCGCGACCGGCTTCTGAATCCCCATGAAAACAACCCGGGCTAGGCGGTTCTGGCCGCTGCTGTTTCTTGTTCATTAATGAAGAGTGTGCCATTACAAATGATGATGCGGCAAGGTGGGAAAGTCCGCGCAACGGCATGTTGCCGGCAGGTCGGCGGCGACCTCCCGCCAAACGGTTGATGAACACCCGGATCAGGTCAGCGATCCGGTCATCAGCCCGGCCCAATCGATTTCGGTCAGGATGATCTCCATGACCAAAAAGTAATGAGTACGGATGTGAGGCGATCCAATCATGGCAAATCCCCCGAAGGTGAAAGATCCGGCGGAAGCAGCGCTATCTGCAGTTGAAGAGGCACTGAAGCTCGACTTCGGCGGCCCGGATGCTCCGGCAGAGGCTCCGGCTGAAAAAAGCGACCCGCCCAAGGATCAGGCGCCAGCAAAAGCCGACGCACAGGCTTCGGGCACAGAAGACAAGAAGGACGAGGCTCGTCCGTCACGGCGCCGGACACGCGCCAACCGCCCGCCTGCGGCCAATGATGACCGCCGCAACATCGGCAGCCTGATTTATTCGCTTCAACGCCGTCCGTCCTTTGCCCCCTTCTGGGGCGCTCTTGTTCTCAGTGTCCTTTGGGGGGGACTTGGAACAAGCCTTGCCATGTCGTCTCTTGGCGACCAGCTGACCAACCTTTCCGGCTTTTCAGCCATCGCAAGCTCTCCTGAAGTCATCCTGGCACTCGTTGCCATCGTGGTGCCGGTTATCTTCTTCTGGGTCATGGCCATGATGATCTGGCGTGCCCAGGAAATGCGGATCGTCGCAAGGGGCATGACCGAGGTCGCGCTCCGCCTGGCCGAACCTGAAGACATGGCCAAGGAATCGATCCTCAGTGTCGGGCAGGCCATCCGGCGTGAAGTCTCCGCCATGGGTGACGGCATCGAGCGCGCGATTGCCCGGGCCGCCGAGCTTGAAGTCCTCGTCCATAACGAGGTGTCATCGCTCGAGCGGTCCTACAATGACAATGAGCTGAAGATCCGCGGTCTGATTGAAGAGCTTGTCAGCCAGCGCGAATCCATCGTCCTGAATGCTGACCGTGTGCGCGACTCCATTTCAGGCGCGCATGAGAGCTTCTCCAAACAGCTGTCCTCGACATCGGACGACTTCGGCTCGATGGTCGACAAGGCAACCGAGCGCATGCTCGAGGCCGTCAACGGCCGCGTTCAGGATCTCACATCCAACGTCGACAAACGCATCGATACACTTGGCTCGACCCTGACCGCCTCCGGGAACGAGCTTGTGGATGCCCTGTCGGTACGCGCTGACGACTATGTGTCCAAACTTACCAGCACCGGCACCGACCTGGTTCAAAACCTGACCCAGACCGGCGATAAACTGTGGGAGACCATGACCACTCGCGGTGAGGAAGTGAACGGGCGTTTTGCCGAAACTGCGCATTCCTTCATCGAAACGCTTTCAAGCCGCGGCGACGAGATCAACAAGATCCTGGCCAGCTCCAGCGACAGCGTCGTCTCCACAATCACGATCAAGGCCGATGAATTCCGCACAACACTGGAAGCGACCGGCACAAGCGTTGGCGATCTGATCAGCAAACGCGGCGAAGAGATCAACACCAACCTGTCCCTGACCTCGGGGCGCTTGATCGACACTGTCACGTCACGCACCGAAGAGCTTGTTTCCACGATCGATTCGCGGATTACAACGCTTGATTCCTCGCTGGCAGAAACCGGCGACAAGGTGGTCGAGAGCATCTCCCAGCGCGGCCATGAAGTCACCGACTCCATCGCGCTCAAGAGCGCCGAGATTGTCGAAACACTCTCGGAGCGCAGCGCGGACGTCTCCGAAATCCTGCGCAGCACGGGCGAATCGATTGTTGTCGACCTGTCCCTGCGTGGCGGAGAAATCGCCACCAAGCTCGACGAGACGGCCGGTTCTCTCACCAATACGATCACTGTCCGCGGCGGTGAACTGGCAGAAAAGCTCGGCGGTATTTCCGAGCGGATCTACGAGGCCATTTCGGTAAACGGCACCGAACTGGACGAGCGTCTGGCCGCCCGTGGTCAGGAAATGGCCAATGTCATGGAACGCCAGACAACCGCGTTCCGTGAAAGCATGGAAGGCGTCACCACCAGCATCAGCGCGACGCTTGGCACCCAGACTTCGGAGCTTACCGAAAAGCTGGCCGAGACCGGCACGCAACTGGCCGAACTGATCGGCAGCCGCGGCTCGCGTGTCGCGGGCGATATCGACCAGGCAGGCAGCAAGATCAGCGAAACCATCGAGGTCCGCGGCCAGCTTCTCCAAGACGGCCTGTCGACCCGCCTGAGCGAACTGGATACCATCGTGACCGAGCGCGGCGGCCAGCTTGTCGCCTCTGTCGAAAGCAAGACCCAGGCTTTCAACCAGGCTCTCGACACACACCTGTCCGGCCTCAACGAAACGTTCACCACGCGGGTCGAGACCATGGATGCGACGCTCGGCAACCGGATCGACACACTGGATCGCACCCTGGCGCAGAATTTCGGCCGCATGGACGAGGCGCTTGGCAAACACCTGACCTCTTTCGACACCACTCTGGAACAGCGTTTCAGCGGAATCGATACCTCTCTGGAGCAGCGCATTACCGGCATGACCACGTCGCTCGACGAGCGGCTCGGCACCATGGACAGCGCACTCGACGAGCGCATCGTTGCCATCGACACCGTGCTGTCCGACCGTTTCGGCTCGATCGACGGCAAGCTGGCGGACCGGATCGACAGCATGGATGCCTCTCTCGGCAACCACTTCGGAGCGATCGACGGCTCTCTCGAACAGCGCATCTCGGCCATGGACACCCTCCTGTCGGAGCGCTTCGGTTCGATCGACGCCAAGCTCGAGCAGCATATTTCGGGACTGGATACATCGCTCAGCGACCGTTTCGGCTCCATGGACAGCGCACTCGATCAGCGGATCACCACAATCGATACGGTGCTTGCCGACCGGCTCGGGGCAATCGACAACTCGCTGTCGAGCCGCATCAGCGCGATGGACAGCTCGCTCATCGAACATGCCGCCGCCATCGACACGGTCCTGTCCGACAAGTTCGGCTCGATCGACACCAAGCTCGAGCAGCGCATCAGCAGCATGGACGCCTCGCTAGGCGACCGGTTCGGATCGCTCGATTCTTCCCTTGATCAGCGGATCACCGCCATCGATACCGTTCTCGCCGAACGGTTCGGTACAATGGACGCATCGCTGGCCAGTCACATGGGCACGATGGACACATCCCTGTCTGAAAAAATCGGCACCATGGATGCATCGCTCGATCAGCGCATCACGGCCATTGACACCGTCCTCGCGGAACGCTTCAGCACGATGGACACATCGCTGTCCAGCCGCATGGGCACGATGGATACGTCGCTGACGGAAAAAATCGGCACTATGGATGCATCGCTCGACAAGCGCATCACGGCCATTGATACCGTCCTGGCGGAACGCTTCGGCACAATGGACGCATCGCTCTCCGCGCGCCTCGGGACCATGGACACATCGCTTTCCGAACGGATCGGGGCGATGGATGCAGCACTTGGCAGCCACATCAACACGCTTGACCTGACCCTCGACCAGCGGACCGCGAGCTTCGAGGCCGCCCTCGAAAGCCGGACCGTGATCCTCGCCGATGCCATCGAGCAGCGAACCGCAGGCATCAGCAGCGCGTTGGAAGAAAAGACGCGGAACATTTCCGACGTCCTCGCAGACCGCTCCGATGCAATCACCGTCACGCTCAGCGAACGTGTCGAGGCGGCGGGCAACACCCTTGCCGACCGCGCCGAACAGATCGGCAAGTCCCTGACCGAACGCGTGGACATGGCGACCAGCTCCATGGCTGAAAAGGCCGAGCACCTCGCCGCCACCATGACCACGGGAACCGAGCGGATCGACGAAACGCTGGACGCGCGTGCACGTGCGATCAGTGAAACCCTGATCGCACGCACCAAGGAAATCGCTCAGGCCTTTGTGGAAGGTCAGGGAGAGATGACCTCGGCACTTGATACCCGTCTCGCAGAAGCCGGTTCGGTTCTGGCGAAACAGAGCGAGGAACTCACCGACTCGCTGTCCGAGCGGATTGCGGAAATCAATGTCTCCCTTGGCGCAAAGGTTTTCGAAGTTGCCGAAACCCTCGACAGCCGGGCGGGTCAGCTGGAATCCGTGCTGAACGAACGCCTTGAGCGCATTTCCGGCACCTTGATCGACGAAAGCGAAAAGGCACGCGATCTGTTGACCACGGTCATCACCGAAGCAGGCACGGCCCTGTCCGGCGAAAGCACCCGCATGCGCGACATGATCGAGGAAGCTGTCTCACAGGCCGTCAACTCCCTGTCCGACGAGCGCAGCCGCACGGTCGAGATCGTTACCGGTGTCCTCAGTGACGCCACCGGCAAACTGACCGGCGAAGGCGACCGCATCCGGCAAATCGTTCTCGGGTCTGTCGGGGAAGCCCGTGGCGTCCTGACCAGCGAGAGCCAGAAGGCGGCTGAAACGGTTTCCTCGGTTATGTCCGAGGCATCCGGGGTTCTGTCCAGTGAAAGCCAGAAGGCCGCCGATACGGTGTCTTCCGCGATTGCCGAAGCATCCGGGTCGCTGTCCGGTGAAAGTGAGCGCATCCGCCAGATGGTTCTCGGATCTGTCGGGGAAGCACGTGGCGTTCTGAGCGAGGAAACCCGCCGGGCCGCCGACGCCGTGACCTCCGCGATGTTGCAGGCGACCGGCTCCATGTCGACCGAAAGCGGCAAGATCAGCGAACTGGTTCTTGCAGCTGTTGCCGATGCGGCACGTTCCATGGCAGCGGAAGCCGAAAAGGCGCGTGCTCTTTATGTCGGTACCCTGGCCGACTTCTCCGGCACGCTTACCGGCGAAAGCGAACAGGTTCGCGCAGATCTCGCCCGCACGATCGCCGAGATTTCCGGCAGCCTGTCTGCCGAAAGCGAACAGGCGCGCTCCACCTTGGGCGCAACGCTTGACGAAATCCGGGGCAAGATGTCGGGCGAGGCCGAAGGTGTCCGCTACCGGGTCCACGCAGCCGTTCAGGAAGCAGCGGACCTGCTGGCAAACCGCGGCCAGGAGGTCGCGACCGAAATGCTCGGCAAGGCAGCCGCCCTCAACGAGGCATTCGGCGCAAGATCCGGCGAGTTCGCCCAGCTTATCGGTACCGATGGCAATCAGCTCATCGAGGCCATCGAGAACCGGGCACACGATCTCACCAGCCGGGTGTCGGCCGTCCATGGGGCAATCCTGGATGCGATCACCGTCAAGGGCCGCGAAGTCAGCGATGCCTTTGCCCAAAACGGTCTGGATGCGACCCGCAACCTTGTCGATGCCGGCGACCGCCTCGCGGCAACCCTGACCGAGCGCAGCGAGTTCGCGGCCAATGTCCTGACCCAGGCAAACGAGCAACTGGCTCAGGGGCTGGAAGAGCGCAGCGAACGCGCTGCCAACAAGCTGTCCCTGGCGGGCGACCTGATGGTCGCCGGGCTGGACGAGCGTACCGGCCGTGCCGCCGACATCCTGAACGAGGCAAGCAACCAGCTGGTCAACGGTCTGGAGGAACGCAGCACCCACGCAGCCGGCCTGATCAATCAGGCAGGAGACAAGCTTGTCAGCGGGCTGGAAGAACGCTCTGCCAAAGCGGCTGACGTCCTGAATGAAGCCGGCGGCAAACTCGTCAGCGGACTTGACCAGCATACGGTCCGGGCCGCCGACATCATCAACGAAGCCGGCGGACGGCTGGTCAGCGGGCTGGAGGTTCAGTCCGCGGAAGCCGCCAACCGGATCAACGAGGCCAGCGGCAAGCTGGTCAGCGGTCTGGAAGAACGCAGCACCCATGCTGCAAGCATGATCTACCGCGCCAGCGATCAGCTGATGACGGGCCTCGACGAACGCGGCAGCCATGCTGCAACGATCATCACCGAGGCAAGCAACCAGCTGATGACCGGTCTGGAAGAACAGAGCAACCGCGCAGTCAACATGATCAGCCGGGCGAGCGAACAGCTGGTCGGCGGTCTGGAAGAACGCAGCGAACGCGCCACCGCCTTGTTGCTCGACACCAAGCGGCGGCTTGAAGTCGATGTCACCGAAATTCTGGAGAAGCTCGATACGTCGAACGCAAATCTGCAGGACGTCGTCACCGCCGCGAACAGCAATCTGACGGAAGTGGAGATCAACCTCAGCCGCCGGACCGGCGAGTTCCGCGCCGCCGTGGAGCGCGCCGTTCAGGACACCAACGCAACCACCGGCCTGATTTCAGACCAGGTCGGCGCCTTGCGGGACGTGACCGTGACGACCCTTGCGGACATCCAGAACCTGACGACCAAGTTCAACGGCCAGTCCGAGGAACTGTCGGCGGCAGCGGCCCATCTGGAGAACACCAACCGGCTCGTCGAGGGCCGGGTTACCGAGCGCAAAACCGCAATCGAGGACGTGGCCGAAACGCTGCTTGCCAAGACCGAAGCGGTCGACACGCTCATGCGGTCCTTCACCAACACCTTGTCGGAAACGCTCGAAACGGCCGACGACAAGGCACGCGAAGCAGCCGGCATGCTGAGTGCCGCCGCCGAAGCGGCAACCAAGAAAGTTACGGAGCAGTTCGAATCGATGCGCCTGACCGCCGGCATGGAAGGTCAGAAGGCACGCGATGCGATCCGTGCAGCGCAAGATGACATCATGTCGGAAATGACCCGTACGGTTTCCGAGGCCTCCGACCGCTTCGGCGACGCGGCAACACGGATGCGCGACGTGGCACGTGATGTCCACCGGGAGCTCGAAGCCACCCGCAACGAACTGAAACAGGGCGTTCTCAGCCTGCCGGAAGAGGCAGAGGAAAGCACTGCTGCCCTGCGCAAGATCGTCAATGAACAGGTGCGTGCGCTGTCCGAACTGTCGGACATTGTTGCCAAGCAGTCCAACGCGCTCGACATCTCCCGGCCTCAGGCAAGCCGCCCGGCCCAACAGGCGGCTCCGTTTGCTGCACCGGCAAGGCCGCAGGCTCCAAGCCAGCCGGCTGCCGACCTGCGCGCCCCGAAGCCGCAGGAAACGGTCCGCCGCCCGGCACCAGCCCCGGCCGCACCCAGCCAGCCGGCCAGCAAGGGATGGGTTTCGGACCTGCTCCGCCGGGCGTCCCGCGACGAGGACGGTCAAAGCGATGACGCCCCGCAGGCACAGAGCGTGGAAAGCCTGAACTCGCTGTCTGCCGATATTGCCCGCGCAATCGATCACGAGACCTTCATCGATCTCTGGGACCGTTACCGCAACGGCGAGCGGCACGTGTTCTCGCGCCGTCTCTACACCCTTCAGGGGCAGCAGACCTTCGACGATATCCGCCAGAAATATGCACGCGATCAGGAGTTCCGCTCCGCAGTCGACCGTTATGTCTCGGATTTCGAGCAACTGCTTGCACAGGTCGCCCGCAATGACCGGGACAACATGCTGGGGCAAACCTACCTGACGTCCGATACCGGCAAGGTCTACACATTGCTGGCCCATGCCAGCGGGCACCTCGACTAAGGCGTGCCCGGACACTTCGAAAAGGCGGCCAGATGGCCGCCTTTTTTGTGTGATCGGTCGAAGCGCCCTTCAGACTTTGAGCATCTTCCGTCTTATTGCTGACCAATTGCATTTCGATGATTTACAATCCAAAAAAGAACGCTGGCGATACAGCCGAAGGTGTTGCGGCAAAGGACTTCTCTCACAATCGCGGATATGAGCATCACTTACGTTCCGGCGCGCTTATTCTCATCGCCCGGCACGGCGTATAGACGGCGCCTCCGGTCTGCCGGATTGTCCCTTGCCCTTCATGCCGTCCTGCTTGTTTTCCTGATCCATGGACTGCCCAAAACAAACCGGCCGCCGGAGCGCTCCATCCCCCGGCCTCTCGATATCGAACTGATCATTTCATCTCCCCTGCCCGCTTCAGAGGATCCTCCGGCTATCCGGCCATCGGGTGGCAGGATTTCGGGAGAAACGGCAGGCCCGGCTTTTTCATCAGAAGCTGCAGACGAGGCAGCGGAAGGAACCGAAAACACCACGGACCTCGCGGCACTTCCGAGTGCCAAACCCGAGCCAGCAGACCAGATGCCGCCCGCGCGGACAATCCTCTCAACCGGGATCCTGAACGGCCCCAAGGGCCGTGCCATTCGCGCAAGTCTTCAACTTGCTGCCAATGACGAACGCCTCATTCAGATCTGCAATCTCGAAACGCTGGCCCAGATCAAGGCCGCGCACCCGGCAATGGAACCGGATTATGTGATCGCCTATGCGGGCGGGCCCGTGGAACTGGTAAAGGGGGAGCTGACCGCGGACCGGGCAGCGCTCAGGGCAGATGGGCGTTGGCATTTTCTGGAATTTCGCTGCAAAGCAGACCCGGTCGCGTTGGAAGTTGCCGCTTTTGCCTTTCGATTGGGTGCTCAAATCCCGAAGCGCGACTGGGACAGACTGAACCTTCCCTACGACTGATTTGCCGCGCATTTTGGACCGCCGTCTGATGAACGCGGTCCGGCCACTGCGACAATTCTTCCACCTAAACCGATTTGATCTTGACGCCCGCCGGGAAAATCGGAAATTGGCCCGTAAAGCTTCCTTCCGAAAACAATCCGGCCCGACAGATGACTTCACCTACCAGCTCGCCCGTGCTCGGCCTGGGCTATGCCTTTCTGGGCTTTGCCCTGTTTGCTGCCCACGACGCCATGATCAAGGCGCTTGGCGAGCAGTATTCCGTGTTTCAGATCATCTTCTTCGCCATGCTGTTCGCCTTCATTCCGATGGCGCTGATCATGCTGACGGACAAGTCGGAGGCCAATTTCCGCCCGCGCCATCCGTTTCTCGTGCTGTTCCGGTCCGCCCTCAACATTCTGGCGATGTCGAGCGCCTTTTATGCATTCACAACCTTGCCTCTCGCGGAAGTCTATTCGCTCCTGTTTTCGACACCTCTTCTGATCACGATCTTCTCGGTCCCGCTTCTGGGAGAAGTGGTGCGGGCACAGCGCTGGATCGCCGTGTTTGCCGGGCTCGTCGGGGTGGTCATCGTGCTCCGTCCGGGCGTTACGGATTTCACGCTCGGGCATGCAGCCGCCCTCATTGCCGCGCTCGCATCGGGACTGGCGGCAATCCTCGTGCGCAAGATCGGCAGTCAGGAACGCTCCGCGGTCCTGATCCTTTATCCGATGCTCTTGTCCATGGTGTTGATGGGAGCCGCCCTGCCTGCAGTCTACAAACCGGTCGCACTGGAAGATCTTGCCCTCATGGCTGTGGTGGGCGTTTT
Organism: Roseibium sp. RKSG952; assembly: GCF_009711355.1. Classification (NCBI taxonomy): domain Bacteria; kingdom Pseudomonadati; phylum Pseudomonadota; class Alphaproteobacteria; order Hyphomicrobiales; family Stappiaceae; genus Roseibium; species Roseibium sp. RKSG952. The sequence goes on along the minus strand of NZ_SMMF01000905.1, from coordinate 30,558 downwards.
GTCCGTTCTGGCACAGATTTGCGTCATTGGCGGCTATCGTTCCGCTCCCGCAGCAGTGGTCGCACCATCCCAATACAGCCAGATCATCTGGGCAGCGATTTACGGAGCCCTGTTTTTCACCGAGGAGCCTGACGTCTATGTCGGCCTCGGCTCCGCAATCATCATTGCATCCGGCATATTCGTCGTGTGGCGCGAAAGCCGGAAAGACGTGAGCACTGTCAATCCCGTGCTCAAAACCTCAAATCCGCGGTTTGATGCAGGCCCTTCACCCCGGCCAACCGCCGATTTCGACACGGAACTGGCCGGCTGACCGGCCCGCCATTCCGGTGAAGCTCAGACCCGGCCGGTCACCCAGGCCGCCATTTCCGCAAACACCTGATCGGCTGACCGGTTCATAGCGGCAACGGCCTGATCCACCGTGGTTCCGCTTGCTGGTGTCTCTGCAAGGAAAACGCGATTGGACACTGTCCGGCCATTGCGGTCATTGACGAGCTTGGCCGCCAACTCGACACGTCCGCTGTTGCGGCCATCCAGATGCAACTCGAATGCCCGTACCTCGATTTGAAGCTGGTAGTCGATCAGGAGACCATCGCCGGGAAACCCGACCCCGCGCAGCCTGCCGGTGTTCTCCAGGGTTTCGACAACCTTGGTCTGGACCACATTCGGCAGAGCATCCGTCCAGGCGGCCTTTGGAAAGTAGGAGTAAACCGGACCGGTATTGACGACGGCTATATTGTCCGTGTCCAGCGCCTTGAGGGCACGCGGACGGGGAACAAGGATTTGAGCCCCGGACGTCCGGCCGGACGTTCCGCCAAGATCGGCCGATGTCAGGCCGTAAAGCGCGGATGGCGTATTGCTGCTGGCGCAACCAGCCAGCAGCCCCGTTGCCGCCAATCCGGTCAGCATGCGCCGCCGTGAAAGCCCGTTCGCTGCGCTGCTCATTCCCCCTGCCCCATAAAAACCCCGTCTTCCTGTTGTGGTGTTACCGCCGTTGCCCGCCCCGATAGACCGGCACGTCATCGCCGCCGAAGATCACCCGGTTCGGGCTCCGGTCGAAGTTTTCAACGGCCCTCTGGATCACGACAAGGGTCCGGTTCAACTCCGACATGGCTGCAGCAAAGTCACTTGACCCCTGGTTCGCGAATTTGGAAAGCCCGTCCGCAATCGTGCCAACCCGGGTTTCGAGCACCTCCGCGACCTTCCGGATCGCCGTGGCCGCCTTTGTCGCTTCGACGATCAGGCCCTCTCCATTGCCTTCAACCATCGTTCCGACCTGATCGACCACACTTTGAACCCGAACGGATGTCGCATTGAGCGTCGCCGTCATTTCCTTCGCATTCGTGATGATCTGTTCAACATCCGGCGTGCGCTGGCTAAGGTTGTCGGTCATGTCGCGGACATTGTCGGCAGCCTCGCGCGCAGAGGCGATGATGGCCGTGAAGCCGTCCCGTTGATCCGCAAGACCGGAAGCCACACTCTCGACCGACCCGACGATGTTCGACACCTGATCCGGATTGACGGCCTGAAGAATGGTGCTGGCATCCGACAGCGTGGTTGTGAATTGTTGAGTTGCCGCCTGAACGTCCTGGATCAGGACGGCAATCCGGTCATCCTCGCCCCGCACGGTTGCAGAAACCGCTTCAAAGTTCTGGACGGTGTTTTTCGCCGACAGAATGATCTCGTTGATCTGGCCGGTCTGCTGATTGATATTGGCAACGATTGCGGCCGTGTTGTCGACGACCGTGGCCACCTGATCGGGATCGACGGCGGCGATGATTTCGTCCACCGACGCAAGCGACAGGTTCAAGCTGGTGCCAAGTGTTTCAACCGATGTCACGATATTGCTGATTTGCAGCGGGTCGACCGCTCCGGCAATGTCGTTTGCGCTGGCAAGAAGCGCGTTCACCTGATCGACCGCAGCCTTGCTGCCATCCAGCAGCTCGGACAGGTCCTGCTTCTGATCGGCAAATACCTTGGTGACCTCGGCCACATTTGTCATGGTCTCGCTTGACGAAGCAATCAGGGTGTCAATTTCGCCGGACCGCTTGGTCAGGACATCGCCAAGTTTGCCTGCCCCATCAAGGGCTTTTTGCACCTGCGCCGGGTCAACGGCGGCAAGGATCTGCTCCGCTTTTTCAATGCCCTGGTTTAGGCCATTGGTGAAATCCTGAAGATCCTTCGAAGCCTGTTCCGCATTGGCCAGAATCTGCTTGATACCCTGGCTCGCATCGCCAAGGCTTTCCGAAAAGCTTGCGACATTATCGACGATCTCGGTAACCTTGTCGTCGGGAACCGCCGCAAGGATCCGTTCCCCTTCCTGAACAAGGGTTTCCATTCGGGCAGACAGTTTCACGAAGGCATCGGTCGCCGAGGCGATGCTGTCCATGAAGCCCGACACGCCATCGGAATTGTTGGCGAGCGCTTGCGAGAACGTTTCGACATTGCTCAGTGTCTGCGTGACTGTGGGGCTGTTTTCCTTCAGGAACTCGTCAATGGTCTTCATGGTCGAATCGGCGCGTTCCAGAACGTCACGAGCCCCAACAGTGAGATCATCGAACAGCGACCGCTGCGCAACCATGGTCGGCACCTGCCCGCCTTCGTGTTGCAAGAGCAGGGGCGAATTCGGGCTGCCCCCTTTTAGATCAACATAGGCAACGCCGGTCAGCCCGGTGTAATTCAGGGTCGCTTTCGTATCATCACGTATCGGCGTCGATGGCCTGATTCGAACCGTCGCAACGACCTTGTCGGGATTTTCCGGATCAAACGCGAGCGAGCTGACGTCACCGACCTTGATGCCGTTATATTGAACCTGCCCGCCGATGGACAGTCCGGTGACGGGAGCGGGAAAAATGATGCGAACAAAAACATTTTCGCGGGTCTCTGCCGTGACCGCGAGCCAATAGACAAAGCCGAACGCACCAAACAGCACGGCCATCATGAAGCCACCGATAATCACATAGTTGGCGCGGGTCTCCATGAGGTTCCCTTCAAGTCCTGCGCAGTGCGCGTTGTCCCCGGAAATAGGATTTGATCCAGGGATGGTCGTTTTTCATCATCTCGTCGATCGTACCAATCGCGAGCACTTTCTTGTCCCCCAAAACCGCAATACGATCACAGATTGAGTGCAGGCTGTCGAGGTCGTGGGTGACCATGTAAACGGTCAGACCAAGGGTCGCGCTCAGATTTTCAATCAACGTATCGAACGCGGCCGCCCCGATCGGATCAAGACCCGAGGTTGGTTCGTCCAAGAACACCAAATCAGGGTCGAGTGCAAGGGCGCGTGCCAGGCTCGCGCGCTTGATCATGCCGCCTGAAAGTTCCGACGGCAGTTTGTCACCAGCATCCTGCGGCAGGCCGACCAGCTCCAGCTTCAATGTGGCAAGCTCGTCCATGATCTGCGGCGTCAGATTCAGGTACTCCCGCATCGGCATCTGGATGTTCTGTTTCACGGTCAGGGAGGAGAACAACGCGCCTTGCTGGAACAGGACCCCCCAGCGCCGTTCAATCATCTTGCGGGCTTCGGAACTCGCCGTTGCCAGATCATGGCCGAACACGCGAATGGTCCCCGAGCGCCGCGGCGTCAGCCCGAGAATCGCCCGCATCAATACGGACTTGCCCATCCCCGATCCGCCGACAAACCCGAGAATTTCCCCCCGGCGGACCTCCAGATCAAGATCCTTCAGGACGACTTTGGAACCGAAGCCAACCGTTACACCCGAGGCGGAGAGGATGATATCGCCCTCTTCCGGCTCTGCCAGCATGTCCTCGGACTGAGATATATCTTCTGCGGCAGACATGACCCGAACCCTATACTCCGATTGAAGCGAAAAAGATCGCGAACAATCCATCCACCACAATGACCAGGAAGATCGCCTTGACCACCGACATTGTCGTGTGCCGCCCGAGGGATTCGGATGACCCTTCGACTTTCAACCCTTCCACACACGCAATCAAGCCAACGATCAGGGCCATGAACGGTGCCTTCAGCAGACCGACCATCAGGGTTTGCATGTCGATTGCCTCCCGAAGGAGGGTCAGAAAGGCCTGGGGCGAGATGTCCAGATAGATCCAGACCACCAGACCGGAGCCGGCGAGACCTGCGATGTCGGACACGAATGTCAGGATCGGCAAGGAAATCATCAAGGCCAAAATCCTCGGCAGGACAAGGACTTCCGTAACGCTCAGCCCCATGACATGCAGCGCATCGATCTCCTCGCGCATCTTCATGGCACCGATCTCTGCGGTAAAGGCCGACCCGGATCGCCCGGCCACCATGATCGCTGTCAGGATCACGCTGATTTCCCTCAGGAGGAGGATCCCGGCGAGATCCACCACGTAGATCTCGGCCCCGAATTGACGCAGATAAAATCCACCCTGTTGCGAAATGATCGCACCTATCAGGAAGCTCATCAGCGCAATGATCGGCACCGCTCCGATGCAACTGCGGTCAAACTGCACGGCAACGGAGATGCCGCGCAAGCGTCTGGGATGCAAGAGGACCGTCGCAAATACCACGCCGAGCGACCCCATGATATGCAGCATGGCCAGAGCATCCAGCCAGACCTGCTCCGCCTGACGTCCGACATGGTCCAGAAACCTGACGATCGAATACTTGTTCTTTTCCGGCTTCCAGCGTGGCGGATGGTGATGTTCCAGCTCGCAAAACAGCCGGTAGCGGTTTTCATCCATGCCGGACAACTCGACCCGGCGCCCGTCATACTCCAGCGTCCCGCGCAAACGATGAACGATCCACGCCCCGCTGGTATCCAGATGCTTGATCCCGGACAAGTCGATGCAGGTCATGCGATCCGTGCCGATCGTCAGGTCCTCCAGGACCTGCTCGGCGTTTTCGATGGTATTGATGGTCCAGTCACCGCTCAGGGCAACGACTTGGTGCTTGTAGCTTGTCTCGTCCAGATCCACGGCCGGTAAAGCACTGTTTTGTAGGAACGCCATTCTGACGAGACACCCTCTTGCCGCTTCAATCCTTCCCCTCATATACCTTGTGGGATGTTTGAACGTCCAGCCACTCGGACTGGTTGGCGAACACGGAGCCTTCTGTGATGCAAATTGCCCACCCATATTTGCTGTTCCTTGGCGATGTTCCCGATTCTCTTGCAGCAAAGACGGCACAGGGAATTGTCGACTGGCGTCCCGAATGGTGTCTCGGCCAGACCCGCCTGAACGGTTGCGCCGCAGATACCGGCTTGCCGGACATGTCGATCCGCGAGGGGGCAGGACAGGGCGCACGCACCATGATCATCGGTTCCGTGAATGCTGGCGGCACCTTGCCGGAGCACTGGGTCGATTCGATCATCGAGGCGCTTGAGGCCGGGCTGGACGTCGCCAGCGGTCTTCATATCAAGCTCTCCAGCATTCCCGCCGTCAAGGAGGCGGCCGTCCGTAACGGACGCGCGCTCTATGACGTGCGCCACAACACCGAGACCTTTGCCACCGGCAGAGGGACAAAACGGTCGGGCAAGCGCATCCTTGCGGTTGGAACCGATTGTTCTGTCGGCAAGAAATACACAGCCCTTGCAATGGACAAGGCGATGCGCGCGCGCGGCTTCAAGAGCAGCTTCAGTGCAACAGGACAAACCGGCGTGTTCATCTCCGGCCGGGGGGTCGCCCTTGATGCCGTGATCGCAGATTTCATCTCCGGAGCGGCGGAATGGATATCGCCGGCAACCGAAGAGGATTATTGGCAGGTGATTGAGGGTCAGGGGTCCCTGTTCCACCCGTCGTTCGCCGGTGTCACATTGGGGCTCCTCCATGGCGCGCAGCCCGATGCTTTCATTGTCTGCCATGAGCCGACACGGACCACAATGCGCGGTGTGGATACCCCCCTCCCCCCGATTGAGGACGTCATCGACATGACAATACGCTGCGGCAGGCTGACCAACCCGGATATCCGGTGCATCGGCATTGCCGTCAATACGGCAGCCCTTGAGGAACACGAAGCAAGAACCTACTTGCAGGATCTCGGCCGGGAACATGATCTTCCCGCCACCGACCCGGTCCGTTTCGGCATGGAGCCGATTGTGGACAAGGTTGTTGCTGCCTTCGGAGCTCCTTGATGCGTACCCTCCATATCGACACCGACAGTTTTGAAATTGCAGGCGGCTTCACGATTTCGCGGGGCAGCAAGACACATGCCGATGTCCTGACCGTCCGCATCACCCAGGGACACCAGTCGGGCCGCGGTGAATGCGTCCCGTATGCCCGTTACGGCGAGACCATTGAAAGCGTAACCGCCCAGATCGAGGCGCTTCGCGCGGATATCGAACGCGGTCTGTCGCGCAAGGAGCTGCAAGGCGTCATGCCGGCAGGCGCCGCCCGCAATGCAGTTGATTGTGCCCTTTGGGATCTCGAGGCCAAATATTCGGGGACACCGGTCTTTCAAAAAGCCGGTATCGGCCAGCTTGCACCGCAAACCACCGCCTTCACGATAAGTGTCGGCACGCCTGACAGCATGGCCGAAGCAACGCGCGCCGCCGCAGGCAGGCCGTTGCTCAAGGTCAAGCTGGCAGGTCCGGGCGATGATGACCGGATCGAGGCGGTTCGCAGGAACGCCCCCAACGCGACCTTGATTGCCGATGCCAACGAGGCATGGGATGACAGCTGTTTCGATACCAACATGGCGGCCTGTCACAGGGCCGGCGTTGCCCTGATCGAACAACCGCTTCCCGCAGGCGAAGATCACAAGCTGGCAGAGATTGACCATCTTGTCCCGGTTTGCGCCGACGAAAGCCTGCACACCAGTCACGATCTGGAGCATCTGCGCGACCGGTATGATGCGGTCAACATCAAGCTCGACAAGGCGGGCGGCTTGACCGAAGCCCTGGTGATGCAGGAGAACGCCCGCCGCCTGGGGTTTCAGGTCATGATCGGTTGCATGGTGGGCAGTTCGCTTGCCATGGCCCCGGCCTTCATGATCGCGCAGAATGCCGACTACGTCGATCTCGACGGCCCGCTTCTTTTGACCCGGGACCGCAAACCCGGGCTCAAATTCGAAGGCAGCCTGCTTTGCCCTCCGGAGGCCGAGCTCTGGGGTTAGGCCGCACCGGCAGCTTGCGCATTGGCCACAAGCCGGTTCTGAAGCATGGGTGAAATGACCACAAGCAGCAGCAGGGCAAATCCCGACGCCGCGGCCATCGCCCAGAACGGATAGGCTGTGTTCCATTCAAACAACAGACCCGACAGGGCCAGCCCCGCCGCGGTCTGTATGCCGATCGAGGCAGCTGACAACCCTTGGCCCGTCGCCGCCCATTTGGGCGGAACGACGCGCGCCAGATAGCCGACAATTCCCAGATGGGCGGCCCCGAAGGACAGCCCGTGGAGAAGCTGCAAGGCAGCAGCCGCCGCAAAACTGTCGAACAGCGGAAACAGGCTCCAGCGAATGGCGCTCGCAATGGCAGCCGCAAGAAGGAACCGGACCGGACCGAATCGCTGCGTCAAGCGGCCTGCAAACGTGAACAGCACGATTTCGGCGGCAACGCCGATGGCCCATAACAAGCCGATCTCGAAATCCGGTATCCCGGCCGCGCGCCAAAACAGGGTGCCGAACCCGTAATAGGCAGCATGCGTTGCCTGCAAGAGACCTGCGGCACACAACAAGGCCCAGAACCAGGGCCGGGCGAAAAGCGCAGGCTTCGCGTTCCCGGCATCCGAACCGCCATCGGATCCCGGCACATGTTGTCCCGGCAGGGAAATGGCGATCACGCCGGTCGACAGAACGCCGAACAGTATCCCGAGAGTGACAAAGCTGCTTCCCTCTTCGCCCGCCATGAGGCCGCCTATGATGGTCGCAAGGACGAATCCGACCGACCCCCAAAGCCGCATGCGCGCATAATCCGCCCCGGTATTGCGTGCGACATCAAGGGCATAGGCATCGCTGAGCGGCACGACCGGAGACCAGAACATCACGAGCCCGATAACGCCAACAAAGGCCGAAACGATTCCGTCCGTTGTCAGGAAGCCTACAAGAAACCCGGCTGCGCACAGCGAATAGATCAGGATCGAGAACCGCCGGCGTCCTGACTTGTCGGACAGGCCGGTCATGACCGGGTTGGCTGCGATTCGCACGATTGTGGACAGCCCTAGCAAAAACCCGATATCGGCCAGGCTCAGTCCCCGATCCTCAAGCACGAGAGGGAAGAAAGGAAGATAAAGCCCGAATCCGAAGAAGTGACTGGCAAAAAGTGCTCCAACCCGAAGGTTCAGGCCGGAGAAAGATATTGGCATTGTCAATCTATCCGTGATGCTTGAGCATTAATACGCGCTTGAGTACAAAGGAGGGGTCGCCTAAAGGGATATTAACATTTCCCATCCTAGGCTTTTCCAGAGCTGGGTCACTTACGGCATCAGGTCAAACAAAAGCAAGCTGAGATACGCGTCGACATGCAAACGCTGGCAAACCAGGCAGATCGGGACACGATCGACGAGGCCGAATATCAGGCCCTTGAACAGACTTTGTCCAGTTTCGGACGCGGACGCCAGTTCCTGGCCGAATATCTCAACCGGAACAAGTCTCCCGATTCGCAAGAGATCCTGAGCGCAATTTACCGGTTGGAAAAAACGGTCACCCGGCAACGCAAAGTCCCCGACCTGAACCAGATCCGGCTTGATATCGCGGACATGCACGAAGCGATTGAACGGACCAAGCTCGAAATCGCCAATATCAAGGCTGAAGGTGCCGACAGCAACCGTTTCACCGATGCCTCACATGAACTCGATGCGATCGTCACACAAACGGAAGGCGCAACCCAGTCCATCCTTGAGGCCGCCGAACGTATCCAGGAGCAGGCCTGGACCTTGCGGGAAAAGGGCGCCGATGAGAGCGTGTGTGACGACATAGACGGCAAGGCCACTGAAATCTTCATGGCCTGTTCGTTTCAGGATCTCACCGGCCAGCGGACGAACAAGGTTGTTCAAGTTCTGCGTTATCTTGAAAGCCGCATCAACCTGATGATCAACATCTGGGGGATCGACGAACTGGCCGCCGATGCAACCGCTGGCCCGCTCGACAACCGTCCGGATGCCCACCTGCTCAACGGACCGCAATTGACGGGACGCGGTGTTTCGCAAAGCAATGTCGACGAATTGATGTCAGCGAGCGACGACCTGCCCGAGACAGCCCTGACAGGCGATGGGGATGCTGATCCGGGCAGCCCCGAGGGGATGATGCCGGAGCCGGAAATCCCCGCCGATATGCCGGATATCGATGCGATCATGGCCGGTGATTTCGAAGAGGCCGGCACCATGGACGCCGACGCAATCGATAAACTGTTCGCATCGACCGCAGAACCCGAGACTGTGACTGAGCGTAGCACTGCGGAACCGGACAAGGACGACTTCGCCCCTCCCGCTTCAAACCTTGAAGACGACACCCTCGACGAGGAGGCGATTGCGAAGCTGTTCGAGGCTGCGGACGTAGAAGAGGCCGCAGATGCCCGAAGCGCCTCCGCTGCAACCGTTTCGGAAGCAGAAGCCGACACCACCTGGGAGGCTTCGGAAGCCATTCCCGACAATGACGGGAATGAGGAAGATCCCCTGGCCCGCATGACCGAAATCGAGCGGCAGGCGCTTTTCAGCTAGGCCTTGAAAAGAACATATCAAACAAGAAGACCGCCGGGCGCAACCCGGCGGTCTTCTTGTTTGTTTCTAACCCCAAAAGGGAAAACGTCAGCCGGTCTGCACCTTGGCAAAGAAGCTTCGTGCCTCCTCCCCGAGCCGGTCCGCCTGGCCTCTAAGGCCGGAGGCCATGGTCATGATCTGCTCGATGGATCCTTCCGTCTCTTCCAGAGAGACGCGGACACCGGCAATCTCGGTGAAGAAAGTCGTCGAGCTCGTCGCGGCAATCTGAACGTTATAGGAAATCTCCGAAGTCGCCGCGGATTGCTCCTCGACGGCCGACGCAATATTGGCCGCGATTTCGGAAACATTCGAGATCGTGGTGGTGATCTCGTCGATTTCCTTGACCGACTGCCGGGTCGCCTGCTGGATGCTGGCGATCTGATCAGTGATTTCCTCGGTCGCCTTGGTCGTCTGGCTGGCCAATTCCTTGACCTCCGACGCAACCACAGCAAAGCCCCGGCCCATTTCGCCGGCACGCGCAGCCTCGATGGTCGCATTCAGGGCAAGCAGGTTTGTCTGTTCGGCGATTTCGGAAATCAGGCCAATCACGGATCCGACCGATTCCGCGATCCGGGCCAGCTCCTGCACCGACCTGTTGGTCCGCTGGGCATCGGTGACGGCCTTTTGCGATATCTCGCTGGAGCGGACCGCTTGCCGCCCGATTTCCTCGATCGAGGCCGACATCTGCTCGGTCGCGGCCGCACTCGACTGGATGCTGTCGGAAGTGTGCCCTGACGATTCGTCCATGGTCACAACCCGTCCGGCAATGCTGGAAGCCGCACCGTTGATCGTCCGGCTTGTATCTTCAAGTCCGCCAGCCGCAACCCCCAACGCGGACACGGCCGATCCGAGGAAGCCGTCAAACTGCACGACCGCAGACCGAATCTCCTGCTCGCGCTCCGAAACCGAATTCATCATGCCTTCATGATAGGTCGAAATCGCGATATCCATGTCGATCATGACAAGCTTGGTCACGGCCGACACGATCCGCGCTGCCTTGGTCGGCGAGAACCGGTGTTTTTTCAGGATGATGGCGATCAGGCGGTTCAGCGTATAGGAATAGCCGCCAATATACCATGACGGCTCGAGATTGATCCGCACATGCGCATGGCCGATCCGGCGCGCCTTTTCCAGATACTCTTCGGTCACGCCTTGAGTGAACAGCTGCTGCCAATGCCGGCTCTGCGCCATGATGAGCCGGGGCTGCTTGTCGCCGACCATGGTGTCCAGATGCGGAACCTTCGTGACATGGGCATAAAAGCCCTCGAGAACGTCCTTGATGTGCTTCTCGATCAACGGCCAGGCCGCATTGGCGAGATCCAGCTCCTCCTGCGACAGCCGATAGAAAGATACGCGCTGCGAAACGCTTAAGTCCGACATTGCCCCTCTCAGAAATACAACCACGCCAAATCATGGCGCCTTCCGGTTGCGCCGACCTTGCGGGTTTCTGGTCAAGGAATGCTTAACAGCGTCCCTGCCAGGCAAATATTCACACGCATTTTTAAATATTCAGAAATCTCAAGAAAATCATACCCTTTCTGAAAATGACAGAATGATGACACTTCCATTTTATAGAAATACTGAAATAGTAATTTTTGGAAAAATACTATTTCAGCGCAAATCCCCAAAATCCCGCACACCCTTCACCGGGACAACGTCTGCAACATTCTTCAGGTGTCAAGTGCACGGGACAGGACATCAGGGTCAATATTACCGCCCGTGAGGACAACGGAGACGATCTTGCCAGCCACATCGGCCTGTCCACTCAAGAGAGCGGCCAGCGCCACGGCACCACCCGGCTCCACTACAAGTTTCAGTTCGGTAAAGGCAAAGGCAACGGCTTCAAGCGCCTGACTGTCGGACACCACATACCCCTCGCCTGCGCAGGCGCGCAGGATGCGGAATCCCAGCGCTCCGGGGGTCTCGGACAACAAGGCATCACAAACCGATCCGCCAAGAGCGCCGTTTTTTTCCCGATGTCCGCTTGTCAGCGAGCGCCGGTAGTCGTCGAACCCGGCCGGCTCGGAGGTATGAAACACGCATTCGGGCAGATCCGATTGCAAGGCCAATGCAATCCCGGAGGACAGGCCGCCGCCCCCGGTACAGGCGATCACCATATCGGGAACAAGACCTTGGTCCCGGCTTTGCGCAGCAATTTCGGCGCCGACGGTGCCTTGGCCCGCGATCACGCCCGGATCGTCGAAGGGGTGGACAAAGGTCCCTCCGGTGTCCGCGCAAATCCTTGCGGCAATCGCTTCACGGTCTTCCGTTGCACGATCATAGGTCACGACCCTTGCACCGAAATCCCGGGTCCGCTTCAGCTTGATTGCCGGTGCGTCCGACGGCATCACGATCGTTGCCGGCATCGAAAACAGTCTCGCAGCTTCTGCAATGCCCTGGGCATGGTTTCCGGAAGAACATGCGACCACGCCAGCTTTCCGTTTCTCCTCCGGGATCAGCGACAGCCGGTTATAAGCCCCGCGAAACTTGAAAGAGCCGGTTCTTTGAAGGTTTTCCGGCTTGACCAGAACGGTTGCCCCGACACGTTCGTCAAGCACCGGGAAGCGCAACAACGGCGTCCTGACGGCCACATGATCCAGCCGATCTTGCGCAGCCCTGATGTCACTGCGCGTCGGCAAAATGCTTTCCCGGATTGTCATAGCACCCGTCCTTCTTCCATGGCAGAGGTGCAGACCACGCACCGCACGTCTGGTTCCGGAAACAGGCCTAGCGCTGATTCGGCGAAATGGGAAGAACCTCTTCGACCGGCTCGCCCTGCCCGGCCTCCGGAAGAGGACGCTGCTTGTAAAACAACTCCTGCGCTGCAATCGCGTTGTCGAGGAACTGTCTGGCACTCGCCGCCCAGGTATAGTTCAGCGCAATCTTGCGGCAATGCTCCCGCGGAACATCCAGAGCCGCAAGGGCTGCCTCCTCAAGATTGTCCGACAACACGCCCGCACCCGTATCCCCGATCACATCCAGCGGCCCCATCACGGGGTAAGCAGCAACGGGCACGCCACAGGCCAGTGCCTCCAGCAGCACGTTTCCGAATGTGTCGGTCAGGGAGGGGAATACAAACACGTCTGCCGAGGCGTAGTAGCGGGCCAGCTCTTCACCGACCTTCGGACCGGTGAAATGCACATCCGGGTAATCCCGCCGCAACTGTTCAAGCTGCGGCCCGCCGCCGACCACGACCTTCGTGCCGGGCAAATCGAGCTTCAGGAAGGCCTCGATGTTCTTTTCAACGGCCACCCGTCCGACATTCATGAAAAACGGACGCGGCAAGTCCTCCGGCAAGACCGATGTCTCGAAAGGCTGAAACATCTCTTCGTCGACACCGCGCGACCAGCGCACCAGATTGGCAAAGCCCCGGCCTCTCAGATCGTCTTCAAGCGACCGCGTTGCCACCATGCAGCCCGACCCGGAATTGTGGAACCGGCGCAACCAGCCATAGGACCAGGACAGCGGCACCGGGATCCGGGCCGACAGATATTCCGGGAACCGTGTGTGGTAACTCGTCGTAAACGGTCTGGCCGTCTTGCGGCAGACGGACGCCGCCATCATGCCGAGCGGACCTTCCGTCGCAATATGCAGGTGGTCGCAGTTATAGCCTTCGATCAGCCGCCGAACCGCTTTTTTGCGGGTCAGCGACAGACGGATTTCCGGATAGGTCGGGCACGGCAACGTGCGAAAGGCTTGGGGCGTCAGGAATTCGATCCGGACACCAATGCGCTCCAGCTCTTCTGCGGTTCTCTCAAGAGACCGCACCACACCATTGATTTGCGGATGCCAGGCATCCGTGACGATCAGGATGGAAGTCATGCGGCGACCGGACGTTCCTTCGCCGCCGGGGCACGCTCGCCGGCCTGATTGGGCTTCGCCCATTGGATCACCTCGAAGGTCCCGTCATGATGCTCGGCAACGGCGGTGCAGCTTTCAACCCAGTCACCGGTATTGATGTAGTGGATGCCGTTCATGTCGTGGTTCGCAGCATGATGGATATGGCCGCAAATCACGCCATCAACGCCCTGACGGCGCGCCTCGTCCGACAAGGCCTCCTCGAACCGGCCAATGAAGCTGACCGCATTCTTCACCTTGAGCTTTGCCCACGCAGACAGCGACCAGTAGGTCAGACCGAGCTTGCGGCGGATGGCATTGACCCAGGTGTTGACGCCAAGCGCCAGCGTGTAGGCCTTGTCGCCGAAAAACGCCAGCCACTTGGCATGCCGGATGACCACATCGAACTGGTCGCCGTGGATCACCAGATATTTCCGGCCATCCGCGCTCTCATGCACAATACTGTCGGTCACCTCGACACCGCCGAAATGGGTTCCAAGGAAATCGCGCAGAAACTCGTCATGATTGCCGGGAATATAGACAATCCGGGCGCCCTTGCGGCCCTTGCGCAGGATTTTCTGGACAACGTCGTTGTGCGCCTGCGGCCAATACCAGGACTTGCGCAGCCTCCAGCCATCGACGATGTCGCCAACCAGATAGACGGTCTCAGCCTCGTGATCGCGCAAGAAATCGAGCAACATGTCCGCCTGGCATCCACGTGTCCCCAAATGGATGTCGGAAATAAAAAGCGCTCGGTAGTGCTGCGGCGTATCGGCCCCCGGCATAGTCGTCACTCCACACAAGTTGTCATTCGGGTTAGACGCGATTCAGGTTTCACTATTATGACAAGAAGCCGCACCCTGTGCATTCTGTCCGAAAAACCGATGACGTTTGGGTCATGCCAGAGAGTCGTCTTTGCTTGATCTTTGTGCCTCGAATTGTGCCGCTCCCGATCTCCGGCATATGCTGAACGTACCTTGCGCAAGCCTCCGGGGCTTGTCATGGATGGCGGGACCATCCTGCAACCTGATGCGGAGCTGTGACATGGATTTGGGACTTCGAGGAAAAAAGGCGATCGTCTGCGCCTCCAGCCGCGGACTGGGGCGCGGCTGCGCGGAGGCGCTTGCGGAGGCGGGATGCGATCTGGTTCTGAATGGCCGCAGCCCCGAAACCCTGAACCGGACGGCAGATGCCCTGCGCGTCGCCCACGGCGTAAAGATCACCGCCATTGCGGCGGATGTGTCGACCGCCGAGGGCCAATCGGCCCTTTTGACCGCCTGCCCGGACCCGGACATCCTGATCAACAACAATGGCGGCCCGCCACGGCGCGATTATACCGAGCTGACCCGCGACGTAATGCTTGATGGCGTGGTTCAGAACATGGTGACACCCATCGAGCTGATCCAGTCCGTCCTGCCGGGCATGTGCGCGCGCGGCTTCGGGCGGATCGTCAACATCACATCGGCCTCGGTGCGCATGCCGCTGGAGGGGCTTGATCTGTCGAGCGGCGCCCGCGCCGGACTGACCGCGTTTCTGGCCGGGGTTTGCCGTCAGGTGGCCCGGGATGGCGTCACCATCAACAACCTGCTGCCGGGCAAGATGGACACGGACCGGCTCCGCGGCGGCTTCGAACAAGCGGCGCAGCAGACGGGGCAGTCCCTGGAGGCTGTGCGGGCGGCCTCGGCCACCCGGATCCCGGCGAAGCGTTTCGGATCGGCGCAGGAGTTTGGTCAGACCTGCGCCTTCCTGTGCTCGGTCCATGCCGGGTACATGACCGGCCAGAATATCCTGCTCGATGGCGGCCTGTATCCGGCCGCGTTTTAAGGCCTGCCGGTCTCAGGCCGAGCCGGATTGTGCATCCCGCGAGTATCACTCTCACCAAACCGGGAAACATGTTCCCGTCGGGGAGCCTGTGCAAACCCAATCATCCCGGCTCTCCGGCCCCGGATCGCGCGACTGCTTGTCCGGGGAGACGCATATTGAATGCCCGGTTTTCAAAACAAGTTTTGAGAGCCAGCTTGAGGGGGAGTTCAAGCGCGAAGTGCGACAAAAATTGACCTTCACCTGCGCAGGGCCGGAAAATCAAACATCCGGCCACGCCGCTTAGGCCACCTATAAAAAAGCCGGCCCGAAAACCGGGCCGGCTGTTATCACGAACCGCGAGCGCGATCAGAAGCGCAGTTTCACAGATGCGCTGACGATGTTCACGTTTCCGTCTTCAACGCTGCCAACAAAATCACCCTTGACCGGGTCGTAGTCCTGATGGCCCGGCCCGATGTTGATGTCAGCCGAGGACGGGAAGATGTGCGTGTAGCCAATGTCGAACGCGACATGCTCGTTGAAAGTGTAGGACGCACCACCGCTTACCCAAAGGCGGTCACTGTCCGGCAGGCGCACCGAGCGAATTTCCTCGTCGATCGGAGACCATTCGTAGGCCAAACCGGCGCGCAGGGTAAGCTTTTCGTTGAAATCGTATTCACCGCCGAGAGCGACAAAATAGCCATCGTTGTAGTTGAATGGAAGAGTGGTGAGCTGAGCATCTGTCCCGTCAATAATCACTTTCGGCGTTTGCAATCTGCTCCAATTCGTCCATTCAAAGCTACCTAGGACCCGAATATTTTCGGTGAAGCTATATTTACCAGACACCGTGATCATATCCGGCGTCGGCATTATCGTATTAACTTTTGTATCGGAAAAATCTCCGATCTTAACATTGCCACCAATATTGGTGAATATTGCGGATCGGTATCCGATACCAATCTCGGCAGCATCAATCGGCTTGAAAGTCAAACCTGCCGTGACACCAACGCCCCACCCATTCCCTACAAGGGCTGCATCGGGTGCACTAGGCGCTATCGATGGAGAAGCTGTCGCATTCCGAAGTCGTATGTCAGCATATTGTACTTGCGGACCGAATGCGAAAGAGAACTTTTCGTTGACCTTAAAACCAACAAGCGGATTGATGTTGATGCTGAAAATCTTTGAAGACTGGTTATATCCAGCTCCTGTCCAGTCATCATCGTCGATCTTCGTCGACAGACCGTACGGCGCGGTGACTGCCAATCCGAAATAAACGGAATCGCTCGCCTTGTAGGTTGTGTAACCCGCCGGCAAAAATGCATCGGATGCAAAATCGTTGGTGCGGAACGACTCCTCTAGTCCGAATGCAGGAAAAGAGTTAGTCCCTTCCAGCTCACCATAAGGCATCACCAGAGTTCCATGCTGCTCGTGCGTGATCCCGTGGCCCGCGCCGGTGATTGTTGCCGGGTTCCAGAACATGGAGGAGATCGAATCGCCGGTCGTGCCGTAGCCCGCGAAGGACATCCCTTGGTAGTACGCGCTCTGCTCGCGCAGCGCGAAGCCACCTGCAAAAACCGATGTGGCCACAACCGAAGCGGCGAGTGTTGTTGAAGTGAAAAGAAGTGTTTTTTTAGTCGCCCACGACATGCATTTTCTCCCCAGTCCTCCTCCCACGGAGGAAAGTCCATAATCTTTCGTAATGTTCCGATAAGCGGGACAAACTGCAAATAGAAAAAAGTAGAAAGAAAGAGGCAGCTTCCCACGCTGCACCGCAATATATGTGTCAAAATTACGCCGGGAACACATTGACGGTTCCGTAAAGGTCAGGTTTCTCACGGTTTCCTGCGGAAAATGAAGGGGCCTCATGACCTCACGTTACGATTGGTTATTTTTTAGGCAGCGCCCATATAATTAACAGGCATCGTAAAAACCCTTAATGGCGTTGCCAAATAGCAACGGTTTCCCAAACGGAATGAAGCACATACCTGTGCAAATCCTGATTGATTCGGCCACCGCTTTCGCCGGAAAATCTCAAAACACAGGCTGGCTGACACATATATGAGCCATGCGAAACGCTGTGTGACGCGCTCATTCCCTTCAGAAGAAGGCGGTACCACCAGCGCGTTCATGACTTACGGGAGACGTTAGATGCGACTATTGAGATTTGGCGAGGCCGGTCACGAGCACCCCGGCCTTCTCGATTCCGGCAACCGCATACGGGACCTGTCGAAGCATCTGGATGATTTCGACCGCACCGCATTCGTTCCGGAGGTTCTGGACCGCCTCGCCACCCTTGACCCCACCTCCCTACCGCTGGTTGAAGAGCCGGTGCGGCTGGGGCCGCCGATCAGCGCACCCGGACATTTTATCGGCATCGGCCTCAACTATTCGGACCATGCCCTGGAAGCGGGTCTCGATATCCCCGGCGAACCGATCGTGTTTTCCAAGGCCCCCAGCTGCATCTGCGGCCCGAACGACCACGTTCTCATTCCGGAAGGCTCGACGACACTCGACTGGGAAATCGAACTGGCCGTGGTCATGTCCCGGCCCGCTTTCCGGGTATCGGAGGAAGAGGCGCTTGCGCATGTGGCCGGCTACACGATCTGCAACGACGTGTCGGAACGCACCTGGCAGCTCAGGGGCACCGGCCAGTGGGGCAAGGGCAAGAGTGCCCCCACTTTCGGCCCTCTTGGACCCGCAATCGTCACCTGTGACGAGGTGCCTGATCCGCAAGACCTCTCCATGGAGCTATTGCTGAACGGCCGCCCCCAGCAGACGGGACACTCCGGCAAGATGATCTTCACGGTCGGAAAGATCATTTCCTATCTGTCCCACCTGATGCTGCTCGAACCCGGAGACGTGATCACGACGGGAACGCCCCCGGGTGTCGGCATGGGCGCAAAGCCGCCGGTCTACCTGAAGGACGGCGACGAGATGGTGCTCAGGATCGAAGGTCTGGGCGCCCAATGCCAAAAGGCCGTGGCGGCCTGAGCCCAAACGCGCACCGCCTGCCCTGCCGCCGGCAAAGCCCCCCGCCCGGAGCAATGCTGCTTACACGGGAATGGCCTTCCATTGGATTTCGAAGCCGCAAACAAGGCTATTTCAGGGAAGCCATCAATGGCGCTTTCCGCCATTGATGGATTCCGGGTCATCTTGTCTGTAATAAGGGATCGAGTGTCCTTGACTGGCCAGATGCCGGCTTTTGCTCTTTGGAACGCTGATCCCTGCCGCTTTTCCATCAAGCCAAGCGGCAAAACCGGGTCAGCCCTGCCAGGTGCGATAGAAGTGGTGCACCGGCCCGTGCCCGTTACCGATCTTCAGCCGGTCGGACGCTGCGATCGCGCCGGAGATATAATCCTTGGCCTCGCGGACGGCGGCTTCCAGTTCAAGCCCTTTCGCCAGACCGGATGCAATGGCAGATGACAGGGTGCACCCGGTGCCGTGGGTGTTTTGCGTGTCGTAGCGCGGACCGGTGACCCAGATTTCGCTTTCCGGTGTTTTCAGAAGGTCCCGCGCTTCATTGCCCGTGGCATGTCCGCCCTTCATCAGAACGGCTTTTGCACCGAGCGCAAGCAGCCGGTTTGCCTGATCCTGCATGGCCGCATCCGACTCAGCCAGTTTGCTTCCAAGGATATGCGCCGCTTCATGAAGGTTCGGCGTCACAATGTCGGCCAGGGGCATCAATTCGGATACGAGAACCGAAACCGCTTCTTCCGCCAGAAGCGGATCGCCGGACGCTGCAACCATCACCGGATCAAGCACGACCGGCCCGGTCGAAAAGGCCCCCAGTCCGCTTGCAACCGCGCGGATCGTTTCAGGCTGCGACAACATGCCGATCTTGGTCGCGGTGACGCCGAGGTCCGAATAAACTGCCGCCATTTGTTCGGTGATGAAACCGGGCGGCACATCATGGATCGCGCTCACACCCAAAGTGTTTTGGGCGGTCAGCGCGGTCAGAACGCTTGCCCCATAAACACCCAGCGCCGAGAAGGTCTTCAAGTCGGCCTGGATACCGGCCCCGCCGCCGGAATCGGATCCGGCTATTGTCACCGCAATGGCGGTCATTCCGTTCTCCCAGAAATCATCGATACCGGGCACGGGTAACAGGGGGCAAAACCCATTGCAAGCCGAGCCGGCCGCATCCCGAGATTGACTGTCCCTTCCGGATCGGCGATGTCGTGACGGTGAAGAAACCGAGATACCGGAGCCGCCGATGACACCGTTTTTCGTGATGATCAAGTGCAAGCTGGGCGAAACCTATCAGGTGGCCAACGCCATTGCCGATGCCGAAATCGCCTCGGAGATCTATTCAACCAGTGGCGACTACGACCTGCTGGTCAAGTTCTATGTCGAAGACGGCGCGGATATCGGCCATTTCGTCAATGAGAAGGTGCATCCCGTTTCCGGCATTCAGGACACCAAGACCATCATCACTTTCAAGGCCTTTTAAGCCTGCGCCATCAGGACTTCGACGGCGTATAGGCCCGGCGGTCCTTGGTCCGGTCGAAGCCAAGCCGGTGTTCGCGGTAAATCACGAAAATGCCGGAAGCGACGACAATCGCCGACCCGGCGAGCACCTGCCAGACCGGCTGCTCGGCGAACAGGAACCAGCCGAGCAGGATCGCCCAAATCATGTTCACATAGTCGAACGGGGCAATCGTCGAGGCATCGGCGTAGCGGTAGCCCTGGGTCAGCAGGATCTGGCCGATCCCGCCGGACAGACCGACAAACACCAGCAAAAGCGCCTGAGTCAGGTTTGGCACGGTCCAGGCCTGCGACGGCCAGACCATGCCGATCGGGATCGTCACCAGGGCCAGCAGGGTTGCAGCTCCCGAAAACCAGGTCACGATGGTCGAGGTCCGTTCCGTTTCACAAAGCTTTCGGACGAAGATCATCGCAAGGGCTGCAAAGGCAGCGCCGAAAAATCCGCAAACCGCGCCGATCGCCTCGATCCCCCCGACATCCCCCTGCCCCAGATGCGGGGACAGGATCACCAGGATGCCGAGAAATCCGATTATCACCGCGCTCCAGCGATAGATCCGGACGGCTTCGCCGAGAAATGCCCAGGCGAGAACCACCACGATCAGGGGGGCTGCAAAGCCGATGGCGGTCGCGTCGGGAAGCGGCAGGAGCGCAAAGGCGGTGAAGGAAAACGCCATCGCGGTCACGCCGACCACGGCCCGCCCCACATGGCCCCACGGCCGCGGGGTCTGCAGGGCCAGATGCAGCTCTCCGCGCATGGCAACCATCAGCAGGACCGGAAACATCCCAAAGAAGTTGCGTGCAAACACGATCTGGCCAACCGGGAGCGATTCGGCCGCGATTTTCAACGCCGCCACCATGAAGGCAAAGGCCAGGGTCGATCCCAGCTTGAAGGTGATGCCGATCAAGGGAGCATTGCGCACAAGCCCGGTGGGGGCAGGTGCCGGCGGGTATCTAAAAAGAGCGCCAAGCCGCGCCATGGGGAACTGTCCTGCGGTCCGACGCAAGGAAATTCAGGCAAGGCGGAGCGTCGGGCCTATGGCCGCCTCGGCAGATGTTTCGAATAATTGGGTTCTTGAGCAGGCGCGCAAGACGGGAACAGCGCGCCAATTGCGTCAACGGGAGACCATGTGCGGATAGGCCCCGCGACCGGCGCTGCGCGAGACCCTAGGCCAGCCCCCGGCATTGCGCAAGAACCGGATAATGATACAGACCGGTCAAGTACCGGCCAGCCGAACACTTTCGGTAACATTTTACAACGCACTGCATTCCGCGAATTTCATTTGCGCAAACGCACAAATTCGCGCTTAGCCTCCTATCTATTCCCAGAACACATAAGCGGACTGCGAGGCAGGTATGTTCAAATCCTTTTTCTGGAACCGGGAATGGTTCATGTGGGCCTGGGCCGGGTCGATCCTGATCGTGATTGCAAGCTGGTATCAGGTCGAGCTGGACGTCCAGATCAACGAATGGTTCGGCACATTTTATGACACGGTGCAAAAGGCCCTCGGCGAACCCGGGTCCATCACCTTTCCGCAATACATGGCCGAAATGCTGACTTTTCTGCGGATTGCGGGCATCTATATCTTCATCGCCGTTGTTCTTGATTTCTTCATCAAGCATTTCATTTTCCGGTGGCGCACAGCGATGAACAACTACTACATGTCCCACTGGCATGTGGTCCGGAACATCGAGGGGGCGGCCCAGCGCGTTCAGGAAGACACGATGCGCTTTGCCCGGATCATGGAAGGATTGGGCGTGTCCCTGATGCGGTCGATCCTGACACTGATCGCCTTTCTGCCATTGCTTTGGGAATTGAGCACCAACGTAACGGAGCTTCCCTGGGTCGGGACGGTCAGCCATTCGCTAGTCTATGTGGCCATCCTGTCAGCCGCCTCCGGCACTGTTCTTCTCGCCATTGTCGGGATCAAGCTGCCGGGGCTGGAGTTCAACAACCAGAAAGTCGAGGCCGCTTACCGCAAGGAACTGGTTTACGGCGAAGATCACGAGGAGCGCGCCTCACCGGCGACGGTCACCGGCCTGTTCTCTCACGTGCGCAAGAACTATTTCCGGCTTTATTTTCACTATCTTTATTTCGACGTCGCCCGGTATTCCTATCTGCAGGCCACGGTTCTGGTGCCCTATATCGCGCTTGGCCCGACCATTGTCGGCTCGGTGATCACCCTCGGCGTCATGCAGCAGATCGTGCGGGCGTTCGGGCGCGTCGAGAACTCCTTTC
Source organism: Roseibium sp. RKSG952 (assembly GCF_009711355.1). NCBI lineage: Bacteria > Pseudomonadati > Pseudomonadota > Alphaproteobacteria > Hyphomicrobiales > Stappiaceae > Roseibium > Roseibium sp. RKSG952. Next base: position 8,564 of record NZ_SMMF01000905.1, on the reverse strand, counting down.
AGTATCTCGTCAACGCCTGGCCGACCATTGTCGAGCTTCTGTCCGTCTACAAGCGCCTGAGAGCATTCGAGGAGCATATCCGAACTCATGAGCGCATGGGCGGCGCGCCCCGCCCGGCGCCTGCGGAATGAGCCTGACCACAGGCCGCGCCGGGTTCACCCCCGTGCGGCCTGTATCGCTTCCCAAACGAGATTGGGGGTTGCCGGCATGTCGATTTGCTTGACGCCTGCGCCCTCGCGCAGCGCCATGTTCAGCGCATTCATCACCGATGCGCAGCCTCCGATCGTCCCCGCTTCGCCAGCGCCCTTGATGCCCAGCGCATTGGTGGTCGAGGGCACATTGCGGGTCTGGAAGCCGATATGCGGCAGGTCGCCGGCGCGAATCAGCCGGTAGTCCAGCAAGGACGCCGTCAGAAGCTGCCCATCGGCATCAAACACCGTTCGTTCGCACAGGGCCTGACTGATCGCCTGCGCGGTTCCTCCAATCACCTGACCTTCAAGCAGGAGCGGGTTCACCGTCACCCCGAAATCATCAACGATGACATAGTTCAAGAGCGCGACGTCCCCGGTTTCCGGGTCGACTTCCAGTTCGCAGATATGGGTGCCGTTCGGATAGGTCGCCTCGTCCTGCTTGACTTCGTCCCGGCCGGTCAGGGTTTCGGGAGCCGCTGCTGCCACTTCTGCCAAGGTTACCTGCCGGTCGGTCCCCACCACCCGCACATGACCTTCCTGAAGTTCCAGATCTTCGGCTCCGACTTCAAGCTTGTCGGCGGCAATCTCCTTGATCCTGGCAACCAGCGCCTTCGAGGCGCCCTCCACCGACGGAAGCCCCAGGGGTATGGAGCGCGACCCGCCGGTGCCGCCCCCCTTGCGAACCTGCCCGGTATCGCCCTGGATGACTTCGATCTGCTCAAGATCAATCCCCAGCTTCTCCGCCACGACCTGACTGTAGGCGGTCGCATGCCCCTGCCCGTTGGTCTGTGTGCCGATCAGGAGCGTCACTGTGCCGTCGCCATTGAGCTCAAGCGTCGCCTCCTCACTTCCGGCAAAGGCGCAAGCCTCGATGTAACAGCACATGCCGATGCCCCGGTATTTGCCATTGGCCGCAGATTGGGCCTTGCGGTCTTCAAAACCGTCCCAGCCGGCCGCTTCAAGGGCAGCATCGAGGTGGCCAGCAAAATCCCCGGTGTCATACATCCGGCCTGTCGGCGTGGTGTAGGGCAGCGCTTCTCTCGCGATGAAGTTTCGTTTGCGGATTTCGACCGACCCAAGACCGGTCTCGATCCCCGCCTGCTCGATCAGGCGCTCGATCAGATAAGCGGCTTCCGGACGCCCGGCCCCGCGATAGGCATCGGTCGGCACCTGATTTGAGTAGACGCCCGTTGCTGTCACATGGAGCGCCGGAACATCATACAGACCTGTCGACATGGAGGTCCCGACAAAGGGAATGAACGGCCCGAACTGGTGCAGATAAGCGCCCATGGAAGCCAGGACCTCGATCTCCAGACCCACGATTTTAGATGTGGCGTCAAGGGCCAGCCGGGCGGTCGTGACATTATCCCGGCCATGCGCATCGGTGACGAAATGATCCATGCGCTCCCCGGTCCACTTTACCGGTTTACCGAGACGCCTGGCGGCAACAAGGCACAACGGATATTCCCGGTAGGCAAAGATCTTGGTGCCGAACCCGCCGCCAACTTCCGGCGTGATCACCCGCATCCGGTCCGGATCGATCCCGAGGATGTCATTGCAAATCACATCCCGCATGCCGTGCCCGCCCTGGGTGCCCAGCGTGAACGTGTAGCGATCCTCGTTGCCGTCATACTCGGCAACACAGCCGCGCGGTTCCATGTAATTGGCCACAAGCCGGTTGTTGGTGATCTTGATCGACACGATCCTGTCGGCGGTGTCGAAAGCAGCCGCGCATTTCTCCTTGTCACCGTGGCCAAGCACGAAAGCCTGGTTGGTCCCGTGCTCGGGCCAAACCAGCGGCGCCCCGGCTTCAAGAGGTTCTTCGACACCCGTCACCACGTCCAGAGGGTCGTAGTCGACCTCGATCAACTCGGCCGCGCTTTTGGCGATATGAACGCTGTCTGCGACGATAAAGGCGATGGCATCCCCGACATAGCGCACGTGATCGGAACACAGCACAGGCTGCACGGGGCAGTCATGCGCCGTGCCGTCGACCTGCCGCATCCTGGCCTTCGTGGGCATCGGTTTCAGATCCGCAATATCTGCGGCCGTGAGCACCAGGTGCACACCGGGCAGCGCCAGAGCGTCATTCACGTCGCCAACCGTAATGCGCGCATGGGCCATGGAGGAGCGCAACATGTAAGCGTGCAGGCATCCGTCCGGCTGATGGTCATCGGTATACCGGCCATGCCCGGTGATCAGGCTTGCATCTTCCTTCCGGCGGACCGGCGCGCCGATCCCGAATTTCGGGGTCACCATCTGGTTCATGATCGTTCCTGCCTCTTGACCTGAAAGCAGCGGCTCATCACGCACCTGACGGGCGCGGCTGCAAATGCGTTACCAGCACCATAGGGCCGAGATAAGCCTCTGGCCAGTTCCGGGCAATGCCGTGTTCACCGCGCGCTCAAATAATCTCGTCCTCGTCAAACAGGGATTCGGCCTCAAGCTGGGACGACAAACTGTCAAAGGCGGCTTCCACGTCTTCGCGCTGCCGGATATCGGCGATATGAAACAGACCGTCGCCTTCATTGACCACCGGCAGATTGGTTCGCCCGATGATCAGACCGCCGGTCGAGGCCAGAACCTGATGCTCGACCTCTCCGAACGGATCGGAAATGACACCCAGCAGGGCGTCCGGTTCCACTACGTCACCGGTCGACTTGTAGGGCCTCAGCAATCCACCGGCAGGCGCGCGCACCCAGGTGCTGGAAGAGGTTCGCAAAGACGGCGCACGCGGTCTGGAGATCCCCTTGCGCGGCACCATCCTGAGTTCTGCCAAGACGCGCAGGACTCCAGTCACGCCAGCGCGGATCGACATTTCATCGAACCGCAAGCCCTCGCCGGCTTCATAAACGAGCACATCGACGCCACGGGTGCGGGCGGCTTCGCGCATCGATCCTTCCCGGAGTTTGGAACTCAGCACCACGAAAGCGCCAAACGCCCGCGCGAGCACCAGTGTTTCCGGCTTTGACGCGGACACCCGGATTTGCGGCAGATTGGTCCGGTGGATGGCTGCCGAATGCAGGTCAATCCCGAAGTCGGCCCGTGCAAGGATCTCCTCGGTGAACAAATGCGCCAGACGCCCGGCAAGCGACCCGCGCACACTGCCCGGAAACGACCTGTTCAAATCACGGCGGTCGGGCAGATAGCGGGAATGGTTCAAAAACCCGAAGGCATTGACAATCGGGATCACCATCAAGGTGCCACGCAAGGCATCCAGTTGCGGCGCCTTCAGAACACGCCGTGCGATTTCAACCCCGATCACCTCGTCGCCGTGAACCGCTGCGCTGACAAACACGACAGGCCCCGGTTTGGCGCCGTGGATGACCTGCACGGACATGCTGACCGGGGTGTGATCCGACAAGACGCTGACCGGGAGGTCGACCGTTTTCCGCGTTCCTGCAGGAATGTCGTGACCGCCAATCGCGAAGGGGGCTCGTGTCCTTTTCATGCGCGCCTGTCAGCCACGTCCTTTGGTTTTCGTCTTCCCGATCACCGCAGTCTTTTCCAAAAACTCGATGATCTTTGCCGCAACGTCGATCCCGGTCGCCTTTTCGATCCCTTCAATACCGGGTGAGGAGTTGACCTCCATCACCACCGGCCCGTGGTTGGAACGCAGCATGTCGACCCCGCAAACGTTCAGCCCCATGGTTTTTGCAGCCCGCAAGGCCGTCGACCGTTCCTCCGGAGAAATCTTGACCTGCGCCGATGTGCCGCCCCGATGCAGGTTCGACCGGAAATCACCATCAGCCCCCTTGCGCCGCATGACGGCGACCACCTTCCCGCCAATGACAAAGGCCCGGATGTCCTCGCCGCCCGCTTCCTTGATGAACTCCTGCACAAGGATGTTCACATTGGCCCCGCGAAACGCCTCGATCACCGATTTCGCGGACCTTTCCGTATCGGCCAGCACCACGCCAATGCCTTGTGTCCCCTCAAGCAACTTGATCACCACAGGTGCGCCCCCGGCCGTCTTCAGCACTTCTTCGGTCTGCTTCGGGTCATGGGCAAACGTGGTCACCGGAAGCCCGATCCCGGCGCGCGCCAGAAGCTGCATGGAACGCAGCTTGTCGCGTGACCGGCCGATGGCAACGGATTCGTTCAAAGGGAACACATCCATCATCTCGAACTGCCGCAGCACGGCGAGGCCATAATAGGTCACAGACGCACCGATCCGCGGAATGACCGCGTCATATCCCACCAGTTTCTCGCCATTGTAATAGATTTCTGGCCTGCGCGAGGCGATGTTCATGTAGCAGCGCAAGGTGTTGATGATATCAAGTTCATGGCCACGCGCCTCAGCCGCTTCCTTGATCCGAATATGGGAATAAAGGTTCGGATTGCGCGCCATCATCGCGATTTTCATTGCCCATTCCCCTTATGCTCCGTGTGTCCGAAACATCACGGATGATCGTCTTTGCTCTTCAGACTGTCGGTCCGCGAAAGGATTTCGTCCGGTTTCCGGCTTGCCAGAAACGAGCGGCCGGGATGGACAGCGATCCTGCGCCCGCGAATGGCGGTGCGCCCGAGGATCATGTCGAAACCCATGTTTTCCCGGTTGGCCAGTGAAAGGTCTATGTGCCAGTGATGGCCGCCCATGACCAATAGGGTCCTGACGACAATGCGGCTTTCGGCAAGGCCGCTTGTGTTCTTGATCTTGCGTTTGTCGAGAATCGGAACCTCTGCGTAAAGGTTCCGATGATATCGCGAAGCGGGCACGCGAAACCGGACCCACGCGAGCCCGTCACGATCAAAGATCTCCTGATCTTCTGCATGAATGGCCGACGTCCGCGCACCCGTGTCGATCTTGGCGCTCATGTTCGAGACATCCAGTTCCGGCAAAGACACGGTTTCGCGCCAACCGACCAAGCTCACAGAACGCGCTGAAGAATGGCTTTTGCCCGCACCCATCTGAATTTGTCCCACCGGCCCGAATGCCTCCCGCCGAGCTTTAGTCGCACCATGGCATGCGCATGGTACAGGGGCAACCACTCTTCACCAGCTGCCTGAGGCGGTTCAATCCGCTGACTTGTATGGATTTTTGGCCGACCGGTCGTCAGACAGGCTTCGGCGCGTCCGATGCGTCAGGGCCTCGATCGCATCGGCAAGATGAACCTCCGCGATGTTGTAGTCGCCGCGCGCCACGCGGATCCTGTGAGCCTCGAACATGATCTCTCCCATCTGGACACCCGCAGGCGGCTTAAACCGGTAGGACGCCAGTTCGATCAGGAACCCCAGCGGGTCACGGAAATAGATCGAATCCATGAAGCCCCGATCCTTCGGGCCGCTGTGGCGGATACCGCGCTCGTCAAGACGCATCGCAATTTGCCGGAAGGTCGCCTGCGACACCGACAGCGCCAGATGGTGAACACATCCGGCATCCTGCGGAACCGGCGCTTCATCCGGCAGACGGTCCTCGTTGGTAAAGATGGTGATGAGGCGCCCGTCGCCGGGATCAAAGTAAAGATGGCTCTCGTTGAGCTGGTCCAGATTGGGCTGTTCGAACACGAAGGGCATGCCGAGCACGCCCTCCCAGAAATCGATGGAGGTCTGCCGGTCTGCACCCGACAACGTGATGTGGTGGATGCCCTGTGTCTGGATTTTTTGCATGATTTTCCGGTCCCTCTGCCGCTCCCTGATGCCTGCAATCAAGAAGCTTAAGGCGCGTGGACGCGGGAACAATCCGCCATTCGGTAAACAGTCCGTCGACCAATCCGCCGCTGGAAGGTCTTTCATCCTTGCCTCGCAAATAGTAAGGCTCACTTATTATGCCAAACTGTCCCGGGCGCTTTTGCCTCCTCTCCATCTCCGGGAGCTGACCAGGCCGCCCCTAGCCCGCCGCCGCATAACCGGTTTGTCTGGAAACAAGACCACATGACCCTGCAGGATAAAGAACTGTCCGCATCAGAGCGCGTGCGAGAGACACAGGAAACGCGGGTGTCAAGACATCCCCGGATCGTGTCCCGCCTGCGCGAGATGACCAGCAGGCTGCCGGACAATACCGTTGGCGCGCTCTGGATCCTGCAGGCGGCCTTTCTGTTCACGGTGATGGCAGCGCTGATCAAGCTGGCCGGAAGCGGCATGAGTGTCTTTCAGATCCTCGCCGTTCGCCAGGCAATCATGGTGTTGATCGTCGCGCCCAGGATCCTGGCCGGTCTGCCCGGATCCCTGGCCACCAAGCGCCCCGATCTGCAGGCAGCGCGGGTGGTTCTGGCCACAACCACAATGCTAAGCGGCTTCACGGCCATCATCGAGCTTCCGCTGGCCGATGCCACCACACTCAGCTTTTCGAAAACGTTTTTCGTCACCCTGTTCGCCATATTTCTTCTCGGCGAACAGGTCGGCCGCCACCGTTGGGGGGCAACCATTGCCGGTTTCTTCGGCATCCTGATCATGCTGAAGCCGAACGCTGCCGGATTCGTCAACCCCTATGCCCTGCTCGCGCTGGGAAGCGCAATCACGGGCAGCCTCGTCCTGATCACGGTGAAGGTGCTGACCAGAACCGACCCGCCCATCACGATCCTCACCTATCAGGCGATTTTTGTCGGGCTCATCATGGCGGTTCCGGCCTACCTCACCTGGACACCGCCGACGCTGGAGCAATGGGGGCTATTGGCGCTGATCGGAGCCGTGTCATGGGCCGCGCAAATGTCCAACATCCGAGCTTTCCGGTCAGGCGAAGCCAGTGCGATTGCATCGCTCGACTACACACGCCTGCTTTATGCGACGATCTTCGGAATTGGCCTGTTCGGTCACTGGCCAAGTGGCGTAACGCTGCTGGGAGCCGGCATCATCATTCTGGCAGCGCTTTACACGGTCCGGCGCGAGGCTATCCGCGGGCGTGAGCTGGCGCGGAACGCCGAAGACAATAATCAGGGCGTCTGAAATCCAGACTTAATTGTCATTATTTGCACGCAGTTCATGCGCCCGGAACCACCACTTTAGTAAAAATAACAATTGACCATTCATGATAAAATTCATTACGCTACCTATATAGAAATAATTGCAATAAATAAAAAAATTAACTGATAAATTCATTTAAACTGCACAATAAAAAACCCAAATTTTAAGGAATTTTATAATTCCTCATCAAGATACTAAATCAAAATCCAAAAGGCCGGTTGAAAACCTGAAAGGCATCATATGGATTGTTCAGGCTGCCTTTTGGCTTTCCGTCATGTATGCACTCGTCAAGATTGCAGGCGATAAATTCAGTGTTTTTCAAATTCTCTTCATTCGACAAATTGTTATGGTCGCCGTATCGAGTCCAAAGATTATCAGAGGCTTGCCCGAATCGCTTCAAACCCGCCGGCCCGGTCTACAGGCACTAAGAGTTATCCTCGCCTTGATTACGTTGACAGCCAGCTTTCTCGCCTACATGAAGCTGCCGCTGCCAGATGCTACGACATTGCAATTTACGAAAGCTTTTTTCACAACAATTTTTGGGGTCATCATTTTGGGTGAGGCAGCCGGTTTTCGGCGCTGGACCGCGATATCCATTGGCTTCCTTGGTGTGCTTTTGATTGTAAAGCCGGACGAAGACACGCTAACGAATCCGTATGATTTATTGGCTATCGCCAGTGCAGCATCGGTCAGTTTAGGACTGATATTGGTCAGAATCGTTTCAAAAACCGATCATCCTGCAACCACTCTCGTTTTCCAGTCAGCACCTGTCGGGCTCATTGTAGCAATACCAGCACTCTTGACTTGGCAGCCGCCAACTTTGCGTGAGTGGGCTCTTCTTATCAGCATCGGGATCGTGTCTTGGGCTGCACAAACATGCAATATCAAAGGCTTCCATCTCGGAGAGGCAAGCGTTGTTGCCCCCTTTGACTATACCCGTCTTATCTATGCGGCAGCATTTGGATATCTAATATTCGGAGAAATCATTGGAATCTCCACTCTTCTTGGCGCAGCACTAATCTGCGGAGCCTCCCTATACGCTCTAAAGCTCGGCAAAAAGTAGCGGCGGGCTTTAAAGATTTGCCCACCGCCGAAATTCTAAATACTCCAACCAGACTTCAAGCGCTTTCGGCCGAGATCGCGGCGCGTTTTGCCGCTTCCTCTTCCACCAGCTCCTTCTTGGACAGCTTGCCGACCATCGTCTTCGGAAGCTCATCCCGGAACTCGAAGTCGCGCGGCATTTCGATCGGCGACAAATGGTCCTTCAGGAACTTCTTCAGTTCGTCGCCGGTCAGGCTGTAGCCTTCTTTCAGCTTCATGAAGGCCTTCGGCGCCTGGCCACGGTAATCGTCGGGCACGGCAATCACGATCGTTTCGGCAACGGCCTCGTGCTGATAGATCGCCTCTTCGATCACCCGCGGATAGACATTGTAGCCGGAGCACAGGATCAGGTCCTTGATGCGGTCGACC
>NZ_SMMF01000830.1:0-13717 GCF_009711355.1 Roseibium sp. RKSG952 | reverse complement strand
AAAGACACTGTCAAACCGAAAGAAACAAGGCATTCTTAAAGAACCTTTGTTTAGTGGATAGGTACGAATTTTTTAGCTTATTTTTTGCTGAAGTTATTGACGAATGGTAGTGTTTCTAGTATAAATAATGTTATGTTCAATGAACTAAATTATGTAAATGTTTTTAAATCAGTTGCTATTGTCGCTTTAATCATTGTTTTGTTGCAAGTAATAGATGTATATTTTGGAAGTTTTGCATCGTGTGGAGTTGGTGCACTAATCCTCATTGCAACTTCTATACCTTACATCCGAAAATAAAACCCCGATTTTATTTTGAAGGTCCAAATTGTTTGCTTGAGTTGAATTTCCTGATTTTCCGAGTTGCGAGTGCGGATGTCCTCGAGGGCGGATAGAGATTCACCCAAAAATGAGGAGGAAGTTGCAGAAAAGAAGTCAGAACGATGCTGACTAGCTCGCAGGTTTCAGAACACGACCTTTGCGGCGAGGTCTGGCGCATACGGGAAGGCCCGCCCTGTTCTGTCGCTTTCGCTTTACCGAGTCCGATGGCACCTAGTCGTTGATACGCCATCTCCCGGAGGGGTCAGAAAAAACAGCTTGTCGTTACCGATTTCTTGACTCTCGTTTTTCTCGATCCATTGCTGAATTTCGATCTAACAATCGCCGGGAAACGCGACCTTACCTGAAGCCTTGCAATAGGCATCCCAAAGACGGTCGCAATCGAACGGAAAGTCACGGACCTTATCCCCGGCGGCCCCGAGGCCCGGGGCCGTGATGTGACACTGGTCGGGACCGGGTTCCGGAAACCTCTCGCGTAGGAGGGACATCTCAGCGCCGCGCTGTCTTCACCTGAAATTTGCCCTGCAGCCCCGTCCTTTAGGGCCGGAAAGATGTTAAGGGTCCGTATTTCGACATATACGCACCCCTCTTCGCGGGCAACAACGAATTCCTCGAATCCTTAACGATAAGATAAATTCTTGCCACTGCGGCCGATGACAGAATGGATTGAGCGACGAAAACAAGAACGATCACCAGCCCGATGCCCACCTTCCCGAGGACTCCTATATCCGTGAACGTCGCCAGAGTCCTTAAGACGGCTGTGACCAGGAACGGCAGCAGGTTGCAGAGAACCAAGACCCTGAAAACCACCCACGTATGTCCCGAGAGCATCTTCCAGGTCGCCTTGTAGGATGGAACCCGGCCATCCACGACGAAGGTTGTGATGAGTCCAAGACGAGCCCACGCCACAAACCCCGCGATTACACCCAAGAACATCGCGAAGACGATGACGGCGAGACCCATGGCGAAGGTCTCGAGCGCGGCGTGGTCCGCGAACCCCCCGCGAACCCCCTCACCAGCAACCGTCGACGCATCCGTTGTCACGACCGCATCGCTGAAGCTCTGGAACGCCACGCCTGCGAGAGATGTAATGACGGAGATCGGAGCGGCCCCAGCGGCAAAATAGGTCATCGTCGCGCCCATCGCGACGAAGGTATAGATCCAGAACTCGAACGTCGTAACGCTCGCCAAAAGGGAGCGCTCCCGAGGAATTCCCAGGATCTTTTTCTTCATTTCGAGTGTCGAGGCGACCATGCCCAGCACGAGCACGACCAACGCCAGGAAAAACGACAGCGTTCCAATGGCGTAGGCCATCATGGAGTAGGCCACGAGACAGAAAACGACGAGGAACGCAAACGGCTTCACCACGAACCAGAGAGCCGAGCCGAACTCGCCCTCCAAATCCCGCCATGCCAGTGCGAACACGTCGCGCGCCCGGAAACCCTCGTTAATCGCAGGAAGGTTGTCATTCATCTGCGGTTCGCTCCACGTTCTGGTAAATTTTGAGACGTCTTATCTTCCCCGGAAGCTCCGACCGGCGACAGGGGCCGATTGCCGCAACGGTCAACGTTCCCGGGTTCAATTCCGTCCTTCCGGCATCGACGACCCGGACGGCCGGAATCCCGCGCTCCTCGGCGAGGGCGACGCATGCGTTCAACTGGTCGACGGACTTCACGCCGACGACAATTTTCGCCTGGCCCGTGTTCAGATAGCGTTCGAGAGCACCCAAGGATCCGGAGGTCACGGCCTGCATTCCGAGCGCGAAGAAGGCGTGTCCCGACTGTCCCGCCAATTTCCCCGCCGACAGCTCCAGATCCCTTCGAACTAGCAGCCACACCTTGAGTTCGTCTTCCCCGATCTGATCGGGAGACCTAAAATCCGCTACGATGCCCGACTTCAGGAGATCGACGACAGCGGCTCCTTTCTTCAGTTCCATGAGCGAATTCCCACTTCCAGTCGTTAACATCTTCCTCGCCCTGAAGGACGGGGTTTCCAACACACATTTAAGACAAGGTCGCTCCATGGCCTAAGAACGAAATCCGGAAGGGCGCTCTTCCCAACTCAAAGGCGCGGTCAAGCGCGATCGGCAAGCACCTCAAGAATTCAATTCCATCTCGATTTACCAGCCCAAAATATCATCCGGACCGGCGTGACGAAGTTCGCCATTTCTCCGTGTGCCAAACACGTCACCCTCGGCGCATTTCTTAAGGAAATTCCTGAGAACCTCCACGTCGGCGGTCGCCTCGCCGTTCTTCCAGACCGTGAATTCCGTTCGTTCGAGCTCGAAGTCGCCAAAATCCTCCTCCACGAACACCCAGGAACGCGGAATATGTACGATACTGACGCTTCCACTGTAAAACGGCCGTTCGTCGCTGAACAGACACGCTTCCCTTTCGACACGCGTCTTGATCAGGATGTCGACCGGAGCCTCGCCGAAATCCCGGCGAAGACCCTTGACGTAGTCCTCCAGAACGCCGTCTGCGGATGTCCCGAGACCATAAAGGTCGTAGATCTCCCCGACTTCCTTTAATTCGTTGCCGCCCACCTCGACGCAGGCTCGGCTGTACGTCTGGACGGCGAAGGCGATCTCGTACTCGAAATCGTATCGTTCACGATGGCCGAGACCCAAGGGGTCGAGCCATCGCCACATCTTGCGCGTCCGCAGGTCGACGACGGCCCCGTGATGATTGATGACGTCAAGATCGCTCATGCCGACTCCGATGGGAGGGTTAATTTCAATTCTTCCATAGACCGACGATAACTCCGAACCGCGTTCGTCGCCGCCTCCCTGGAGGCCTTATCAAGCGCCTCAAGGTCCACACGCGGCTCCCCCAAGGAGAGCTCCACGTTCGCATTGATGCCGGCTCTCTCTCGAACGAACGCGACGTAGACCGTCTTCCAGATGTCCTTCTCTTCTTCCAACATGAAATCCAGTCCTTCCAACGATAACAAAGGAGCGGCGCTCGGGCGCCACCCCGAAACCTCAACCGCCGCGCGAGCCGCCGTAAGAACGTCCGCCGAAGCCGCCGCGGGACACCACCGAGGTGCGCGTCTGAACCTTCGCCGCCTTCGGCTTCGAAGTGACGGAGGACTTCGGCATTTCCAGCTGGCCGTCCTTATTGCGGCTCAGCGAATAGCCGCTGGAGGTCGCCAGACCGCCCGCCTTCGTCCGGTATACCGGGCGCACGCGACTTTCCCAATCACGGGAATCGTGCATATGGGTCGTGCCGCTGAACATGTTCGAGACCACGTAGCCCATCAGGAACGGTGTGAAGAAGTCGCCGCCGCTCTCGGAACGGCCGCACGAGCCGATGCCGTGCTGCTCCTCGCACAACTTGAAGGAGTCGTATCGAGGCGCGGATTTCTCATGATACTCCTTGGCTGCCGCGTAGGATTCCTTGCACTCGGCCTCGGTGAAGTCACCGGAGGCGATGCACTGCTCGAGATCGTTAAAGCCCGTGACCTCAACGGATTCCTCGGAATTGCAGCCCGCTACGAGCAACGCGGTCGTCGCCATTAGAACGAGCTTCATCGAACGGGATCGTTTCATGGAATTCTCCTTGGTTCGTTGTTCGTGCGGATCAATAGGTCATCGACGCAGCGTTCAGGATGCCGACGACGAGGGAGACACCCGCAAGCTTCACGCCGACCGCGTATTCACCGTTCTTGATGCGCACGGAGACCTTCGGATAGAAGGCGCGGAAACCCAGGAAGGTGACAATCTGAGCGATCGCGGCGACAACGGCCCAGACGAGGAAGTCAAAGATGCCGACCGAATTCTCCAAGGCGCTGGCGAGCGGCAGTGCGAATCCCACAAGGGTACCGATGTAGGTGATCGCGGCGACCGGATTGTTTTCCTTGATCAGAGCCACTTCGTCATGCGGCGTGATGCCAGTGTAGATCTTCATGAAGATCAGGACGGCGGCGACGGAAACAGCGAAGTAGAGAGCGAAGGCCGGGAAGCCGGCGAGAGAGGACGCGATGTCAAACATGAACATTTTCCTTTGTTTTGGCGCGTTCGTTCAGGGGACGATGCGAACCGGGAGTTCGCGGTTTCGATCACGCGGACGCCACCCCTAACGACGACCGCGCGAAACTTTTCACCGGGTCAGAAAGACAGGAAGCCACCGAACATCGCCGGCAGACCCAGCACCCGCCGCGATGTCGCAAAAGAAACACGACAAATCCCGACTAGACATTCAACTCGCTCCGGGTGATCGGCACGCCGATCATGAAGGTAGCGGTGCGGTCGCCATCGGTCGGCTCCTCGAGATTGACCAGAAGGTACTCGAAGGATCCGCCGGGTAGCTCGCGGGAGAACAGCATTGCGGTCTGGAAGATCTCGCGACCCTTGCCGTCCACCTCGTCGTAGACCGTTTCCCAGTAGGTCACAGGGCCGGCCGGACCAACGTCATCCGCGAACCATTCTCGAACAAAGACGGCCTTGCCCTCGTCGCCGTGGAGAACGAAGGTTTCACCCTTCATCAGAACCTTCAATTCCTCCCAACGTGCGTCGTTCGGGTTCTCGACCTTGAAGTAGGACCAGAGCTTCATCTCGTAAATGCGATCGCCGTCCTCCGACCCCAGAATTTGGAAGAGCACGGTGTCCTGATCATCGTAGAAGCGATGACAGAAGGTTTGCTCGCCGAAATCAATCTTCCCTTGAGCGGAAATCATGAAGTGGTCCCGGTCCACCTCGAAGAACCCCTCCTGCGGCAACAGCTTCAGGTAGGTCGGCTCGATGGCGAGGTCCCGTCCGATGGTGTAGTCGTAGATGATCGGAAGCTTCGGCTTCTCAGCTTCCTTGTTCTTCTTCTTTCCGGTGAGCCAATCAAACATTTACGCTCTCTCCCTGATTTGATGTTGCATTGAAGTGTGCACCCGGGCGCAGAGCGGTGCGACCCATGGCGGCGAATAAGTTCAGCCGGACCCCGCTCACGAAGCCCGCCTTCGTCGTTCGAGTTCCGGTGCTGGCTGCTCGAAACGTAACTGCGCCCAGACATCCTCCGGAATTCGGCTTTTCGCGATGTAGTAGAAGGTCGTTCCCTTCGAGAAGCAGGCCGGGAAGGGGCGGAATTTCGGACACCCCATGTCCGGCTTCTTGTAGGCCAGAAGGGTGGCGTCACGCGCGCGCAGAACCCCTTCGAGCTGATCCTCGACAGCGACCGTCGAATTGATTACCTCCTGCGAGAACACCGTTGATTCAAACGATGCCGAGCCGAGCGTCATAAGGATCGCGCTCGCGCCCGGATCCTGTGCGGCCCGCACGAGCATGTCGCCAGAATTCGATACGACCGTTTCCACGTTCGCGTGCTTTGCGGCGCGTTTCGCCGTTGCGGCATCCTGGAAATAGGCGGCCGCATGCACCGTTTCGTTCAACTCGCGCAGCGCCCAGCATGCGTTGAACGTCTCGCTGTCACTGTCCGCGTAGAGAATAACCTTCCTTGCCGCCTTGACTCCGGCGCGTCGCAGGGCATCGAGGCTGTCGAGCCTCTCGGCACGCACATAACGAACGCCTTTCGGCACGTCCACGACCTCCTTCCTGGAGACGAGGATGATGTTTTCGTCCCCGTTGCCGCCCGCGACGAGTTCCTCGACCATCTTCGGGGTCCGGTCGGGATGATAGCCGACGATGACGGTCGCACCGTCGATCTTTTCGTAATTGCCGTGTCCGTTCATGATGCGGCGAATCCTTTCAGAGAAGAAGGCGATGAGTTTTCCGAGGAACATCGTGTAGAGCATGAGGCTGGCCGGAAAGAACCAGAGGACAGCGATCAGGCGACCGGCGCTCGTGACCGGGGATAGATCACCGAAGCCGACAGTCGATGCCACCGTCGCCGAGAAATAAAGGAAGACAAAGGGGTCCGTCGTCAGCTCCGTCTCCCCGGCCAGCCAAAAAAGGCACCAAGAGATGATCAGGTATGCGAAAAGCATCAGAACCACCACCCAAGGGCGTAGTTCCGAGAACGCGCAATATATCCGGTGCACGAAAAAGGTCAGTATAGGCACGACTTCCTCCGGATGAATTCTTCAAGCTATAAATCGACGCCCCAAGCGGATCTGTCAACCAATTTCTTCGAATCCTTAAAATTTGGTGTTAGTCATCGATAAACTAGGATCGAATCCTTCGCAAGCGTTCCGGTCACGCAAAATAAATGTGGCCGGTCACACTTGAAATCCCTACTGATGGATGTCATATCAATTTTGCCGGATGTCTAAATCCGGTTACCAGTAACCCAATTCCTTGAGGAACGGAATGGCCAAGGAGCCGAATCCTTCATCGAAGAAAGCCCCGCTGTCGCAGGGGGAGAGGTCCGGAAGACGCAGGAAGCGTCTGAAGTCCCTCGGGTTGAAGCGCGTCGAGGTATGGGTCGCTCCCAAGGACGAGCCTCTCGTGCAATTCGTCGCCGACCGAATCCGCAAAGGATCGGTCATAACCGCTAGTCCGGCCGCGGCCATTCCGCGCTCGGACGACCCTCTCAAAAAAACGGAGATTGCCGAAATGACCACGGTTTCCACACCATGGGCCGCACAAACCCTGAAGACCGCGATCGAGTCCTGCGAGGATCTTCTGCCGGGAGAATTCACCTGCGAAGCCCTCGGCGAAAGCGCCCTCGAAGTCACCGTCGAAGCCGCAGGTGACCTGAAGCTCTACGTCGGCATTACCGGCGAGCAGATCGTCACCTCCACCCTGTTGTGGGCGCGCGACGAACAGGAGAACCCGGAAGGTTTCGAAGCGACCATGCTTCGCAACCACAAGGAGCTTCTGCCGCTCTGCGCGCTGGGCATCAAGGAAATCAACGGCCGCGAATACTACGAGCTGTTCGGTTCGATGTCCTCCCGCTCCGTCCTGGCCTCGGTCATCACCGAATTCCGTACGATCGCCAACAATGCGATCGAGATGGCCAAGGACTTGCATCCGTCGAAACAACTAGCCGCCTAACCCATCCAAGAAAAAAGGAGCCTCAAATGGGCATTTTCAGCAATATCGTGACAGCAATCAAAGGCCATGCCAATGAAGCCGGCGAGAAGATCGTCGATGCCAATCTGATGACCATCCTGGACCAGCAGATCCGCGACTCCACCGAAGCCCTGAACACCGCGAAGGCCGAGAAGTCCAAGTTGGTGGCCCGCAAGATCCGCAAGGAACGCGAAGTCGCGGACCTCCAGGCTGAGTACGACAAGCTGATAGTCGGCGCCAAGGCAGCCAATGAAGCGGGCAACACAGACGACCTGGACGCATTCGTCGAGCGCGCTCAGAAGATCGAGCAGAACAAGAACGAAGCTCAGGCTCAGGCCGATTCCTACGCCAAGAGCGCCGACCGCTGCGAAGGGCAAGTTCGCCAGGCGCAGAACAACATCGAAACGCTGAAGCGTCGTGTCGAAAGCGCGAAGGCCGAGGAAGCTGTGATCAAGGCACAGAAGGCGGCCTCCACCAACACACTCGCCTCCAATGGAGCGCTGGCCGGAGCCATGGACAGCCTCGACCGCCTGGAACAGCGTCAGGCCGACCAACAGGCACTACTGGACGCCGCGGCTGAAGAGGAGCGCGCGTCGAGTGGCGCGGACCTCGAGGACAAGCTGGCCAAGTATACGACCGGTAAATCCAAGTCGGCAGCCGACATCCTGGCTTCCTTGTAGGAGCTGCGGGCGGCGAAACGCCCGGATAAAAACGACCGTCGGCAGTCATGCCGACGGTCCCTCGTCAAGCCGAAGGGAATGACCGCTGCATATCATCCAAATCTGTCGCAACAAGTTCGATTAAGACAGGACACGAAACGCCATGAAGAATTCAACCTTCATCTGGATCGCCGTCGCGACCGCTTACTTCCTTGCTGCCCCGTTGACGGGACGCATCTCCTTCAATCCGCTCTTCACTCACTGGTTCAATCCGATGACCTATGTCTGGTGGGCGAGCGCGTGGGTCTTCTGGCTGTTCGTCGCCTCCCTCGTATTCAACAAATCCATCTTCGGATCCCTGATCGGCGTCCTCAAGGGCCTCTTCAAGCGCGACTAACGGCGCGAGACCGAAAACAACAAACGGATACGAAACATGAAACGCATCATCATCCCCGAGCGTCCAGGCTGGCGCGACATGGCCGAGGAACTCGGCTTCGTCTTCCACACCATGCACGGCGAACCCTACTGGGACGAAACCTCCGCCTACGTCTTCACTCTTGATCAGATCGAGAAAGACATCGAGGATGTCACGACCGAACTTTTCGCGTTGTGCACAGCGGCCGTCGACGTCGCCGTCGATGACCAACAGTGGATGGAGCAACTCAAGATTCCGGAGGAGCAGTGGGACTGGATCCGCAGCTCATGGAAGAACAAGGACCTCTCGCTCTACGGAAGGTTCGACCTCTCATACGACGGCAACGCCCCGTCGAAGATGCTCGAATTCAACGCCGACACGCCGACTTCCGTTTACGAGGCCGGATACTTCCAGTGGATCTGGTTCGAACAGCAGGTGCAAAACGGCATCATTCCGGCGCACGCCGACCAATTCAACTCCATTCAAGAGAAGCTGATCAAGCGCTTCGGCGAGATTTTCGAGCCGGGCTGCCGCCTTCATTTCTCATGCTGTAAGGATACGAATGAGGACCGCGCGACCGTCGACTACCTCGCCGACTGCGCGAAGCAGGCCGACATTCTGACCGAGTTCGTCTTCATCGAGGATATCGGCGTGGATGCGCAGGGCCGATTCGCCGATAACGAAGACTACGTGATCGACAACCTCTTCAAGCTCTACCCCTACGAGGACATGTTCCGCGAAGAATTCGGCCCGGTCATGCGGAAGTCCGGGACCAACTTCATCGAACCCGCCTGGAAATCAGTCCTCTCAAACAAGGGCATGCTGGCGCTCCTATGGGCACTCTTCCCGGGACATCCGAACCTTCTTGAAAGCCACTTCGAGGAAGCCGTCGACCCAGCCAGCCTGCCGGACATCTACGTCCGCAAGCCGTATTTCAGCCGGGAAGGGGCGAACGTCGACATCATTAGGAAGGACGGCGACGACACCATTACCGAAGGCGATTACGGCGATGAGGGATTCATCCTTCAGGAATACCGCGAACTCCCGAAGTTCGGCGAGGACTACACCGTGATCGGCTCCTGGATCGTCGGCGACGAGGCAGCTGGTATCGGTATTCGCGAAGACAAGAGCAAGGTCACGAAGGATCTCTCTCGCTTCGTACCGCACATCATTCTGGATTAAGGAGACCAACGAGATGTCCGCCAAAAAAACCCGGCCGAAACCGGGTTTTCTCGCGTCGCCCGGCACGTCCGCATCCGGCCGCGACGAGGTACTTTGAGATCCCGGGATCCAGGAAATCTCAAACGGCCACCAAGGCCTTCTGCATGGCGCGCGTCTTGTTGTTGGCGCTTGCGGTCGCCCCTTTCTTACGGGCAGCCAATCCGCGTTCGACCCGAGGCATCTTGGTTACAGTCAGGCCGAAACCCTGGTTCTTCGCTGCCCGGGACTTTAGATCTGAGTACCCAGGGGCGACGGACGGGTAATCATCCTCGAGACCGAAGAATTCCCGGTACTCGTGGTATTCCATGCCGTACTTGGAGCGCAGATGCCGCTTCAGCATCTTTTTCGCCACCCCGTCAATCAGGCAGACCAGCTTGTCACCGCGAATGCTGTCCTCGATGTCGATCACCGGCTCGATGTCGATGTCCGGGAACTTGGCATGGATACCGACACGCGTGGAGGCCGCGGTCTCGTTGGCGACACGAACTTCATCACCGTTCAGCTCGGAGACAGCCGGCTTCGCCGCCGGAACGACCGTTTCCGGAATGCCGGGACCTTCGACCGACGTTTCGGAAACGCCCGTCGCCGAAGCGTTCTCGAGCATCGCTGTGATCGAGTTCTGAATGCCCGCAAACATGCTCAGGACCTCGTCTGTGGTAGCGGTGTTGTTCGAATTGCTCAGATAGGCCACCACGATCTCCTTGGAGAATTCAGCCGCAGTATTGCCGTATTGACGTACAGCCGCGTTTGAGAAACTCGCCTTCATAGCTCTCACTCCTTTTTTCGTTGGTTCGCGCTCGGGTTTAAAGAAATCGAACCCTTCATCATCGGCGCTGTACTCGATATACGTAGGGCGACATGGATTCGTTCCAAAAAAAGTTGACGAATCCGCATTTTTCTTTTGTTCTTGTTATGTTCTGGCGACTTCCGCGGAATCAGTGATGGATTGAGCAGCGATCAATAAAGGATTCAGAATACTAAAAATAGATTCAGTACTTGGGATATCAAAAATCAATGTCTACCATCAAATCAAACGCCCCCTCGGAGTCCCATTCCCATGCCGTCATTCAATCCGTTTCGCACCATTCGCGGGAAAGCCGGTTCAGCCAACCGCCAAGTCGACGAGATAAGATGTCGCCGCGACATCATGAAGAACTCGAGCGAAGACGACCTGAGAAACCTGGTGACGCGCATCCGCTCGAAATCCATCCCCGCGGCTGGCGACGACCTGCTCGACCTCTTTGCCGCCGTCTGCATCCTTTCCGAGCGCACGCTTCAAAAGTCCCCCCACGACGTTCAGATCCTCGCGGGCCTCGCGATGACGCACGGAACCGTCGCCGAGATGGGGACGGGCGAGGGCAAGACCCTGTCTGCTGTCTTCCCCGCCGCCGCGCACGCAATGGCCGGAAAGGGCGTTCATGTCGTCACGGTCAACGACTATCTCGTACGCCGCGACGCTGAACTCATGGCTCCCCTCTACAACGCTCTGGGACTTTCCATCGGCATAATCGTCTCCGATATGGAAGACGCCGATCGCCGCGATGCCTATCTGTGCGACGTGACCTACATCACTAATTCGGAGGCGGGGTTCGACTTTCTCCGCGACAATCTGCGTTTCGACGCGACCCAGAGGGCTCAAAGAGAACCGTTCTTCGCCATCGTCGACGAGGTCGACTCGATCCTGATCGACGAAGCACGTACGCCCCTCGTTATCAGCGGCGAAGCCGCCGCGCGCCCCGACCTTTGCCTGATCGCGAACGATGTCGTCTCACGCCTGGAGATGAACGAGCACTACTCTGTCAACCTGAAGGAACGATACGTCATGCTGACGGACGCGGGTATCGACCGCGTCGAGGCGATCCTGAGAGGGACAGGACGACTTAAGGAAGGCGACAACCTCTTTCTCGTCTCGAACGCGCCCCTCGTCGACCATATCACCCAGGCCCTTAAGGCGAAGGCCCTGTTCCGCAGGGACCAGGACTACGTCGTCGTTAACGGCAAGATCGTCATCGTGGATCAAAATACCGGACGGGCGCTTTACGGCCGTCGATTCGGAGACGGTATTCATCAGGCGATCGAGGCGGCGGAGAACGTCGAGATCCTGCCGGACAACGAAACTCTTTCTTCCATCAGCTATCAGAACCTCTTCCGCCGATATCCAACACTATCCGGCATGACGGGAACCGCCGAAACAGAGAGGGAGGAGTTCGCCACCATCTACGGACTCGACGTCGTCGTCGTTCCTCCTCACAGACCGCGCAAACGCATCGACGAGACCGATGAAATCCACCTGAGCGAGAATTCCAAGATCAGGTCTATCGTGGAAACCGTCCTGGAAGCCAATTCGATCGGCCAACCCGTCCTACTTGGAACGCCGAGCGTAGAGAAGTCTGAAAGGATCGCCCAAGCGCTTCGCGCGGCCGGCCTGCGCCGGATCACCGACACGAATGATGCGGGCGGCGGGTTCAGGGTTTTGAACGCGGTAAATCACGAGATGGAGGCGCACATCGTCGCCGAGGCTGGCCGTTTCGGAGCGATCACGATCGCCACAAACATGGCCGGAAGGGGAACCGACATCCAGCTCGGAGGAAACGCCGACGAACGGATCGGGCATGAACTCGCCAACATGGAGCCCGGAGACGAGAAAAGTGCCGCTGAAGCCCGGATCGCAAAAGAGGTCGAGATCGAACGCGAATTGGTGCACGAAGCCGGAGGGCTCCTCGTTATCGGCATGGAACGTAACCGGTCAAGACGCATCGACAACCAACTCAGGGGCCGCTCCGGTCGTCAGGGCGACCCTGGTCGCTCCGTCTTTTTTATATCCCTCGAGGACGAGACGATCGCCGCATTCTTTTCTGAAAAACTCAGGCGCCTTCTCTCAAAGCTCGGCATCAAGGACGGCGATGTCATCACCCACCCCCGGATCAGCAAAGCCATCGAGCGCGCGCAGAAGAAGATGGAGGCCGCCGACTTCGATGTCCGCAAGGAACTGATCAAGTACGACGACGTCGTCAACGGGCAACGCAAGGCCATGCTCGAGATTCGCAAGGAACTCACCGACGGGCGCCTAACTTCCGAGATCCTTCATGACATGATCGCAGAGACCTGCGAAACGATCGTGAACCGACACGTTCCCGAGCACGCGTATCCCGAACAATGGGACACAGAGGGGCTCACACTGGCCCTTCGAACGCATCTCGCCGTGGATGTTCCCGTTGCCCAATGGGCGGGCGAGGATGGGATAGGGCCGAAGGAGCTAAAGAAGAAGGTCGTCAAAAACGTACTCCTCATTCGCCGGAAACTGTTCGAGATGTTCCCGCCGGAGATCAACGATCACGTCGAGAAAACCATCCTCCTGACGAGCCTCGACAAGGGGTGGCGAGAACATCTGGCGGCGCTCGAACACCTGCGTGCCGTGGTTGGCTTCAGGGGCTACGCGCAACGCGATCCGCTCATTGAATACAGAACCGACTCTCACGAGATGTTCGAAAGAATGATGAACGAAATCTCAAGTGACGCTGCGGCCTCCGCACTGAGGGTTCGCCCCACCAGGCCCCAGACGGCCGCTTGACCGAAGGGCCTCTCTCCTCTTGAAACCTGCGATCCGATGGCGGAACATCTCTTCTTGAAGGGGCGCCCGGAGCTCGGCTCGTTCGACAGGATCTGGCTAACCCTCGAAGAAATGGGAAAGAGTACAGCCTTCGCGGACATCGGTCCGCAGGCTCGAAGACGAGGAGAAAACATGCTGGCGGAATACGAAATCGACGACGCTCACGACCTGATCAACCACGAACTGCCTGAATACGCACCCTATTCCCAGTATCTTTCGGATTGGCGAGACATCGTGAACCAAAACAGCGACGGCTGGCCATACTGGAAGGCGGGCGCGAAGGCTGCCGACAAGCTCGGCGCTCTCGTAAAGAAGGCCGCAGATTCCATCCGCGTCCCGGAACTCGACCCGCCGAGCATCGATGAATTTAAGAAGTCTCTCGCGCCGATACGTGCCGCCGCGACGCGTCACAATCTGACCGCGCCAGAACTATCGAAGCCTGCGTCCGCCATGAGACCCTGATCGTCAGCCCCCCAAATCGGACAGATCAAAGCCCATGACGTACTTGACTGCCA
>NZ_SMMF01000058.1:0-230 GCF_009711355.1 Roseibium sp. RKSG952 | reverse complement strand
GATCGGTGCATGGCTCAGGGAGCGGGCGGGGGCGATTGCCTCGACCACCGCCTCGAACGGCACGCCGTCATGGGCAAAGGCGGCCAGAACCGTGTCTTTCACCTCTTTGAGATGGGCTTCGAACGAGAGTTCCGGATCAACCCGGTGCCTGAGCGCAACCGTGTTGACGAACAGCCCGCACACGCCCTCCAGCTCCGCCTTTAGCCGGCCTGCCACCGGCGTGCCGACAA
>NZ_SMMF01000618.1:0-2588 GCF_009711355.1 Roseibium sp. RKSG952 | reverse complement strand
GGGTTCTTGGCAAAATGATAGGACATAAAAATGGAAGCGGCAAATACGGGAAATGCGCCCGGGCGGCAGTTCTGTCGTTTTGGCTGCCTGCTGCCTCTAATCGGTTTATGGTCGGTGGATGCACGCCTTGGGCAAACATGTGCATCAATAAGATCGACCGTGGTTTGAGATGTAGATCGACGGTCCCGATCATACCTGCCTTAAGCAGATTGATTTAGAGGATGTGTAGAGCAGGTGATGTAAATATTAGCGATTTTTTTCCGCAAATGGATCGCAAAAACCTGCGTATGATTGCCGAAGTGCATACCAGAGTCCGGTTTTGCGGCAGCGTGTGCCTGGCTCGGTGAGGAGCAGGAAATGACGGCTTATGCGAGCGGCGTATCCCTGAATAGGCTGCAAAGTCGATGAATCTGCAAAGTTATGCTCAGGGCGGACATGGCAGATTTTGGAAGCCTACTCCAGCTCCAGAGGCCCGAGCGTTTATGAACTGGCCGATGGCCGGCTTGTGCTTTCGGCTGAAACCATGTGATCTGGCGGGCTAGCAAGCTACTAATATCGAAGATACGGCTTCAAGAGAAGAGCGCATTACCGGCCATACCCGCTGGTAATGCAATCTCGAGTGTCAGCTTATGTTTGGCCGGCTTTTACGCAATTTCGTCTTCTGACGTCAGGAATGAGGTGGAACTGAGTTCTTCGGCAGTCACACCGGAGATGGTCAGGCTGCTCTCTTCTCCATCCAGTACATAGCTGAAAGTCACGCCGTCATCCGTGTCGGTCATTGCTGCCAGCGCCGCGTCGATGCCGGTCCCGGAAGTGGTCTCACCATTTTCATCGAGAAAGGTGAATGTGGCGTCATTCAGGACGATGGTCTCCGCCGTCGGATCGAAGTCTGTGATAATGTCGTTTCCAGTAGACAGCACGAATATGTCATCATTCCGGCCCCCGGAAAGCGTGTCATCGCCCGCTCCACCGTCGATCACGTCGATTCCACCGCCGCCCCTGATTTCGTCATCGCCGAGCCCGCCGTAGAGCAGGTCATTGGAGCCATTGCCGATGACAAGGTCGTCGCCCTCGCCGCCGTAGATTGTGTCCTGTCCGCCTGCGCCAACCAATTCGTCATTACCCTCGCCGCCGGAAACCCAGTCATCACCAAAATCGGCATATACGTAATCATCACCGCCAAGGGCTTCCACAGTGTCCGCCGACCCGGTGGTGTAAATTTCGTCTGCCTCGTCGGTTCCGGTATAGGTGTTTCCGTCGACTACAACTTCCTCGACGCTGTCATCGATCTCATCATTCCCCTCGGCGTCGTCGACGTCGTCGATTATAAGATCGTCTCCTTCATCGCCGTAAAGCGTGTCGTCGCCTTCGGAGTCAACCAGCTCTTCATCCACGGTGTCATCGTCGTCGGCGTCGTCGACTATAAGATCGTCCCCTTCATCGCCGTAAAGCGTGTCCTCGCCTTCGTTGTCAATCGGCTCTTCATCCACGGTTAAGTCGTCAGTGAGTTCATCGCCGGTGGTTGCATCGGCAAGGTCGCTATCGTCTATAACTTCTGCAGATTCATCTTCTTCGCTGAGGTCTGTTACGGTATCAGTAGCTAAATCTTCTTGCTCGAGGTTGTCATTTGTCGATGTTTCCTCAGCATCAGTTTCTGCGTCTTCTCCGGAAACAGTGTCCTCGGCAACAACTGCAGTTTCTTCGTCCGGGTCATCTTCGACCGAAACTGTCAGATCCTGGGTAATTGTGACTTCGACGCCCCTTTTGTTCACAAAATTCGCGGTAATTGTGACATCATAGGTGCCGTCGGTATCATAATCAGTCGGGTTTTCGAAATCGAAGCCCTCAGCCAGGTTGACGGTGCCATTTTCGTCGATTGTAAACAGATCGGCGTCTTCGCCGGAAAGGGAGTAAACAACTTCAGAGTCGGCTTCTGCATTTTGCGAGATTTGGGTGGCGCGGGAAAATTGGAAAATGTCTCCTGTGGTGTTTTCGGTAATTGCGACAGCTTCTGCGCTGAGTACACGTTCAATTGCCATTTGAAACTCCAATTATGTTCAATAACGCCCCACGCTCCCTGCTGCGGCACAGGACATGACCAAGTAAAACTTACGCTCCTTAAGTTTTATTAAAGTATAAAAATTGCGAAAACTGAATTAATTTAGTATTAATAATAATTAATTGAATTTTATCAATAAAAATCAAATATTTATCTGCGTGCTGTGATTTTTTCTTATCATATAAATACGGATAAGATTTTCCTCTTGCCGATGTATTTTTTCGCTGAAAATGCGATGGTTGTGTTTGTATTTTGTTTTTTTGAGTTCAAGACAGACAGAATATAGAGAACTCAGAATCAGACGGGTTAGTATTGTTTCACTTCTTGAAGTTAAACTTGAAAAGATCATGTAAAACTTGACACCAAGTGGCAAGTGGAAAGTCCATTATGATTGAGCGCCAGACAGGCCAGTGGATGCGGGCAGCCCCTTTCCCGGGAGGATTGTCGGTAGTCGGCATGAACCGGAGGAAACATGACATTCGGCACAGCATTGGTGATAGGACAGCACGATTGGCGGGCGGCGGCCCTT
>NZ_SMMF01000917.1:0-56862 GCF_009711355.1 Roseibium sp. RKSG952 | reverse complement strand
AACACCGGCCTTTTTCAACGGGCTGCTAAGAAGCTGAGAGAGCTCCGCAGTTACAAAGTACGGCAGGCAGGAACCAGAGAATACCTTGAGCCACCCGAATTAGCCCGCAGCGCGTTTTTTTTACATGGCGGCCATGTCAAAAAACTATGACTTAAATACCGCCAGTTCCGCATCATGCGCCAGAAGAAGCGCAATCCCAAGTACAACGAGAGACAGGGCAGCGGCCCCTAAAAACACGACTGCAAATTGACCGGTCAAGGCCAGTAAGAAACTGGCAACCGTCACCCCGAAAGTACCACCGATTACTTTTGCGGCTGTTTGCACCCCCATCACTTCGCCATGGAGGTTGGGCGCAGTTTGGGTTAAAACCAGTTGTAACGCAGGCACATAGCACAGCGGCATGAAGATGCCGAATGTGAAGAGGGCAACCAGCGTCGTGTACAACAACCCGAAGTGCGTGGAAACCGCGACACCTGTCATTGTCACCGCCATCCCGGCCAGCCCGGCTAGAATCGGCGCCCGCGATCCGTATATGTCGGTTACCCGCCCGCCGATCGCCGTACTGAACGGAACCAGGAGAACAGAAACGCTGGTCGCAAGGCCGCTATAAAATGCGCTGAAGTGAAGAACCTTGTGAAAGTAAAAGGCTGCAAAGATTGCGACCGTCAGCTTGCAGAACTGGCCGGTAAACACGGTCGCACATCCGGCAAGCATACTCGGCTTTGAAAGCAGACCAACATTGATCAATGGCTCCCGGACACGGGCTTCATGACGAAAAAACAATGCCGTGATCGTCACACCCACAATGACCGCTGCAATGGCCAAGTAACGCACCAACCCCTGTTCGGGTGCTTCCATCAGGCCAAACACCAGCAACGACAGGCCTGACAACAAGAGCACAAAGCCCATGTAGTCCGTATGCTTTTGGGCCGGAAATTCATGCTTATCGTTGGCGAGAACCAAAATGACGGTCGCGCCGAACAAAAACACAGGTACGTTGAGCAGGAATATCCAGCGCCAGCTGGCATATTCGGTCAATGCGCCCCCGAGGATCGGACCGAGGGCCAGAAATGTCGTGCCTGCACTTGCCAAGGTTCCCAGAGCCATCCCGCGGCGATCCTTTGGAAAGGCACTGGCAACCACCAACATCGAAACAGGGAACAATATCCCTCCACCTATCCCTTGAAAGCCGCGCGCCAGAACCACCAGCCACGCGTCCTGCGCCAATCCCCCGAGCAAACTGCCCGTCAGAAACACGGCGCCGCTGACACACAAGACCGCCTTCAATCCATAGAACTCCCGAAGTATACCTCCAAGAGTTGCGAAGCAGGCGAAGGCCAAGAGATAGGAATTAATCACCCAATGGATTGCAATCGGCGACGGCCCGAGTGCGGCTTGCATATGCGGCAACGCCGGCCCAAAAACTGTTTCATCCAGCAGAAAAAGGGAGAAGATAGCTGAAGTGGCAAAAAGAATAAGCCATTTCTGGGCACCGGCGTATCTGTTCATCTAGTTGCCCTAAAAGTAACAACTTGTACTGACCCGCAACTAGAGCTGCCAGAGCTAATGAGAGATGTATCTGGCACGGAGTGAATTCAAGATCCAGCGCTGCAAGATGCAACGACTGCTCATACCAAATTTCCAATCTCGGATCAGTCGATCGCAGAAAGGGCCGCGTGGACACGCGACCCTTCTTGCACCGGCCGGTTGCGGGTGGGGGAGCGGACCCGACCGGAGACAACGGAATGCACCACATGGGCGGGCAGTGCATTCCGAAACCAGAGAGGTCAGCCCTGTTGAGCTGGCGGGGGCGGAAGGTCGCCCGGAGCTTCTGGAGCCTGCCGCATTTGGCCGGGCTTGCCGCCACGGTGATGTTCACGATGGCCGTGACGTTTGCCTTTCTTGCCGCCCTTGAAGTCTGCCTTGGTCACCAGCCCGTCATGGTTTCGATCAAGACGCTCGACAATGTTGGAATAGGGTGCAGCGAATTCCTGCTCCGTGATTTCCAGATTGCCGTTCTTGTCAAGGCGCTGGAACATGCGTACGACACGGTGATCGTTCACCTTCATCCAGATGTTTGAAAAGCCTTCCAGCTGGAAGCTGCCGGTATTGTCCGGATCCGCAAGGGCATAGAGCGCGTCGCGCTGCTGCTCGAATTCGGCGCGGGTCACGGTGCCGTTATTGTCGGCATCCAGGTAGCGGAACATGGCACGCATCTCGCCGCGTGGTCCGTGCGGACCAGGCCCGCGGCCCTCATGCTTCCGCGGCCCGCCGCGTTCGCCTCGTTTTTCACCTTTTTGACCGTCCGACTGCTTCGCGGCATTGCCGTCCTGTGCCGCCGGTCCGCCGCGGCCGACACGTGTCAGTTCTCCGTCACCATTGCGGTCCATGCGATTGAACATCTGATCGGTGATCTCGACAAAGTCTTCCTTTGTCACTGTCCCGTCACCATTGCGGTCCATCCGCTGAAACGCGCGCACCTGGCGGTCCTTGCTCTGGCCCTTGAAGAAGGCCTTGAACTCGTCCAGAGTCAGTGTGCCGGAGCCGGTGGTGTCAGCCTTGGCAAAGTCCTGTGCGATGACCGTGTCGACGTCCTTTTGGGAAAAGCCGCCTTCGTTGTTGATGTCAAAGCGTTCAAAAAGCCGCTGCATCCGCTCCGGTCCGCCGCGGCGGCCGTCCCGGTCCTTGCCCGGGCCCTTGTGCGCCATCTGCTGGGTCTGCGGACCATCGGCCGGTGTCTGTGCCTGCGCACTTACCAGGGACGACGACAAGGCGGTCCCGGCAATCAGTGCAGCCATGGCTGCGGCAGCGATCTTCTTTACTCGTGTCATCCCAATTAACTCCTTGGGTTGGTCATGCAGCTTGTCTCTGCGATGACCAGAAGGTAGGTGGCACTTGTCGCAAAATTACGTGTCGAAACCGGCTCAAGTGTCGCCAGCTGTCGCGCTGGCCGCTCCTGTTACAAGCCGTTACAACTTCACCGGAAAAACCAGTGTTTTTAAGGCTAGGAGCAGACAGCACGTCCTCCAATTTGTATGGAGGTAAGCCAATTCAGCAATCGGAGAAAAGCGGTGAGCGATCCGAGCCCGCACATTCTGGTCGTCGATGACCATCGAGACATTCGCGAAACCCTCGCGCGCTATCTGATCAAGAACGGCCTCCGGGCAACCACGGCCGAAAGTGCTGCCCACGCCCGGAAAGCATTGAAGGCGGCCTCGATCGATCTGGTGGTGCTGGACATCATGATGCCCGGCGAGGACGGGTTGTCGCTTTGCCGCCACCTCGTCGAGACAGGCGCCCTGCCCGTCATTCTCCTGACAGCAATGGCCGATGAAACCGACCGGGTGATCGGCCTGGAAATCGGTGCCGACGACTACGTCACCAAACCGTTCAACCCGCGCGAACTGCTCGCTCGGATACGCGCCGTTTTGCGCCGGACAAGCCAGGTTCCCAAGGATCGCGATCCTATCGATCAGGAAAAACTCTCTTTCGAGGGCTGGATGCTCAATATCGGCAAGCGCGAACTCCACGGGCCGGACGGCGATGTCGTGCCACTGTCCAGCGGCGAGTTTCAGCTGCTGTGCGCCTTTTTGAAGCGGCCCAAGATGGTCCTGACCCGCGACCAGCTGCTCGATCTGACCACCGGGCGCGCACCGTCCGTCTTCGACCGGTCGATCGACAATCAGGTCTCCCGCCTGCGCCGCAAGATCGAGGAAGACCCCAAGGACCCGCGCCTCATCAAGACGGTCTGGGGCGGCGGCTACATGTTCACTGCAGATGTGACGGACGGCGCCTGAATGAAACACTTGTCTTGGAAAACTTTGATCCCGTCGAGCCTCGCGGGGCAGCTGATCGCCCTGCTGTTGTTCGCGCTCGTAGCCGCACAGGTAATAAGCATCTGGGTGTTTCACGATGAGCGCAAGGTTGCGGTGATGCAGGTCGTCCGGGACAATCTTCTGTCGCGCGCCGTCTCCGTTGCCGAACTGATCGAGGAAACACCGGATAGCGTTCATGACCGCGTGCTCAGCGCCAGCAGCAGCCGTTATGCCAATTTCTGGGTCGCTCCAGGCCCGATCGTCTCGCAAACAGGAGAGTCGCGCGCCGAACAGCGTTTGCGCGGCTATCTCAACAGTCAGTTTCAAGCGCCGCGCGACGTCCGCATCAACATTGAAAGCGAGGCCCCCAGGGACCGCCCGCCTAAGGTATCCCCGGAGCAGGAAAACACACCCGAGACACGCGCTCCCGACCGCAAGGGCCACAGGGAAAACTGGCGCAAGGCCATGCGCCGGGAAATCGACCTGACCATGTCGATCCCGCTCGAAGACGGCCGCTGGCTGAATGTTGCGACAAGTTACCGCCCGCCCGAACAGCCACTTTTGCCGCTGATGGTTCAACTTGGCATCACCGCTCTTGCGATCATTGTGATCGTCGGGTTTGCAGCGCGGCGGATCGCACGGCCTTTAAGGGAACTGGCTGGTGCCGCCGACCGCCTGGGGCGGGGCGAGGACATTCCCGAACTGACTGTTGCGGGTCCGCGCGAAGTCCGGGCGGTCACCCTCGCCTTCAACGACATGCAGGCGCGGTTGACCCGTTTTGTCCGGGACCGCACCCGCATGCTGGCCGCCATCAGCCACGACCTGCGCACACCGATAACGTCGCTTCGGCTCCGGGCCGAATTTATCGAGGACGACGAGAACCGCGAAAAAATCATCGAGACACTCGACGAAATGGCCGCAATGACCGAAGCAACCCTCGCATTCGCGCGGGACGAAGCAGCCCGCGAGGATGCGGAGGAAACCAATCTCGCCGATCTTCTGGAAAGCCTGGCCGGCGACCAGACGGATCTCGGGCATACGGTCACTTTCCCGGCGACTGATCCGCTCGTAATCACCTGCCGCCCGATCTCGATCAAGCGTGCCCTGCGCAACCTGATCGAAAATGCCATCCGGTATGGCGGCGATGCAGAGGTCTCACTGGCCCCGGAAACGGGAAACGCGGTCATCCGGATCACGGACAATGGCCCGGGCATTCCGGAAGACCGGCTGCAGGACGTGTTTGAGCCCTTTGTAAGGCTGGAGGAATCCCGCAGCGAAGAAACCGGCGGCATCGGCCTCGGCCTTGCGATCACCCGATCGATCATCCATGCCCACGGTGGAACTATCACGCTGAAAAACCGTCCGGAAGGCGGACTGGAAGCCGAAGTCCGGCTGCCGGCGTGAACTCAAGGGCTGTGGGTTTCAATCATCCACATGGCGCAGCCAGCCCGCCCTGCCGCGTCCAGTGAACACCCGCTTGCAAGACCAAGACTGGCCGGGTTCAGCTGCCGATCTCCTTCACGATCCGGAAGCCGATATGATTGGACCCGATGCTGCGCTCCGCTTGCTGGCGGGCCGACGGGCGGTAGCGCAGGCAATAGGATGGTGAACATAGCCAGGAGCCGCCCTTGACGACCCGCATCGGACCGACGGCTTCATGGGCAAAACTGGCAGCAAGCTGGACCGGCGGGCCGTCCGGATCGGCCGCCGGGCGGGCAGGATGCCCCGGCACCCACCAGTCGCCCACATGCTCCCAGACATTGCCTGCCATGTCGAACAGACCGTATCCGTTCGGTGCAAAGGACCCGACCGGCGCGGTCCCCTTGTGGCCGTCCTCACCCAGATCGACGCTCGGGAACACACCCTGCCAGGTGTTCGCCTTCCAGCCCTCGGACGGGTTGTAATCCTCGCCCCAGACATAGTCAGCGCCGTCCAGACCGCCCCGGGCAGCAAATTCCCATTCGGCTTCCGTCGGCAAGCGCCCACCGGCCCATTTGGCATAGGCCTCCGCGTCCTCCGGTGACACCTGCACCACAGGGTGGCCTTCCAGCCCTTCGATACTGCTGCCCGGGCCGGTCGGCTGCCGCCATGTCGCACCGCGCACGTACCGCCACCAGGACCGGAAGTCATTGATGTTGCGAACGTCCTGCGGTTGTGCGAAGACCATGGACCCGGCCTCCAGAAGATCCTCTGGCACGCCGGGATGATCCGCAGGGTCAAGCGGCCGCTCCGCGCTCGTCACATATCCGGTCGCCTCGACAAACGCCGCAAACTCCGCATTTGTCACTTCCGTCGCCTTGATCAGAAACGGGCTGACGGTGACCTGATGTTCGCTGCGCTCTTCGCGGTAATGCGTGTCAGAGCCCATGGTGAACGTGCCCCCATCAATGCGGACAAAGGCATTGTTGTCAGCCGCCGCGGCAGCCGGTCCGAGCGGACCGAAGAGCAGTGCGGCAAGAACCGTTCGAATACGCAACACGCGGTTCCTCCTACTTCCCGTCAAGCTGATAGGGAAAGACCGTACGCCAGTCCGACTTCATGTCAATGACAGTCCAGCCATATTGCTTGGCAGCCTTCAGCGCCGTGTCGAGATGGCCGACATCCGAATTGCGGTCATAGGCCCACTCCCGCTCAGAGTCCGTATGATGCACCAGTATCGCAAAGGCCGGGCGCTCGCCGAGAGTGGTGTATTCCAGCATTTGCTGATCGCCATCGGAATTGCCGACGGCAAAGACCGGCCGCCGTCCGATATGAAGATCTATGCCAACGGGTTTGCCGCTGTGATTGTCATCGAAGAAAACCTCGGGCAGCATATAAACATTCGCGAAGTCGTCCCTGATCTCGAACTCGCTCTTGAGAGAGGAACCGATCACCTGCTCGGGCGGAATGCCGTAAACGGTTTGGGCATAGGCCCGAATAAAATTGATCCCGCCGCCGGAGACGATATAGGTCTTGAAGCCATTGTCGCGCATGTAAGACAACAGCTCCAGCATTGGCTGGTAGACCATTTGCTCATAAGGTTCGCCGGTGTCCGGATGAACCGCAATTGCCAGCCATTGGCGCACTGATTCCTTGAAATCCGAGACCGACATTCCTTCCTGGGCACCTACCATCAGCTCCAAGAAGCCCTTCATTCCGTCTGCCGCGATTGTTTCAGCATCCCCTTCAATCGCCGCCTTGAGCACCGGGTTGCCCTTGCCAAAGTCCGGGTCCTCGGCTGCCCGTTGCTTTATCTGCGTCATCCCGTAAGCGATCTGGAAATAATATGGTTTTTCCGCCCATAATGTGCCGTCCTGATCGAACACCGCGATCCGTTCGGCAGGCACCACATAGGCGCTGTGGGCCGGGTCAACCGATTGTTCGACAAATGCAATGATACCCGACTTTGCCGCGCCTTCATTCCAAGAGGGCAATGGATCTGCCAGCACCAGCGTAACCGGACACACCCACAGGACGAGACCTGCGGCCAATCTCAACACAAACACGTAGTTCCCTCCCGAGGCAGTCAATGCAGGGGCTGCGCATCAGCCCCTGCTCTTCCCTGTCATGTCCGGCTCCGGTCTAGTTGCCGATCCCGGTTTTCAGTTTTTCCTCGATGGTCGACAGATTGAAAGACCCCGGCGACTGGCTCGGGGGATATTCCTGCATGGTTGTCAGAAACTGCGCTGCGAGCCCCTGGATCGGGACAATCACGAAGGCCCGGTCGAGGAACCAGTCGTCATAGGTGTTGGAGTTGTGCTGGGCCTTCTCGAACGGGTCCCGCCGCAAATTGAACAGGAGCGGAACGCGCAATTCGGTGAACGGTTCGCGCCACACCCCGAAGGCCTGTCCGCGGTTTTCGAGGAAAACCACCTTCCAGTCGTCATAGCGCGCGGCAACGACCTGGCCGTCGTCATTGACGTACCAGAACTCGCTGCGCGGGCTCTCGTCCACCTCGCCCTTCAGATAGGCGCTCATATCGTAGCCATCGATATAATTGCGATAGGGCCGGCCGATGATCTCGACACCTTCACGCAGCTGGTCCTTGATATCGGCAGCCCCGGCGATCGCCGCGAAGGTCGGCAGCCAGTCTTCATGGGCGACAATACCGTTCAGTGTTTCGCCCGCCGGAAACACGCCCGGCCAGCGCACAAATGCCGGAACGCGGTACGCCCCTTCCCAGTTCGAATTCTTTTCGCTCCGGAACGGAGTGGTCGCCGCATCCGGCCAGGTGTTGAAATGCGGACCGTTGTCGGTCGAGTACATTACAACGGTGTTGTCGGCGATCCCGAGTTCGTCGAGAAGATCCAGCAACTCGCCGACATGCATGTCATGCTCGACCATGCCATCGTGATACTCGTTGCCGCTGGGGCCGGAAACCCCGGTCAGTTCGTCCTTCACATGAGTACGGAAATGCATCCGCGTGCCGTTCCACCAGACAAAGAAGGGCACGCCTTCCTGAACCGACTCGATGATGAACCGCTTGGCCTCTGCAACCGTTTCGTCATCGACCGTTTCCATCCGCTTCTTGGTCAGGGGACCGGTGTCCTCGATCCGCTGACCGCCATCCGGGAGCGCCCAGGAATGAATCACGCCGCGCGGGCCGAATTTCTCCCGGAAGGTTTCCCCGTCCGCCAGCACCATGTCGCCGGGATAGTCGCGATTTTCCGGTTCCTCCTCGGCATTCAGGTGATAGAGATTTCCGAAGAACTCATCGAAGCCGTGATTGGTCGGCAAATGCTCGTCCAGATCCCCCTGGTGGTTCTTGCCGAATTGCCCGGTCCGGTATCCGAGTTCCTTCAGGACGGCGGCAACGGTCACATCGACCTCCTGCCAGCCCTGCTCGGCGCCCGGCAGACCGACCTTGGTCATGCCGCTGCGCACCGGGACGCTGCCGCTCAGAAAGGCGGCACGTCCGGCGGTGCAGCTTTGCTGCGCATAATAGTCGGTGAAGCTCAAACCTTCGCTGGCGATCCGGTCGATATTCGGGGTCTGATACCCCATCATGCCGCGATTGTTGTGACTGATGTTCCAGGTACCGATGTCATCCCCCCAGATGACGAGAATATTCGGCCTTTCCGGATCCTCCTGGGCCTTTGCACGCTCGGGCGCGGCTGCAAAAGCCGCCGCAACTCCCAGAAGTGCCGCGCAGAAACGCGACGCGGTTCGTCTCCCACTCATTGAAATCTCCCAAGTAAATTATCCCGGGCAAAGAAGGCCTTATCGGCCACGGCACCGAAGCTGCCGCCCTGCCACTCGATTACCCTAGGGAATTTACGAGTGTGACTGAAGGAAAAATATCCTCGTCACAAATGTTTCATTGCTTTCTTACCAAAAACAAAAACAGGTCATTGCTTTTTTTGACGATAAATCTGAGGAAGGACATTTTATTGCAACCGGGAATACATGAAGCTTGTCAAAATGAGGCAATCCAGGGCCCATTGACATAGACCGCCTCGTGATCTCCGGGCCAAGGCGGCATGGAAATGCAGATGAATTTGAGTGGAATATCGCCAATGCTGCGGTACTGAAAGGCAGTGCCAACCGGAATGTCGATAGACATGCCCGGCGTCAATTCGGTCACCCGTTCCTCATTCTGATCCTTTCGCCAGATCTCACCTGCACCCTCGAGAACGAACCAGAATTCACTGACCGTGGCATGAATGGTTGCCCGGTTGATCTGTCCGGGCGGCACCGTGCTGTGGATCATGTTGCCGGTCTGTCCGTTCATCAGAAACCGGATATCGGCCCCAGCCGGGGATTTGGCATCGGCTGTTTCCGGAAATGGAGTTTGTTTCATGAATGAGGTCCCGCCGGTAGACATGGCTATCGCCGGATATCTATCCCGATTCTCGACCGGCTCAAAACACGCCTTGATGCACGTACTTCAAACATCCCCCACAACACTCCCGCCCTAAAGTCCGGAATGTGTACCGTCACAAAGAGGCACCTTACCGGTCTGCTTGCACGCGCAGAAAAATACCCGGCCATCCCTTTCAGCGGTGTATTTGACTGGCGACAGACCTGTATCCTTGTGACTGCCGTCGCAAAACGGCTGTTTGGCGCTTCGGCCACAGTAGCACCAAAAGTAGGACTTTCCGGCCTTCACCTCGACCGGGATCGGGCTTTTTTGGGCAATCACCGCTTCGCTCATACTATCAGTCTCCCCGCACCATTCACGAAGCCTGACATAGCGGAGCTTTCAATGCCGCCAAGGTGTAATCACGGGTCTCGCGCATATTCCCCGTCCGACACCGGTTCCATCCAGTCGACATCGGCACCGGGCGAGGCAGCCAGAACCACCAGATGAACCATGTCCGCGTCTGGCGATGCGCCATGCCAATGCTTGACTTGCGGCGGAATTACGATGGTATCGCCTGTCCGGAGTTCGACCACCGGCTCGCCAGCCGCCTGAAACCGGCAGAGACCGGACATGACATGCAGGGTTTGTTCGACCGGATGCGTGTGCCAATAGGTGCGGGCCCCAGCCTCGAACCTGACCTGAAACACCTGGGTTTGTGCAGGCTCGGACGAGTTGATGATCGGATCGCGCCAAACACCCCCGGTGAAATAGGTTGAAGGCATACGCTCGGAAGGGCGGCTCCCGGCCTTGAATATTTCAATGCTCATGAGGTCTGCTCTCCATCAAAACCAAAACGGCAAGTAACGAATATAGAACCGATGTCCGGCACGCTTGCCAGAATTATCGCTTTGCAGGAATGCCAATCCTTCCATTTGCCGCTTGATGCCGAATTCAAGATATGGTGCCGGAAAACCAACGCACCAGTCACCCCTCCGGTTTTTGAAGGCTGCCCTTGAAAGGGCGCCTTGTTCGTCTGAAACTTGCAATCTGTTCCGCAAATGCCCTTGAGCAAGTCGGCGCGACCGTCCGCACAAACGAAAGGCCTACCGGATTATGACGACACAGACGACAATGGCCGTCATCGGCGCGGGTCCGGCCGGATTGGCCGCAGCCCTGACCTTGTCCCGCTCCTTGCAAAAAACCCTTGTGTTCGACGCCACAACGCCGTTTCGCAATCGCGATTCACCAGGTGTTGGCGCTGTGCTCGGGCGTGACCGTGTTCTTCCCGGCGATCTGCGCGGTCTCGGGCGCCAGGAAATCGAAGGCTATGGTTTTGTCCGGTTTGTCGATGAAACGGTGTCTCACCTCCAAGGTGCCAAGACCGGAAGCGGTTTCGAAATCAGGACCGGCGCAGGGCCGGTGTATTACGCGGACCGCGTGCTGCTTGCCTGCGGCATGATCGACCTGTTTCCCGAGATCCCCGGTCTGTCGTCGTTTTGGGGCACATCGATCATCAATTGTCCTTTCTGCCACGGATATGAACTGCGTCACCGCCCCTGGGGCGTGTTTGTCAATCGCCCGGAAATGCTTGCCGCGGCCGAAATTTACCGCACCTGGACAGAGGATATCGTGTTCTTTCTGGAGCCGGGGCCGGAACCGGCACAGGAACGCGCAGCCGAACTGACGGCACAGGGGTTTGGTCTCGAACGCCGGCGCATTTCTCGCTTCATCGGTACCGATGACGGTTTGACGGCGGTCAGGCTGGAGGACGGCACGGACATGCGGCGGGAAGGCTTTGTCATCTGGCCGTTTCAGAAACAGACCGATCTTGTTGCCGATATCGGTCTGACCATGGACGAACGCGGATTTGCCGTTGTGGATCCGGGATACCGGACAAATATCGATGGTCTTTATGCGGCCGGAGATCTGCTTTACCGCGAACACCAGAACATCAACACAGCCATGCATATGGGCAACCTCGCCGCGTCAACCATGGTGTTCGACCAGGCAAAGCAGCGCGTGTTCTGACCGGTCGGCAAAAGAGGCCGCAGACGGATTTGATTGTACCTGAAAGACGCAGAGCACCTGCGCCCTGCGTCTCTCGTTCCACGATAACGCCGGATGACCCTTTTGCGGTCAAGCCACTTTCCGGCCCGCCAGGTTCTGGCCGGTCCTTTTCCCACCCGGCCAATTGATCAGGACCACTCCGGAGATCGCCAGACATATCCCGGCAAATGTCGCCAGTTGCAGCACCTCCGACAGGAACATCACCCCGAGAAACACCCCGACCCCAGATCTCAGATAGGCCTGGCTGGCCGCCCCCATGGGACCAAGCGTCCCAAGGAGCCTGAAATAAAGCAGGAAAGCCAATGCTGTACAGACAACTCCGAGAATTGCGACCGAGAACAAGGCCTCCGGAGCTGGTTGCAGCGTCCACGGGCGGTCGACGATCAAACTCAACGGAATGACAACAAGGCTGGAGCAGATCAGGGTTCCGGCTGCGGTTACTGTTGGCGGATTTCCCGCAAGTTTTGCCCCGCGCAACGCAGCCCCGCCGTAAAGGACCGCGCCCAGCAGGATAGCTGCCTGCGGGATCAGTTCGTCTCCCAAGTGACCAAGGGCGCCGGGTCCGACGATCAGCAGGATCCCGCCAAAGCCGAGAAGAGCGCCGCCAAGTTTCAACAGACCCGGTCGCTCGGTCCCTTTCACAAACAGCAGCGAAAGAACAAAAACGAACAAGGGGGATGTGGAGTTCAGGACACTTGCAACCGCGCTCTCGACATATTGTTGCCCCCAGGCCAGAAGCAACCAGGGCCCCGTGCTGTTCAACACAGACTGCAAAGCAAACGCCTTCCAGATCCGGACGTCCCGCGGCAATTTCAAGCCGCGCAGCTTGATCACGGCCAACAGGAACGCCGCTGCCAGTCCGACCCGGATGGCAATCAGTGTCACGGGCGGGAAACTCTGCAAGGCCAGATCGATCCAGAGGTAAGACGAGCCCCATGCCAGCGCGAGCAGCCCCAGAAGACCATACTCCAATGACTTCACCGGCATGAATTATACCTCGTCATGGATCTGGCGGCTGTCTGCCGGAGCCTCATCGCGCGCTTCCATCCCGTAGTCACGGATCACGCTGGCGACCCGCAGCCGGTAGTCCCGGAAATAACTGCCCCGGCCAGCCGCCTGTGCCTTGCGGTGCCCGGTCAGCTGGCGCCACTCATCAAGCGCCGCCTCGTCCCGGAAGAAGGACACTGACAACAGTTTTTCCGGATTGGTCAGGCTCTGGAACCGCTCGACAGAGAGGAAACCGTCGATCCGGTCGACCAAAGGCCGCATCTCGGCAGCCATGTCCAGATAGGCCTGTTTCTTGTCCGCATGCGGAATGACTTCGAAAATTACGGCAATCATCAGACCCTCACCCCTTTTTCGGCGTTGACACCAGCTTCAAAAAGGTCCGGTCCTCACGCAAGAGAAACTTCTCCTTTTGCGCAAAGAGATAGTTCTCCCGGCCAAGCGGGTCGGCTGCCAGCCGCGCGCGATAGGCTTCGTAGGCCGCAAGGCTTTCAATGTTGTAGACACCGTATGCCAGCGTCGAGGACCCCTCATGAGGTGCGAAATAACCAATGAGGTCCGCCCCGCAGCGCGGGATCGCCTCACCCCAGTTTCTGGAATAGGTCTCAAAGGCTTCTTTTTTCGTCGGATCAATGTGATAGCGGATAAAACATGTGATCATTTCCAACTCCTCGTCTGTATTGATGTGGAGCCGGTTTGCCATATGGACGCATGCGCATGCTTCGATTAGGATCGAACTATGAAAGAAGGCCCGGACATTGCCCGCATTGGCGCGCTGATTGGCGACCCGGCGCGCGCCAACATTCTCACCGCGTTGATGAGCGGCAAGGCGTTGACTGCAACCGAGCTTGCGGCAGAGGCAGGCGTGACCCTGCAAACGGCAAGTTCCCATCTGGGCAAACTGCAGGACGGCGGGCTGTTGTCACAGGCAAAGCAGGGCCGTCACCGGTACTTTACTCTGGCGGGACCGGAAGTCGGAGCAGCGCTCGAAGGGCTGATGGGGCTTGCCGCCCGGAAAGGGCATTTGCGCACGCGAACCGGCCCAAAGGACCCTGCCTTGCGCACCGCCCGCGTCTGCTACGACCATCTGGCGGGCGATCTGGCCGTGCGCATCTTCGACAGTCTTCACGAACGCGCCTTCTTGAGCATCACAACGGACAAGGGTGGCTTGGGCCTGAGTGATACCGGTGTCCGGTTTGCCGAGGATTTCGGGATCGATATCGCTGCCTTGAGAAAAGCGCGCCGTCCTCTGTGCCGGGCCTGTCTTGACTGGAGCGCGCGCCGAAATCATCTTGCAGGCGCTTTTGGGGCAGCCTTGCTGACCCGGTTTCAGCAACTCGGCTGGGTTCACCGCAACCCGGACAGCCGTGTGGTCCGGATCAGTACTTCCGCAGAAGTTGAAATAAAAAAACTTTTCAAATTAACAGGTTAGATCTCAAAATCTGCAGGTAATCCAACACAGATGACAAAATCGTCATGAGGAAGACCGGCAACCGTAAGGTTTCAGCATGCCTCCGGAAGGGCAACGCCCAATTCCTCTCCCACATCTAGGGGCGACACCGATCCCGGTGTTTTGAACGCGAGAGGAAAGAAAATGATACGTTCCCGCAAATCGAGAATCGCTGTAGCGGCCGGATTGGCAACGCTGCTTGCCGTTGCCGGGATGAGCGGAGAAGCATCGGCTGCGACAGTTACCATTTCCACAAATCCCCCGGCCCACAAGGTGGCTCCGCCGCCTGCCCCGGCACCAGCTCCGGCACCCGTCGCGTTCGTGGCGCCAGCCAAAGCGCCGCCCCCCGCCGCCGGACCCGCGCATGTCGTGATCCATACCAAGGCACCTTCTCCGGCCCCGGCTCATCCGCCAAAGCCGGTCTAGTCACCGCCAGACAGATCCCCTTCTGCTGAAGGGGATCGCGACCACAAGCGACCTGATATCTGATCATTGAATGCAAGAGAGTTGGTAACATGAGCACTTCAAGGAAATGGAAATTCGCTGCCGTAACCGCATTGGCCACTGTCATTGCCATCGGTGGTCTAGGCGCTGATGCCATGGCAGCAACCCCGGCCGCCGCCAATCCGGCCTATACCCAGCAGCAAACAACTGCTCCATACGCTCAACCGGCTGCTCAGGGGCCGTCCGCACAACGAACCGCCCCCGCTCCCAATCCGGGCCCTGCACCACAGCGGTTCGTCATTGTCCGTCCGGCGCGCGCACCACAACCGGCCCCGGCACCACAGGTTCGCGTCGCACCGGGTCCGGTTCCGGCACAGCCTCCCACAGCAACACCAGCTATGGCGCGCGGAACGGTCCCGGTCGTGATCATTACTCCAAGGGCGCCAGCACAACAGCCAGCACCGGCAAAAGGCCCGTTTGTCATTTATCGCGGCACCGTGCCAGCTCCCGCGCCGGTCGCAGCTCCGGCCATTCATCCGGGCGCTCCTGCACCCGCGCCTACGCTTACGGTCAATCCGGCTGCGCACGTCCAGAATCCGGCTCTCGTACAAACACCCGCAGCAAATGTGCAAGGTCAGGGCCAAACCCACGTGCAGGGCCAAATGATGAACCAGATGCGGGGATCGATGTAGCTTCCGGCAAAATCTTGAAGCTCATAAACCGGCCCTGCAGTTACTTTAAAAAGGTTTTTAATACTGCTTAGTCCAAAATCCATTTTTCCAATCATTTCCCGCAATCAAAAAGCCGGTCAGTTGACCGGCTTTTTGATTGACCGGATCCGAAGCTTTTTATGAAGTCGCAAAAAATGTCTGAGTACGATTAAAACCCAGTAACACAGACCGAATTCCTCAAATATCACAACATAATTCATGAAAATGAAAGCAAAACGTCAGGCATCTGTCAGGGCGAAGAACCAGATAATTTTTATGCATGAAAGGCTTAGTCAGCACATGCAGCATTGATCCAATCACCTTCGGAGTAGAGTCATGACATCAATCAGCAAATGGAAAATGGCTACTGCAGCAGTTTTGGTTGCAGGCATGGTCCTCGCCGGCATGAGCGTGGACGCAAATGCCGCCACAGCAACATCAAACGCACCGACTAGCATGTGTTCGCAACACATGGCATCGGTCTCCGGGCATCAAATGAACACCCAGCCAAATACTCAACATTGCAACATGATGCGTTGAGAAAACTGATCCTGGAGCACGCAACGGTCCAAGTTAACTTTTCGGGCATGCCTGCTGCGGTGTTTGGACCGTTGACACTTTCAAATCCGCCAAGAACCAGACACTGGATCATACGACAAAGAACCGGCTTCTTGCCGGTTTTTTTGTCAAGAAATCATTCACGGGAAGGCAGTTGACCCGCGACCATTTCATCCGGTCCGTCAGGCGAAACTTGTTTTCACGCCACGTTTCACGCGTTGGCCCAAGCATTTTCTGCAAGGCACCGGTTTTGTGAAAAAGCTTTCTAAGTCATGACAAAATCGTCACGAACTCGACTGGCAATTGTAATTCCCGGCGAGGCAATTCGCGCTGAAATTCATATTTCGAATCCCATATCAAGGTCATCCGAAGACCTAAGGAGACGGAAAATGAGCACGTCGAGATATACAAAGATCGCAGGCGGGGTCCTGGCGGCGGTGATTGTCGTTGGCGGACTGAGCGCCGGTGCGATGGCCGCACAAAGCCACCAAGGCAATCAGCCAGCAACCCCTTCCCAGACGCAAGGTCAAATGCAGTACCAATCCGCACCATCTCAGGGTCAACAGGTTCAACCCCAGGGTTTCTTCCGTGTTACGGAAATCGCTCCGGCTCCGGAAACCATGCAGCAGGCAGCCAACGGTCAGCAGAACTACATTGTTGTGACCGGCAGTGAATTGATGAAGGCCAACGGACAGGACGTGATCAACCAGCCGCAAGCCTACCTCTACAACCCTGCCACCGGTCAGGTAACGGCCATCAAGCAGATGCAAAACCAGCAACCTGCCTCGCAAGCGCAGCAATCCCGATACAATCTGAGGCACCCGGTGGCTACGGCACCTTCCGCCCAAGCGCAGCAACCTAGCTCAAGGGCACAAGGTCAAATCCAGGTAATTCAACCCTCGAATGGTTCATCCAGCCAAAACACTACACTCAACCAACAGCAGGCCCAGGCGCCTCAAAAGGCACAAACCCAGCAACAACAAGGCGGTTTCTGGCATCGCATGTGGGAAGACACAACAGGCGGCTCATCCGGCTCATCCTCCTAGGTCACTCCCGACCCCTGCCTGAGGGCCACATAACCCCTTTGCCCAAACGTCACTGAAAACGCCGGCCCCGGGAGCCGGCGTTTCGGTTTTGGCCCTGCTCGGTGGCATCAATGGGAACGATGCACACCCATACTCAAGCGCGACCCATCAGATCCACTCACTCAAATCGAAGCTGGACGTTTCGTAGGTAACGATCCCACCGTCATAAGACAGGTCATAATCACTGCCGTCCGAGAATGTGATGTAGTTCCCGGCCCAGTCTGCAACGCTATCATATGTAAGACCATCCGCGTCGGTGACCGAGCCGGTATCCTCGTCATAGGTTGCGTCATAGGCATCGAAATAGATGACAAGACTGTCCTCATCGGCATCGAAATCGGTAATCGTGGCCGTTCCACCGGCGAGCACAAATGTATCGGCACCATCGCCACCGGTCAGTGTGTCATTGCCGCCGTTCGAGATCAGGATATCGTCCCCGTCGCCACCATCGAGCACATCATCTCCGTTGCCGCCGACCAGAATGTCGTCCCCGCCACCGCCATAAAGCTGGTCATCACCATCAAAACCGAGGAAGACATTGTCGTTGTCATCGCCGATGATGATGTCGTCGTAGTCGCTGCCCCAGATATTCTCGATGCTGTAGAGATGGTCCGTAGTACCGAAACCGTCTTCGGCCAGCGCGTAGGTACCGTTCGCATCTTCGTAGGTCGTCGACAGGTCGACATAGATGCTATCGGTCGAATCTGTATACGCTGATGTGTCGGACCCGTCGCCACCGAAGATGTAGTCATTGCCGGCCCCGCCCTGGATCCAGTCGTCGCCGTCAAAACCGTAGATGTAGTCGTCGCCGCTGGTCTCCGCACCGGTGTAACCGGCGATCGAGGAATCCGGGATGTAGCCGTAGATGATGTCGTCATAGTTGTTGCCAACCAGAACATTGCCTGTGGAATCGCCGTAGACATACCATCCACTATAGGCTCCCATCAGAATGTAGGCCGAATCGTCGATTGAGCTGATTTCGCTCGATGTCATGTCGACCGACCCGCCACTGGTGAAGCTGTAGACGTCGCCATCAGCGGTCACGATCAATGCATTTTGCAGCATC
Source organism: Roseibium sp. RKSG952 (assembly GCF_009711355.1). Classification (NCBI taxonomy): domain Bacteria; kingdom Pseudomonadati; phylum Pseudomonadota; class Alphaproteobacteria; order Hyphomicrobiales; family Stappiaceae; genus Roseibium; species Roseibium sp. RKSG952. The sequence continues at coordinate 38,880 of NZ_SMMF01000917.1, read as the reverse complement.
GAATAGTAAAAGGCGTCGACCATGGACTGGGACCAGGAGGTCACGTCCTCGCCGAAGATCTCACTGACGTCATCGAAGGTCACCGTGGCGACAATGTCGGACGAAGAGCCGTTGTCGTACATGATGGTGAAGCCGTAGCCGCCATTGGTCAGATCGCTTGACAGGAATACATTCGACAGGCTTGTCGAGTAGATCGGCAGGATCAGGACATCCGATGTCGGATTGAAGTCCGTAACCTGTGCGTAACCGGGTGTTGGATCACTGGAGCTGTCATCGGTGGTAAACAGCGTTGCGTCCAGAATATCCGACACGGCATAGGCAACCGTGCTGGCAACCGACGCCGGTCCCAGGCTCGCACCTGCCGCACTTGATGCTTGCAGCAGCGTTGTCGTCAGGGTCTTGCTGATCGTCTTGGAAAGACTTCCCCAATCCACGCTCGACGAGGACCCGCTGCTATCGGCAACCTCACCGAGCACAAAAGTATTTGACCCGGAACCACCGGTCAGAATGTCGCTTTCGCCATCAAACAGGGAACCCGAATACAGCCAGTCGTCGCCGTCACCGCCATAAAGGACGTCATCACCGGGGCCGCCATAGAGAACATCGTTGCCATCTCCGCCATAAAGCGTGTCGTTGCCGAACCCGCCATAAAGCGTGTCGTCGCCGGCGCCTCCGTAAATCGTATCGCTGCCGGTTGCACCATACATGACATCATTGCCATCGGTACCGTAAAGCTCCTGATCCGTAATCAGGGAATCGACGGTATCCGCAACATCCTCTTCGTCGTCGTTGTCAACGTTTGTGAGTTCATCAAGTATTGAGCCGACCATCCTGCCGAACCTCTCAAATGTTTTAGGTCAGGCATTGTCATAAGTGCGAAGATACTTCAGTTGAAATTAAATTTACGTCATAAAATCAATAGCTAATTTCGAAAATATGAACATGAAAAGTCAACACCCGTAGAGATTTTGGAGCTTGTCAGAATAACAAGAGCTTCGCGAACTCTACCGTTTTAAAGCCATTTCGATACAGCTTGCCGCTCCGGATTTACTCGCCAGAAGCAGGAAATTTTCCGGACCGCGCATGCTGCTTTTGACTGCTTGGCAAACAAGTCTCAAAACAGTTTCCAGAACGGCCGTGACATCGGACCTGTGTCCGGGATTGGCCGGGCCTCCCGACGGGTCCGATAAAGACTGTCCGGCCACCACTCAAGGCGCTCGTGGTTGTAATCAAGACCATGTTTCACAAACATGCAACGCGCGGTGAAAAGACTGTGGCTCATGATGGGTTTCCTTATGTCATTTTTTGTTGTCCTTAGGTAAACTTAGGCGCACACAGTGCATTATGCAAGCGCAATATGTGCACGTTTTCATAAAGCACCCGCAGAGCCGCTCGATCACCGGCCCAAACAAAAAGAACCCGCGCCTTCGCGCGGGTTCCATGGCTCTTCAAAGTGTTTTGACAGCGGAAGACCGTCAGGCCGCCTGCTTCGCCTTGAACTCGATCCGGCGGCGATGCAGCACCGGCTCGGTGTAGCCGCTCGGCTGCGCGGTACCCTCAAACACCAGATCACATGCAGCCTGGAACGCCACCGACGCCTCAAAATCGGCAGCCATCGGGCGATAAAGCGGGTCCCCCGCGTTCTGCCCGTCCACGACTTTTGCCATGCGCTTCAGTGTTTCCCGAACCTGATCTTCCGAGCACACGCCATGGCGCAGCCAGTTGGCGATATGCTGGGAGGAAATGCGCAATGTGGCCCGGTCTTCCATCAGGCCGACATTGTTGATGTCGGGAACCTTGGAGCACCCCACCCCCTGTTCGACCCACCGTACGACATAGCCGAGAATGCCCTGGGCATTGTTGTCCAGCTCGGCCTGAATGTCGTCCAGTGCCCAGTTCGGACGCTCCGCAACCGGAATCGACAGGATGTCTTCCAGCTTGGCGGCCTCGCGTGCCTTCAGCTCGTCCTGGCGATCAGCCACACTGACCTTGTGGTAGTGCAGGGCATGAAGCGTTGCAGCCGTCGGCGACGGAACCCAGGCGGTGTTCGCGCCGGCCATCGGGTGGCCGATCTTCTGTTCCAGCATCGCCTGCATCAGGTCCGGCATGGCCCACATGCCCTTGCCGATCTGGGCATGGCCGGGAAGACCGCTCGCAAGACCGACATCGACATTGTTGTTTTCATAGGCCCCAATCCAGGTCGCTGCCTTCATGTCTCCCTTGCGGATCATCGGGCCGGCTTCCATCGAAGTGTGCATCTCGTCGCCTGTGCGATCGAGGAAGCCGGTATTGATGAAGAACACACGGTCCTTGGCCTGACGGATGCACTCCTTCAGGTTGACCGTCGTGCGGCGTTCCTCGTCCATGATACCCATCTTGAGCGTGTTGCGGGTCATCCCCAGTGCGTCCTCGACCCGGTTGAACAGCTCACAGGCAAACGCAACTTCTTCCGGTCCGTGCATCTTCGGCTTGACGATATAGACCGATCCCGCGCGGCTGTTGGCGCGGCGGCCGTTTGCCCCGACATCATGCAGACCGATCAGCGCGGTGACCATACCGTCGAGAATGCCTTCCGGAACCTCCCGGCCCTCACTGTCGAGAACAGCCTCGTTGGTCATCAGGTGGCCGACATTGCGCACGAGCAGAAGCGACCGGCCATGCAGGGTCAGCCCGGAACCATCCGGAGCCGTGTAGACCCGGTCGGCATTCATCCTGCGGGTAACGGTCTCGCCGCCCTTTTCGAAGGTTTCCTGGAGATCCCCCTTCAGCAGACCCAGCCAGTTGGAATAGACCACCACCTTGTCTTCGGCATCAACGGCTGCAACCGAATCCTCGCAGTCCATGATCGTCGACATGGCCGATTCCAGAATGATGTCGGAAATCTGCGCCTTGTCGGTCTTGCCGATCGGGCTGGTACCATCGATGACGATGTCGAGATGAAGGCCGTTCTTATTGAGCAGAACATGCGCCGGCTTTGCGGCATCGCCCTTGTAACCGGCAAACTGGCGCGCATCGGCAAGACCCGTTGCGGCGCCAGCGGTTGCGACCTGAAGCGCACCATCCACGACCGACAGGCCTTGCGCATCAGTCCAGGATCCGGTCGCCAGAGGCGCTGCATCATCAAGCACCTTCCGCGCATGGGAAATCACTTCGGCACCACGCGCCGGATCGTATCCGCCGCCTTGTGGCTTCGAGCCCATGGCATCGGTGCCGTATAGCGCATCATAGAGCGAGCCCCAACGGGCATTGACGGCGTTGAGCGCATAGCGGGCATTCATTACTGGGACGACCAGCTGGGGCCCGGCGACCGTTCCGATTTCCGGATCCACATTGGCAGTCTTTACCTTGAAGTCCGGACCTTCCGGAACGAGGTAACCGATCCCGGTCAGGAACGCCTTGTAGCCGTCCATGTCCGGCGTTCCAGGATTGGCCCGGTGCCAGTCATCAATCTGCTTTTGCAGGGCTTCGCGCTTTTCGAGAAGCGCGCGATTCTTAGGTGCGAGGTCTTCGACAATCGCGGCCAGTCCGGCCCAAAACGCGTCCTGCTCCACTCCGGTGCCCGGCAAGGCCTTTTCATTGACGAACTCGAATAGCTCGCGGGCAACCTTCAGTCCATGCGCGTCGACGCGTTCCGTCATGCTTCAACTCCCTTTTATCGCGGTGTTGGAGGGAGGGTCTCCCCCATTGGCGCCCTTTTTGACGGCTGGCAAGGTCCGGGTCAATTCCCGCAAAAACCCAATCAGCTTTTCATTTAAGGAAAAAATTTAGCAGACTTGTTCCGGCTCCTTCGCAATGCAGGGCATCTTGGATGCGTTCCGGTCTTGCCCTGTAATGCGCAGTAGGTCATGTCTGGCACCCGATCCTTTCGCACCAAGGCTGCCTGATGCTTTCCACCCTGACCCTGTTCGGCAACCGGCTCTATGCAAATGCCATCTTGCTGCTTGTCCTGACCACCCTGTTTTGGGGCGGAAACACGGTCGCCGGACGACTGGCCCTGGGGGAAGTGTCGCCCCTGATGGTTGTAACGTTGCGTTGGATTATCGTGGCGGTCATCATGCTGTTGTTCCTGAAGAATCGCATCCGTCAGGAGTGGCCCATGATGCGGCCACATATCGGCAAAATGACACTGATGGCGGCGCTTGGCTTCGTCGCATTCAACTCTTTGTTTTATATCGCTGCCCAAAGCACGACCGCGATCAATCTCGGGATCATTCAGGGATCCGTGCCGGTCTTTGTGCTGGCGGGCTCGATTCTGGCATTCGGAACGCGTGTCAGAATGATCCAGGTCACAGGCATACTCATCACCGTGGCAGGTGTTGTCCTGATTGCGTCGCAGGGAAGCCTTCAGGTCTTGCGCGCTCTCGCCGTCAACCCCGGGGACGGCTACATGCTGATCGCCTGTGTTCTCTACTCGGGCTACACGCTCGCTCTGCGCAACCGGCCTCAGGTTTCAGGTCTTGTGTTCTTCGCGGTCTTGTCGATGATTGCCGCAATCACGTCCCTGCCCGCCGCCGCCTATGAAATCATGATTGGCCAGGCCCAGTGGCCGACCTTCAAGGGATGGCTTATCGTCCTTTACATAGCGATATTTCCGTCCTTCCTGTCCCAGATCTTTTTCATGCGCGGCGTCGAGCTGATCGGTCCGGCCCGCGCAGGCGTCTTCATCAATCTGGTCCCGATTTGGGCCCCCATACTGGCGGTGGGCATCCTGGGCGAACCCTTTTACTGGCATCATGGCTTGGCACTGGTTCTGGTACTAGCCGGTATCTGGATGTCGGAGCGCCGGGCAAACCCGGGATGAATCGTGTGATGTCCGGCAGAAACCCATACTTTTTAAGTGACTGACGAAAAAAGACCTTTGTTCGCGCTTGGAAATGGCGTTTTCCATAGGCACATTGGGAGCCATGGAAACACCGATCGTCGTAGGCTCATTTGCCGGTCTCTTATTTGTCATCTCTTTGCTGCAGCCGCTTGCAAGGCGCTTGGGGCTCGCGCCGAGTGTCCTGCTGGCCATGATCGGCACCCTGATCGGGATTGTCGCAACCTATCTTCTCTACACGCCGTCCACGGATTCCTTTAATCAGGTTGCGCGCGTTTTCGTCGACCCCCCGCTGAACGCGGAGATGATCCTCTACATCTTCCTGCCGATCCTGTTGTTTCAGACATCTCTGACGCTTGATGTCCGGAGGATTTTCGAAGACATCGGCCCAATTCTGGTCATGGCGGTCGTGGCGGTGGTGGTGGCGACCGCTTTTATAGGCTTTGCACTTTATCCGCTTTCGGGCATGCCTTTGGTTGCCTGTCTTCTGCTGGGAGCTATCGTCGCCACCACGGACCCGGTCGCTGTCGTGGCTATTTTCCGAGATATTGGCGCGCCAGCGCGGCTCGGACGGATCGTTGAGGGCGAAAGCCTCCTGAACGACGCTGCGGCAATCGTCCTGTTTGTCATCCTTCTCGGCATCCTGACCGGCAATGCCAGCCCGGATGCAGCCACAGCCACCATGGCCTTTTTCCGCTCGTTTGCAGGCGGTGTTGTGGTCGGGGTCGTGATGTCGCGGATCTGCGTGATGCTGCTGCCATTGATGCGGGACCTGCCACTCGCCCAGGTCACCCTGAGCCTTGCCATGCCCTATGCGGTCTATGTACTCAGCGACCAGTCTGCCGATGTTTCGGCCGTGGTTGCAGTCGTCGCCTCCGGTATCGTGTTCAATCTTTACGGCCCGTCCCGAATCTCCCCTGAAAACTGGGAATTTCTTCAGGACGTTTGGGAGCAGATTGCCTTCTGGGCGTCATCCCTGATCTTTATTTTAGCTGCGATCCTGATCCCGAAACTTGTCGATGGCTTCGAACTGATCGACGTTTTGTTGCTGGCGGTGCTTGTGGTCGCGGCTCTGGCAGCCCGCGCCGTCGTCATTTTCGGATTGCTCCCCATGCTGCGGATCTTCAACATCGGACAGTCCGTCAGCAACAACTACAAGACTGTCATGCTTTGGGGGGGCATGCGGGGCGCAGTTACGCTAACACTGGCCCTGTCGGTTTCAGAACACGCTTTTCTCGCACCGGACGTTGCCGAGTTTGTTACCAAACTGGCCACAGCCTTTGTCCTGTTCACGCTTTTGGTTTACGGGATCAGCCTGAAGCCGTTGATCCGCCTCCTCGGACTCGACCAGCTAAATGCCCGTGACAAGGCAATCCGTGGCCAGTTCCTTGCCCTTGCCCTCTCCGACGTCAAGCACGGAGTGGAAGAGGCTGCCAACGCCTACCATATCGAACCCCGTATCACGAAACTCGTCACAAAAGAGTATGACCAACGGGCCGCCGCAGCTCTTGAGGAAACCAACAAGCTGGAAGAGCTCAAGGACCGGGACCGGGTGACACTGGGCCTGATCGCGCTTGCCGACCGCGAACAGCAACTTGTCCTTGAGCATTTTCGCGACAAGACGATTTCGTCCCGTGCGATTTCACCACATCTCGCAATGGCCGGCCGGATCGGGGACCTTACCCGCAGCGAAGGCCGGATCGGCTACAATCGGGCCACCCGAGGACGCCTCACATTCTCCACAAGGTTCCGCGCTGCCCAATGGCTGCAACGGCGGATGAAAATCAAGCGGCCACTCGCGACGCTTCTGGCCGACCGGTTCGAATTCCTGCTGGTCTGCCGAATCATGGTGGGCGAGTTGATCGACTTCAACCGTAACCGTATCCGCCCACTGGTAGGGGACCGCGTCGGAGACATTCTCCACGACATGCTGCGTGTGCGCCGGGATGACGTGCACACCGCAATAGAGGCCCTGCGGCTTCAATATCCGGACTACGCCGATGCGCTGGAGATGATGTTCCTGCGCAAGACAGGTCTTCGGATAGAAGAGACATCTTACGCGGAAGCCCATGAACAGACCCTGATCGGTACCGAACTACACAATGATCTGAAACGCGATATCGATGCGATCCGGGACAAGACCTACGCGCGTCCCGATCTCGACCTCGGCCTGAAGACCCGTGATCTTGTCTCAAATCATCCGCTGTTCCAGGGAATTTCCAACAAGCAGCGCAAGATGATTGTCCGGATGATCCGCCCGCATTTTGCAGTTCCCGGCGAAAAACTCATCCGGAAAGGCGATCGCGGTGATGCAGCCTATTTCATTGCTTCCGGGGCGGTCGAAGTCAGGACACCTGAGCGGAACATAAGATTGGGACGTGGCGACATTTTTGGCGAGATCTCCCTCTTGACGGGCTCCAGACGCAGCGCGGATGTCGTCGCGCTCGGCTATTGCCACCTGCTGAGACTGAATGCCAATGACTTCCGCGAACTGATGCGCAAATCACCCGACATCCGGGCCCATGTCCGGGAACTTGCCACCGCGCGCCAGGCCTCGACCGACGAAGCTGCGGACTATGTTGCGGAAAAGAAACTGGCCAAAGCCCAGAACCCGCCCCCCGAAACTGCATGCGAGAATGCGGCCGATGCGGTGGCGGAGCCCGAAACGACAGAAGCCTCTGCGCCCGACTTGCCACCGGCGGCCAATGACCTGGGCGGCAGCCCCGCAGCGGAGCGTGCACATGACGATCAAGAACGGGAAAGCAAACAGGCGGGGTCTTCCTGATGAGTATTGACGGCAAGGTGGTTCTGGTCACGGGCGCAAGCTCCGGCATTGGCAAGGCAACCGCGGAGGCGTTTCTCAAAGGGGGCGCCACGGTTGTTCTGACTGCCCGGCGCCAGGACAAGCTGGAAGCGGTCCTCTCCGGCCAAAATGATCGCAACGGCACAGCAATTGCCTGCGATGTGTCCGATGCAGCACAAGTGGACGCCCTGTTCCGGAACATATCGGACCGGTTCGGCCGTCTGGATGTGGTTTTCAACAATGCGGGCAACAATGTACCGGCGGCCCCGATCGACGAAATCCCGGTGGAGGACTGGTTGAAGGTCCTGCATGTCAATCTGCATGGCGCGTTTCTGGTCGCCCGTGGCGCGTTCGGCCTGATGCGCCGTCAGGAGCCGCAAGGCGGCCGGATCATCAACAACGGGTCGATCTCCGCCCACGTTCCACGGCCCGGCTCCGTGCCCTACACCGCCACCAAACACGCAATCACCGGTCTCACCAAGACACTGTCTCTCGACGGACGCCCGTTTGATATCGCTTGCGGCCAAATCGACATCGGCAATGCCGCTTCCGACATGACTGCAAGCTTCGACAAGGGCTTGCCCCAAGCCAATGGCAGCATGATGCCCGAACCGGTCATGGACGTGTCCCATGTTGCCCGCGCCGTCGTCGACATGGCATCCTTGCCCCTGACCGCCAATGTTCAGTCCATGACTATCATGGCAACCAATATGCCGTTTACCGGGCGCGGATAGCGGCAGGTACCTTATCTTCTAGGTCCGCAAGGCCCAATCCTCCAGAAAGACGGCCATCTCTTCCTCGCCGCAGCCGGAAACATAGTCCGGGAAAAGGGTTGCTCCCGCTTTAAGGGCCATGCGTGCGCAGGCAATGTGATCCGCACCGGGCCGTTTGGGTGCGAATTCCGCGCCATGTACAATCGTGTCGAGCGCATCGCCGCCGAACTTGTTGCGATAGGCAAGATCCGGCTGAAGACCCAGAAAATACCGGAACTCGTCGGCAAGTCCGTTCCACCCAGCGACATGAAGTGGTGGCAGCCCCATATCATCCCGCGCGTCCGGGTCGAGCCCGGCAGTGACGAGTGCTTTCAGGTGTTCCAGCCGCCCGGGCTGAAACGCGATCTTGGTGAGGAGACCTCGATCTTCAGCTGAAAGGGCTTCCAGATCCAGTCGCTCTGGCGGAGCTGCACCGTCTGCACAAGCTGCAAGTATGCGTTCGTTGAAGTCCAGATGTGCGGGAGCGCCCCTCTCGGCCAACAGGCCCGCCACAGCATCGTTTCCATAAATGCGCGCCATGGCGTAAGGCGTATGGCCATCCCAGTTGGCCGAAGGATCTGCACCAAAGTCCAAAAGCAAAGTTACCATATCGACCGAAGCGCCTCGCCGCGCGGCCTGATGCAAGGCCGGGATCGTATCCATCGGATGGCCACTTGGATGATCCTCGGCGGCCTCGTTCGGATTGGCGCCCGCTTGCAGCAGCAAGCGCACCTTTTCAATGTCATCGAAATCGAGCGCTCGCGGCAAGGCGTTTGTTCCCGATGGACTTGCGCCATGGGCAAGGAGCGCTTTCAGAGCGTCGGTGTGCCCCAACTCGGTCGCATGGTAGAGGCTTTCATTGTCATCCGGGTTTGCCCCCTGCGCCAGCAACCACTCCCCGAGCGCGGGATTGTCGGCATGGCACAGAGCGCCGTAGAGTGCGGAAATTGTGTGATCCGATTCAGAAGCAGCCCGATAGCCGTCGTTGACATTCGCACCGTGATTGACGAGCAGCTCCGCAATGGCGAGCATGTCTGCCGCCTTCTCCGGAGACCGGTGTATTTCCCTGGAATAGGCCAGATGCAGGATCGGGCTCCGCACACCGGCAAGCTGCGTCGCCGCTCTCGGGTCCCTGTCGACAGCCTTGCGGACAGCCGCCAGATCATACAGCGCCACCTCAAGGCCGAAGTCCGCCTGCGCCAGATCCGGGTCTTCGGCCAATAGTTTATGCGTAACCCAGTGCTGACCGAAGTAAAGGGCCCTCCTCAGCCTGTCCGCACAGTCCGGGCGGCTCATCCCAGCGATTTCCAGGGCCAGCTTGAGTTTGGGCCAGCTTGCAAATCCGGCTTCGCGGGCAACAACATGCAAGAAGTCGGCATGTTTGGGACTGGCTGACGAAATCCCTTGGCGTGCGGCGCGCTCCAGCGCCTCGGGCTCCGCCGACGCATAGGCCTTTTTCAGGGCACGCGCATTTTTCCGATAGCCGTCAAGGGTCTGGCGAGGCTTCACAGACATGGCTTTTCTCCTGTCAGTTCGCCCGAATGATCCGCTTTGTATCGGGCGCAGGTGAAAAACCGGCATGTACCGTCTTCATGTCAGGGTGCTCATCGCTTTCCGCGGATCCGGCGGCCGCCCTCATCGGCCACGCCAATTTCGCGCAACACTCTTGCGATTGCAAGCCCGGCGGTTGCAAGGGCATGATCAGACGGTTTCGGTCTTCAACCGTCCAACGGACATCTCGCGCTTTCCGGCGAAGCCCCTGACCTTTTTCATCTCGAACCCGGCGGCTTCCAGATTGCGCCGAACCCAACCGGCCGATGTGTAGGTCGCACATGTGCCGTCACTTGCCGTCAGAACAGCGGCGTGTTGCAAGAGGCGTTCGTCCCAGAGTTCCGGGTTTTTTGCCGGACTGAAACCATCCAGATACCACGCATCCACCGGATCGACGGGACGTCCGGCGTTCGACCTAGGATCTCCGCCGCCAGTTTCGAGACCGGCAATCAGGTCGCGGGCATCGCCGATGCCGAGCACCAACGTTGCTTCACCGAGCGGGACTGTTTGCCATCCGGCGCGTGGTGCCCAGTGCTCAAGAAGCTCCTGCGCTTCCGCTTTGAGATCCGGAAATGCCGACAACGCCAGATCCAGCTGCCCGGCAGACATCGGAAACAGCTCGAAACTGACATAGGTCAGTCTGAGCCCCGGATGCGAGCGGCGCGCCTCACGAAGCGTTGCAAGGAAATTCAACCCCGTGCCAAAACCGAATTCACCGATTGTAAAACGCTGCCGATCAGCCCAACGATCCGGCAAGCCATTGCCCGCAAGGAACACATGACGTGTCTCGGACAGCCCTCCCGCCCGCGAAAAATAGGTATCGTCAAACTGCGCGGCCTTCGGCACGCCATCCTCCAGCCACGTCAACTCCGGATTTGAAATATCGTTATTATTGTCAAGTTTTTTCATTGTATCCTGTACCGGTACCGAGACGGCCTTGAATCCAATTCGCTGAAACGCATCTTCCTGCGCATACACGGCTTTGATATGTGCACGCAAAACACAAGCACAGACTGGAGCATCCCTTGCCACTTTCGACTTCCGGCCAGAGTTTCGACCTTGCGATAGCAGGCGGCGGTATTTTTGGCCTGTCCATTGCGTATGCCGCATTGAAACAGGGATTGAAAGTGGCGGTGTTCGAAGCCGACAAGATTGGCGCGGGCGCAAGCGGCGGGCTGCTTGGCGCGCTGATGCCACACATGCCGGCCCGCTGGAACCCGAAAAAGGAATTTCAGTTTCGTGCGCTTGGCAGCCTGGAAACCCATGCCAGAACGCTGGAAAGCGAGACCGGCATGAACACCGGCTATCGCCGATGCGGCAGATTGCTGCCACTGACCACGCAGGACAAGCTGGATCATCATCTTGAGCGGGCCGAGGAAAGCCTCGAACGCTGGAACCCGGACAAGACCGGTTTTGCCTACAGCGTGGAACCCGCCGGCAGTTACCGGCACTGGCTTTCACCGGAGGCAGCTCCCTTTGGTCTGGTCTGGGAAACGCTGGCCGCCCGGATCTCACCCCGCGCCTATCTGGCGACGCTTGCAAGCTACATTCGACAGCACGGTGTCCTTGTTGAAGGCACCGCTGTTACCCGGTTCGAGGAAGACACCGGGCAGGTGATCGTTAGCAACGGGAAAGGTCCTGTTTTCGCAGGACAAATGATCTATGCAAATGGTCATGCAAGTTTCCCGGAGATCCGGCGCCTGACCGGCGAGACCGTGGGGCGTGGTGAAAAGGGTCAGGCGGTTCTGCTCGAAGGGCCGGAACTCGAAAACCTGCCGGCGATTTATTGCGACGGACTTTATGTGGTTCCGCACGGCAACGGCACGGTGGCCATCGGAAGCACGGCCGACAAGGTCTATGAAGACGGCACCCCCTCGCGCGAACGCACCGATGAGCTCGTAAGACGGGCTGTCCGGTTTTGCCCCAAGCTCGCCGGATTGCCGGTCTTGAGCGCATGGGCCGGGATACGACCCAGATGCAACAAGCGGGATCCTTTGATCGGACGGTTGCCCGGTTATGAAAGAACCTATGCGGCGACCGGCGGCTACAAGATCTCCTTTGGAATCGCGCATCTGGCCGCAGACGCGCTCCTCGGCGAGATCAGCCCCACGGCATCCGGTCCCGCCTTGCCCGACACGTTCCGGCCGGAACATCATTTTGGCACGAACGCCTTGCCTGCAGACAACGGCCATATGCACCTTGGTGCGTAGAGCTCTCGCCGGGCCGGATGGGCCATTTTCTTGTGCCCCTTGCTCCCGGTTTCGAAAACCGGAGCCCATCCCCGCGTATGCGGGAGAACCTCTTGACGATAACGCCATGCTTCGGAAAAGACTGTCAAATACCAACGACAAAAGCGGAGCCCGATCATGAGTCTCGAAAGCGTGCGTGCCCATCTTGCCGAGGCCGCCCCGGACCTAGAGATCATCGTCACCGGAACAAGCAGCGCGACCGTCGAACTGGCGGCGGAAGCCCATGGTGTCGAGCCTGCGCAAATTGCCAAGACCCTCTCGTTTCGTCTCAAGGATGAAGTGTTTCTGGTCGTTGCGCGAGGAGATGCCCGGCTCGACAACAAGAAGGCCAAGCAGGTCTTTGGCGGCAAGGTCAGGATGCTCGGCCTTCACGAGGTCGAGGAGCTGACGGGACACCCGGTCGGCGGCGTCTGCCCCTTTGGCCTCGCCGGGCCGCTCAAGGTCTGTTGCGACCTATCGCTCAAGGCCTTTGACGAGGTGATCCCGGCAGCAGGTGCCCAAAATGCGGCGGTGCGGATCACCCCTGACCGGATGGCTGAAATCACTAATGCCGACTGGGTCGATGTTTGTCAGGAGGCCGAGGCCTTGGCCTGAGGACGGGGCTGCGGCCACGGCAGCTAGACGCGGTAATAGTCGCGGTACCATGCAACAAAGGCCTTCACCCCGTCGCGCATGCCCGTTTTGGGCCGATAGCCGGTCAGTTTCGTGAGCAGATCCGCATTGGCCCAAGTGGCCGGAACATCGCCTTGCTGGATCGGCATGAGATTGCGGACAGCCTTCTGCCCTGTTGCCTGTTCAATCGCATCGATGAAGTCGGTCAGCTCAATGGATTCCGAATTACCGATATTGACGACCCGCCACGGTGCCACCGGTGACAGGCTGTCGCCTTCCGGCACTTCACCATTTTCGGGGCGTTCGGGAACAGCGTCCATCAGCAACCGGATCCCTTCGACCAGATCCTCGATGTAGGTAAAATCCCGCCTCATCCGTCCGTGATTGTACACGTCGATAGGATCGCCATTCAGAATGGCTTTTGTGAACTTGAAGAGTGCCATGTCCGGGCGCCCCCAGGGACCATAAACCGTGAAGAACCTGAACATGGTGGTCGGCAGGCCGTAAAGATGGGCATAGGAATGCGCCATCGACTCGGTCGCCTTTTTGGTCGCGGCATAAAACGACAACTGATGATCGGCCTTGTCAGTCTCGGTGTAGGGCATATCCGTATTGGCGCCATATGCGGACGAGGTTGATGCCAGCAACATGTGCTTTGGAGGATATGCGCGCGCTGCTTCCAGAAGCTCGAACGTCCCCTTGATATTGCTTTCCAGATAGGAACGCGGTTCTTCAATCGAATAGCGGACGCCAGCCTGGGCAGCCAAATGGATAATGTAGTCGGGCCTCTCCCGTTCCAGCAGCCTCGACAAAACGTCCGGGCTCTCAATCCGCTCATGGACTGCGGAGAAATGCTGGTTTTGCAGCAACATCTGTTCCCGCCGGTGCTTGAGCCCGACATCGTAATAATCCGTCAGTGCATCAATACCGATTACACGGTAACCGTCCCTCAGCAACCGGCGGCACAAGTAATAGCCGATAAACCCGGCGGATCCGGTAACGAGTACAGTTTGCATGTTTTGGAGGACCGGTGCGCTCTGGTGGACGGGACCCGCGTGGTCTATCCTATTCTGCGGCCACGCGCCAAGCGGAAATTAGACGGCCGTTCATATACTTCCGAAAGCCGCTATGGCTTTTTGGCAGTGGGCCACTCTCAAAAACCGCGTGTAAAATTGCAATTTCACGGCGAACCTTCATTAAAAATAAACCAGAATGTCAAAGTGCTGGATATTTTAAATTGCAGACGGACAAAAATTCTTGAGCTCCTGTTTTGATCAGCCGTTGCCTGAAATGAACGGTTATTGGCTGCGCATGAGCATATGCTGACACAGTCTTTGGAGAAGCAAATGATTTATCCTTGCATCCTATCCGGCGGCGTTGGAACCCGTCTTTGGCCACTTTCCCGGCAGGATCGCCCAAAACAGTTTCTGCCTCTGTTCGACAACCGCAGCCTGTTTCAAATGACGGTGAAAAGGGTTCAGGGCTCCGCTTTTGCTGCTCCGATCGTCATTGGAAATCAGGATCACCGCTTTCTATTGGGCGAGCAGCTTCAGGAGATTTCCGCGCAAGCCGATACGATTCTTCTCGAACCGATGGGCCGCAATACGGCGGCACCGGCGGTAATGGCCGCTCTCCTGGCAGAAGACCGGGATCCGGATGCTCTCGTGCTACTCCTGCCGTCCGATCACATGATCGGTGATGTCGATGCCTTTCACAAGGCCATCGCATTGGCTGAACCTGCGGCTGAAGACGGCCGGATCGTTACCTTCGGCATCACGCCGGACGCGCCCAATACCGGATATGGCTATATCCGGCTCGGCGCAGCAGAAGGCGACGTTCATCCGGTCGACGCATTCGTTGAAAAGCCTGATCGCAGCACTGCCGAACGCTTCCTGTCCGAAGGCAACCATGTCTGGAATGCCGGTATCTTCCTGTTTTCGGCCAAAGCCATGCTTGCAGCCTTTGAACTCTATCAGCCGGACATGCTCCGGCATCTTCGCACAGCATTGGCCGACAAAAGTGTCGACCTCGACTTTACCCGCATTTCCGATGAGGCTTTTTCGAAAGTCGACAACATCTCCATTGACTATGCGATCATGGAAAAGGCTAACAATATCGCTTGCGTCCCGATGGCTCCGCAATGGGATGATCTGGGCTCGTGGTCGGCCATCTGGTCCGTGCTTGACAAGGACGCGGACGGAAACAGCGGCTTGGGCGACACGCGTTTCCTGAACAGCAAGGACTGTCTCGCCTATACGGATGACGCGCTGGTGTCCGTGGTCGGCTTGACTGACGTGATGGTCATCGCGACCCGTGACAGTGTACTTGTGGCTGACAAGGACCATGCACAGGACGTGAAGAAGGTCGTCGACGCGCTCAACAAGGATGGACGGACCGAAACCCAGTATCACCTGCGCGCCTACAAACCCTGGGGTTACAGCGAACGCATCAACGCAGGCGACCGTTTTGCTGTCCAGTCGATGATGATCAAGCCCGGCAAGCGGATGAGCCTGCAAAGCCATCTGCATCGCGCCGAGCATTGGGTGGTCGTGTCGGGAACCGTCGAAATCACGATTGATGACGATGTCCGGCTATTGTCGGAAAACCAGTCAGCCTATGTCCCGCTCGGCGCCATCCATACCTTGCACAATCCGGGCAAGATTCCTGTCAGGATGATCGAGGTGCAATCAGGCACATATATCGCTGAAGACGATATCACGCGCTACACCGACACCACGGTCTAAAGGGCAACCGGCAACGCGTAGCCGGGCAGGCTGACCACTATCGGCAAATGCCCTTTTCCCGCCAAACAAAAACGCCGGGCCTTTGATCAAGGCCCGGCGTTTTTACAATTGCCTAAGGACTTCTTAGTCGGCGCTGTTCAGGAACCCGTTGTTGCGCAAATAGTCGATCACCTCGTCGGCAACATCTTCAGGCTTGCGGCCAATATTGTGCAAGTGAAGCTCGGGGCTACTCGGCGCTTCATATGGACTGTCTATACCGGTGAAATTTTTGATCTCACCGGCTTCTGCCTTCTTGTAAAGGCCCTTCGGGTCGCGCTTCTTGCACTCCTCGATCGGCGTATCGACGAAGATCTCGATAAACTCGCCCGCCTCCATCAGGTCGCGCGCCATCCGGCGCTCGGAGCGGAATGGAGAAATGAAGGAGACCAATGTCAAAAGACCGGCATCGGCAAACAGTCCGGACACCTCACCCACACGGCGGATGTTTTCGACCCGGTCTGCGTCCGTAAAGCCGAGGTCACGATTCAACCCGTGGCGAATATTGTCGCCATCAAGCAAATACGTATGTCGGCCTTCCGCATGCAGCTTCTTTTCAACCAATGAGGCAATCGTGGATTTGCCGGACCCGGACAATCCGGTAAACCACAATACCGCAGGTTTTTGTCCGAGCGAGCTTGCCCGCGCTTTGCGATCGACTTCAAGCGCTTGCCAATGAATATTGGTCGCACGCCGCAACGCGAACCACACCAGACCGGCACCGACCGTCTGATTGGTCATCCGGTCGATCAGAATAAACGACCCCGTGTGCTGGTTCGCCTCGTAGGGATCGAAAGCAACGGGCGCTGCCAGAGACAAGTTACAGAATGCAATCTCGTTCAGATCGAGCGATTTTCCTGCAATTTGTTCAAACGTATTGACATTGATCTTGTGCTTGATCTCCGTGACGGTCGCATTGACGGTCTTGGCACCAATCTTCAGGAGATAAGACCGTCCCGGCAACATTGCGTCTTCGGACATCCAGATCAGATGAGCCGCCATCTGATCGGCGACATCCGGGCGTGCCGCCGGATCGGCCAGCAGGTCGCCACGGGAAATGTCGATCTCGTCTTCAAGAGTGATCGTCACAGCCTCACCGGCACGCGCGCTCTCCACGTCTCCAGCCGGAGAAATGATTTTGGCAACACGGGAGGTTTTTGCCGGTCCAGCAACGATGACCTCATCGCCTACAGAGACACGTCCGCCAGCGATTGTTCCCGAATAGCCGCGAAAATCAAGATTCGGACGGTTCACCCATTGCACCGGGAACCGGAAAGGACGGTCCTTTTCATGCTCCCCGATCTGAACGCTTTCCAGATGGCCCAACAGGGTTGGACCGGAATACCAGGGCATGCTTTGGCTCGGCGCGGTGACATTGTCTCCAAACCGGGCCGACATCGGAATTGCCACGAGGGTTTCAAAATCAAACCCGTTGGCAAACTGCTCGAACTCCTCCCGGATTTCATCGAACCGCTCTTGAGAATAATCAACGAGGTCGATCTTGTTGACTGCCAGCACCACATGCCGGATGCCCAGGAGAGATGCGATAAAAGCATGGCGGCGGGTTTGCACCATCAAGCCGTTGCGCGCGTCAACCAGAAGCACGGCAAGATCCGCGGTAGACGCACCGGTCGCCATGTTCCGGGTATATTGCTCGTGGCCCGGGGTGTCGGCCACGATAAACTTTCGCTTGTCGGTCGCAAAGAACCGGTAGGCAACGTCGATCGTGATGCCCTGCTCGCGCTCGGCCTCAAGGCCATCCACCAAAAGGGCAAGATCGATTTCTTCGCCAACTGTGCCGTGCTTGCGGCTGTCCTTTTCCAGCGAGGCCAGCTGGTCCTCAAAGATGAGTTTGGTATCGAACAGGAGACGGCCGATCAGGGTGGACTTGCCGTCATCGACCGAACCACAAGTCAGAAACCGCAGTTGGTCCTTGCTTTCCTGGGACCGGACGTATTCCGTAACCGCCTGCTCTGCTTCAAGCTCAGCCGGGGCGTTCTGGAGGGGCTCTGCATAACTCATGATTAGAAATATCCCTCGCGCTTCTTCTTTTCCATGGAGGCGCTTTCATCCTGGTCGATCAACCGGCCCTGACGCTCCGATGTACGTGCGATCAACATCTCGCGAACGATCCCCGGTAATGTAGTGGCGTCTGACTCAATTGCACCTGTTAACGGATAACAGCCAAGCGTCCGGAAACGGATCATCTTTTCTTCTATTTCCTCGCCGGGCAGCAGCTTCATCCGGTCATCGTCAACCATGATCAGCATACCGTCACGATTGACGACCGGGCGTTTCGCCGCAAAGTAAAGCGGAACCATCGGAATATTCTCGATCAGGATGTACTGCCAGATATCGAGTTCGGTCCAGTTCGACAGCGGAAATGCCCGAATGCTTTCGCCTTTTGCCACGCGTGCGTTGTAAAGGTTCCAGAGCTCCGGCCGCTGGTTTTTCGGGTCCCATGCGTGAGCCGCATTCCTGAAAGAAAAGACCCTTTCCTTGGCCCGAGACTTTTCCTCGTCGCGCCGGGCACCACCGAAGGCCGCATCAAAGCCGTATTTGTTGAGCGCTTGTTTCAAGGCTTCGGTTTTCATGATGTGCGTATGCACCGACGAGCCGTTGTCGAAAGGGTTGATTCCCTTTTCCACGCCTTCCTTGTTGGTGTGAACCAGCAATTCGAGGCCTAGTTTTGCCGCCGTTTCATCCCGGAACTTGATCATGTCCCTGAATTTCCACGTCGTGTCGACATGAAGCAGCGGAAAAGGAGGCTTGGATGGGTAAAAAGCCTTCATCGCCAGATGCAGCATCACCCCGGAATCCTTTCCGATGGAATAAAGCATCACCGGATTGCGAAATTCCGCTGCGACCTCGCGGATGATGTGGATGCTTTCCGCTTCAAGGCGCTTCAGATTCGAAAGGCGCTCTTCTGGGAGGGACATCAATATACCTCGTTGCTTTCGTCTATTGCTTCCGCAGCCGAACCACGGCAGCGGTTTCTGATCATTGACCTAGGCCGGCTTGTCTCGAGCAAATGTCTTCAATTCCGGCAGCAGCTTGGCATCTCCAACCGCGATGAAATGCGGATTGCGAAGATCATCTTTCGTCGGATTTTCCGGAATTTTGTATGCAAACGGCAAAAGCCCGTCCGCGTAAAGCGTGTGCCCGCCTGCTGCCCGCAAGATCGCATCCCCGGCAGCAATATCCCACTGCATCGTTGGTGCGAGGCGGGGATAGAGGTCTGCCTTGCCTTCGGCAACCCAGCAGAGCTTCAAGGATGAACCGACGGACACCCGCTCGGCCACATCAAGATGGTCAATCAGCGCTTGCGTTTCAGCAGAGCAATGGGACCGGCTGGCCAGGACCGTCAATCCTTCAGACGGGACTTCACGTACAAAGATGGAGACGGCATCCCGAATGTTCTGCCCCTCCGCATGCGCCTTGTATGCCACGGCACTGGCATTGGCTGTTCCACCAAGGTCTTCCGGAATGGAGCCGCCCCAATAAACAGAGCCAAGAGCTGGTGCCACGACGACACCGAACACAGGAACACCATTTTCAATCAACGCAATATTGACAGTGAATTCCCCGTTGCGGCTGATGAACTCCTTGGTTCCGTCAAGCGGATCAACAAGAAAAAACCGGTTGCCCGTGCTTGGGAGATGTCCCGCCTCAACGTCTTCTTCAGCGACAACCGGTACGGACGGGAAAAGTTCCCGCAAACCGGACAGGATAACCTTCTCCGCCCTGGCATCGGCCTGCGTGACGGGAGATCCATCAGCCTTGCCTTCACTTGAGAAGTCTGTTCCGTACACATCAAGGACTTCGGCAGCGGCAGCAAGCGCCAAGCAAACAACTGCATCTGAAACATCATTTTCAAATCGGGAAAAACCAAGATCTTTCAAAATATACACCCCAAAAATCAAATAGCACTTGACGATTCACATTGCTCATATTGCACGAGTGATCCGAGCGCAAGAATTGTCATTCTAAGAAAGTGCCATTTTGTAAAAAGCCGCTATCCACATGATGAGAACGCCCATTCAGCACACCGTTTTTCTAAGAGACGCTGTTTGAGGCTAAGGGACATCTATCCAAACAATTTTACATACAATATAATATTAGCGCGCGAGACGCTCGCGCCAACTACCGGGAATGAGGATACTATATATTGCCCACTTGGACACCCAAACTCGACACAAACAGCAAACCCATCTATCTGGCAATTGTAGAGGCGTTGGTGTCCGACATATCCGGAGGAACGCTTCTCCCAGGCACACAATTGCCACCTCAAAGGCAGCTGGCTGACCATCTGGGCGTGGATTTCACAACAATCAGCCGCGCATATGCAGAAGGCAGACGCCGGGGGCTGATTGAAGCTGCGGTCGGGCGTGGAACCTTTGTAAAGTCCGTCAAAGCAGTGAAAACTGCCAACCCGAAACGCGACCTGGGCATGAACCAGCCACCCGTCCCGAATGCACCTCACCTTGGCTTGCGCGTTGCCCAAGCCTGGCAGACTGTCGGTCAACAACAGGAGTTGGGCGACCTGCTACGCTACCAACACCCCGGCGGCACGGAGACGGATCGCGCCGCAGGGGTTGAATGGCTCAAAAAGCAGCTGCCGGAGATATCCACGGACAGCGTCATGCTTTTTCCCGGAACACAGAGCGCGCTTACGGCAATCATAGGGCATCTCACGCACTCCCGGAAGGTGATTGCAGCCGAAACGCTCTGTTACCCGGGCATCCGAGCACTTGGAGCTCTTCTCGGTCTTCGGGTGATCGGCATTGCCATGGACCATGAAGGTATTCTCCCCGCATCTCTTGGAGAGATCTGCGAAAAAGATGCGCCAGCTGCAATCTACTTGAACCCGACCCTTCACAACCCGACCACATCGACACTATCCTCGGAGCGCCGCATCGAAGTCATCGAGATCGCGCGGCGGCACCGAATTCCGCTGATCGAAGATGATATCTACAGCTACCTCAGCCCGGAGAGCCCTCCTCCTCTGGCGAGCCTCGCACCGGATCTGACCTATCATGTGTCCGGGCTTGCCAAGTGCGTATCGCCGGCTCTACGGATCGCCTATGTCGTCGCGCCGGACCGGCATGCCTTGAAGCGGCTGACATTTGCCGCAAGGGCCACGACGGGCATGATGCCGCCCTTTCTCAGCTCTCTTGCGGCACACTGGATAACAACCGGTCTGGCACGGGATATGAGCCGCGCCATCGCCGAGGAGACAATCGCACGCAGCCGGATTGCAACTGATCTCCTGCCCGCCCCCCTTCTTCAATGCGCAAGGGAGAGCTTTCATGCCTGGCTGACGCTACCGCCAGACTGGACCCGAAACCAGTTTGTTGACGAAGCGCAGGAGATTGGGCTTTATCCGGTGGCAAGCGACGCCTTTTCCTTGGGGCAAGCTCCTGAAGCGGTTCGACTGAGCCTCGGCGCTCCGGAAACCAGGGCAGAGCTAAGCGAGGCCATGTCTCGACTGGCTGATTTGCTGGCCAGACCGCATACATACGATTCGTTGATTGTCTGATCCAATACCAGGGAGACAGTTTGACGCAATTATACATTCAATTAAATATTGATTGCATTCATTTTTTCCATCACCATGCGTCCACTTAAAACCTGCTTTCACCGAAGGCTGGACCGTTACCCGCTCCCGGTGAAGCGGACCGAAGGCGAAATAATGACCGACCGAACCTATCCGAAGATCCCGCCCTACAAGACCGGCCCTTTCGGCAAGTGCCCCCGGTGCGGCAATGGTCATTTGTTCAAGGGATTTCTGACCCTTCGCCAAAAGTGTGAAGCTTGCGATCTGGACTATTCCTTTGCAGACCCCGCAGATGGCCCCGCTTTTTTTGTCATCTGCTTCGGCTGCGTTCCCAGCGTCGCGCTGGCGATCTGGATCGAAGTTGCCTATACGGCACCTTACTGGGTCCACCTGTTTACGAGCCTGCCCTTTTTGCTTCTGACATGCATACCGCCACTCCGGCCTTTGAAAGGCTGGCTGGTCGCGAGCCAGTTCTTTTACAAGGCAGGCGAAGGTCGGCTAGCCGAAGACTCAGAGGTCACTTCGCGCATTGCCACCACACCGCCAACCGAAGCACAAGTTTCCAAGACAAGCTGAAACCGCCCCAAAAATGTTTCAGCTGAAGGAAAGCCAGGGCCCGCCACCGGCCCTGGCTTTCCACTATAGGGAACACTATAACACTCCTGTCCGCACCAGCAGGCTAAGTCACTTGGTTTGCTTGACGGTTTTCTTTAAATTGTCTCTCGCATAAAAAATTTCATCGACTACTGGAATAATGAAAAGACAGCCCCACATTGGAATGGTTCGAGGCTGTTGATCAATGTTCCACCAACCTGAAATTGCATTTTCAATTTCATGACACCTGCCTAAACAAGCTTAACAAGACAAAAAACAGTAATATTGTTTCCGCTGCAAGGGATGACGTATAGTCTCTTGCCATGCGGAGCATCGCCCCGCTAAAGGGAGATTGTAAAAATGCCAATCGTTAAAGCAAAACCCTTCGATTTCGAATTGAACATCAACCATACCGCCCTGATATGCATCGACATGCAACGTGACTTCATCATGGCCGGTGGTTTTGCAGACACACTGGGAAACAAAATTGCGAATGTCCAGAGCTGCATCCCGGTGATTGCAAAGCTTCAGGAAGCCTTCCGCAGAAACACCCTTCCAGTCATCCACACCAAGGAATGCCACAAGCCTGATCTTTCTGACCTTCCGGTCGCTAAAAGAAACAGAGGGAATCCGTCTCTGAGAATTGGCGACCGCGGGAACCTGGGCCGCATCTTGATTGACGGTGAAGCAGGTTCAGACTTCATCCACGAAAACTACCCCCGGGAAGACGAACTTGTTATCTCCAAACCCGGCAAGGACTCGTTTTATCGCACCGAGTTGCTTGACTATCTGTACACACGAAACATCGGCAGCCTGGTATTCACCGGCGTAACAACAGAAGTTTGCGTACAAACCACGATGCGCAATGCCAATGACCGCGGTTTTGACTGCCTTCTGGTCGAAGACGGCACCGACAGCTATTTCCCCGAATTCAAGGAAATGACCCTCCGGAGCTTGACATCCCAGGGTGGCATTGTGGGCTACACCTGCAAGTCTGAAGACCTTCTGGAAATGTTGAAGTGAGATCATGTGACGGCCGGCTTCCATGAACAGCCTGCCGGCCGTCATTCACTGCAATTACCCGGGATCTCGCAGCCATGACACCGCTTGTCGACTATGTTCTCCCGAAAATCGAAAACGGCAATGTCCCTTATTGGCGGCTTGCCCTCAGGGGCTGCTCGCAACTCTGCTTTCAGACAAACGAGCTGACCGGCCTTTTTTTCCTCGCGGCCGTTCTTGTCGCCAGCCCGATCGCTGCTGCCTACATGTTTGTGGCTGCGTTTCTGGCTCCGGGCGTCCGCATGCTCCTTGGACACAGGCACACAATCCCGACCGGCGCCCCGGGGCTAAACCCCTGCCTGATCGCCATTTCCCTGCCTGCGTTTTTCGCAACCGGCTGGACAAGCTACAGCATGTGGGCCGTCTTGCTCGCAAGCATCGTCATAGCGGCGATATTGGTGCGTATATTGGTGGTAATCATTCCGCTACCGATCACCGCCCTGCCCTTCATTCTGGTCTTTTGGGGTCTCTACGCATTGGAACCACATGTCGGTTTTCTGCAGCCGGCCATCGCGCATACAGGAGCGGCAACGCCTCTTCCGGCATCATTTCATCCGGTGATTTCCGTGGTTCACGGACTTGGCGAAGCTGTCTTCTCACCCACGATAGCGTCCGGCATCCTGTTTTTTTTAGGCGTTCTCGTCAGCAACTGGCGGCACGCCATCGTCGCCTTGCTTGGAGCATTCATCGGGACGTATGTGGCCTATTTCTACAGCCATGCGGATCCCTCGAGCGTCAATCTGGGCCTCTACGGCTTTAACGGCGTTCTTGGAGCTGTATCCACCTATGTCATTTGCGGCGCCAAGCTGCGCTTGGCCATTCTCGGCGCCTTGATTGCAACAATCGGGATTTCCTTTTTCGCATACTTGGGAATCCCGGCACTGTCCGCACCTTTTGTGTTTACCCTCTGGATCATGATCTGGCTCGGCTGGGTTGAGACCAGTTGGCACAAAGACGCCGATCCGGGATGACCCAGGGAGAATGCAAAAACACTTCACTCACATAATCAGACTGGGGAACCACTCATGACCGACCTTACCACCACAACAACTCTACCCGACCTGATCGAACTCGCGACACAAAAACTCCACGACAATGATTGGCAAGCTTTCAGGCCAGGCGTTACCGCACACTGGCTCTACCGCGAAGACAATGGCGGTCCGGCCGCAGTCATCCTCAAATACGAACCAGGTGCACGCGTCGCCCTGCACGAGCACGTCGGATACGAGCATTTGTATGTGATGGAAGGCGACCAGTATGATGAATACGGCAGCTACCCGGCCGGTTCCTTCGTCATCAACCCGCCAGGGACCCGGCATTCACCGGGAAGCAAGACCGGATGCGTCGCGCTGCTGATCTACGAAAAAGCCGTACGGTTTGTCGATCCGAACTAGACCGCGCCTGAAACAATTTCGTTTTTATGGAAAAACTGGCTGGGGTGGAAGGATTCGAACCTTCGCATGGCGGTACCAAAAACCGCTGCCTTACCGCTTGGCTACACCCCAAGGCCGTGGAAGCGGTGTATACGCGGGAGTGCCGAAAAGCGCAAGAGGCTCGAATACGCCGTTTTCTGCCAATCCGGAGAGTTTTCCCCAATTCGACCTTTCCAGATATGCATTTCGGGGCTGGATCGGGCAAATTCGAACGGTTTTTCCACTGCTTGGTGGCGGACAACCGGTCAATGACCGTTTTTCCACCATCCGCCTCGCAAAGCTCTTGCAGGATCAAAAAACCGGTGCTAAATGAGCGCCCACACAACGAGGCAACACTCGTTGTTCCCGAGGTTTCCGGGGCAATTGCTTCAGGAATCAAAAATATTGGATCGGAGTGTAGCGCAGCCTGGTAGCGCACCTCGTTCGGGACGAGGGGGTCGGAGGTTCGAATCCTCTCACTCCGACCATTTTCTATTCTAGAGAACCAAACGGTAAGAACCTGCTGTTACGGCGAGGGCGTATGACCTTCGCTGAAAGATCAGTGGCATTGTCTTCAATCTCGACAACTCCTCCCTATCGCCAGTGATGCTTACCGGACAAGCTTGGCTGAACCGTCAAAATTGAAGGTTTACGCCCGTGCATGCGAGCCCTGACGCCCAGCGCTCCGGAAACGGACATGCGCGCGCTAAGCAAGTCTTCCGGTTTCGATCATGGTTGGGCTCCCCGTCCGTGCCTTGACGAGCGCCAGTTTCGCGGCCTCCGGCAAGGCCAGCGGATCCTCACCTGAGGACGGGCCTGAAAACAGAGCCGTGACAGCGCCGATATAGGTGCAAAAGCCACTTCGCCCGGATGTTCCGCCGCTTCCGGGAGCGGGCGCTTCCAATGCCTTGGAGATCTTTTGCGCAATGGCCAAGGCCGCAGCCTCGGGCGTGTTGGGCAGCAGGACAGCAAACCGGTTTTCGATGAGGCGGACGGCCAGATCGGATGGCCGGCGCGCCACGGTCCGGATGACACGGGCAATGGCAAGCGCATGCTGGGAAGACAGACGCTCCCATCCCGTCGGATTGTCGGGACGCGCGACCTCGATCAACAAAAGGCTGAGCGGCGTTTTCCCGCGCCGCGCCATTGCCCATTCGCGAGGCAGGTTTTCCCGGAAACTCCCGGCTGTTGCAAGACCGGTTAACTCGTCTTTCGGGCTCAGACCGATCAGGGCTTCCTCCAGATCGACCAAGCCGGCCGCATCCTGCAGATAGAGACCGAACGCGCATGAACCAGCTCCTGCCGCCGCCAGATGTTTCAGCGTGACGTCCACCCAAATCAGCCCTTCCGACTTGCTGAGCAAGCGATTGCGCCCCCGGATCGGCGAATGACGGAGCTTGAAGGTGTTCAGCCAGTCAAGAAAACTGGCATCCTGCTGCGGAGCAAGAAGCGTCAGCCCGCACCTGCATACGTCCTCCGGAGCCCACCCCAGAAGGCTGGTGATCGCGGGCGACGCATAGCCCACCCGCAGCTGCTCATCCAGACCGAGCACAGCATAGGGGCTGCTTTCAAGGAGCGCTTGGACCGTGTCGTCCGTAATCGGATCAGGCCTTTCGCCGCCGGCCACCACGGATGTTTCAGATTGCGCCATCGCCCGCTCCTCCCTGCCCTCCGACATCGATCAAAGGAAGCAGAAGGGATCATACGCAATTTGATCGGGCATGGATAGGTAGCTGGCAGACCATCAGCATTCCTGCCGAGGGGCCCAGTGAGACCGGACAGGCGCTCTCATACCTGGCGGAGTTACGCTTTGTGTCAGATGTAAACCACGGCAAGGACCGGCCGGGAGCAGCGAAACGTCAAGCCATCTGTGTCCAGCTGAATTTCAGGTCTTCGCGCCAGGCGAAGCGCTTCAGGTGATCCTCGATCACCTCTTTCATCTGCGACAGATTCGAGGCGTCTTCCGCCTTGCAGGAAAAGGTCAGACCGGTGTCCGTGGCGTCTATCCGGCAATCACCATAGGGAAAATCGACTTCGCCCTTTTCCGCATCCCACTGGACCGAAACCTTGTGGGCAAAGTGCTTGCAAAGCTGCTGCAGATATTTTGATGCGGAGGTGGTTGGAACCGTCGCGGTTTCGCAGAGCATCAGCAGTTCTCCGATAGGATGAGCACGCTTGTCCAAGCGCTGTGTGATTGAGACTGGATTGGCACCCCAATCCGGGAGAGGAAAACACTCCGGCGATGCCCTGCACCGCCGGAGACGAAAGACTTGACGAACCTTAGAAAGTCGCCTTCAGGCCAATCCCGAACATCCGCGGAGCCGTCATGTAGCCTTCTGTCACAACATCGAACCCGGCTCGCGTATTCTGCAGATAGGTCGGTACCCGTTCGTCAAAGATGTTGTCGACATATCCATAGATCTGAAGATGATCATGCACTTGGTAGACCGCACGCGCGCTCGCAATCGTATAGGGGTCGACTTCAAACGCCTGGGTGTTCAAAACGTCCGAGAAGTAACCGTCCGTGTGCCGGACGTTGGCCGAGAGGGCCAGATTGTCCAGAACATCCCACGTCGCCCCAAACCCGAGCATGTATGCAGGCGCATTGGCAAACGCATTGCCTTCAAGATCCTCTGCCCCGTCGAAGTCGGTAATGCGCGTTTTCAGCAAGCCCGCGGTTGCATCAAACCTCACAGTTTCCAAAATCTGGTAACTTGCCGCAAACTCCGCGCCATACGAGTAGGCTCTGGAGGCGTTGACCGTCGTCGTGCCGTTCACCCCGTTGCCTAGATCACTGGTGACGAAAAGCTGTGCATCATAGATGTCCATGACGAACAGATTGCCGGACAGGAAAAGACGGTCATTAAGAAGATTGGCCCGGGCAAAGACTTCATAGTCCCAGAGTGTTTCTTCCTCAAAGGTCGTCCATTGCATGTTGCCGAAGTCGATGGAGGTCCCACCGGGATTGTACCCGCGGCTCACCAATCCCCCGACAGTGACGTTCGGCGTCAGATCGTAGGACAAAACAGCCTTTGGCAACAGCGCCGTAAAGGTTTCATCGTAGTCAAGGCTGCCATCCGGAGCGCCAACGGTGTTGGTTGCCCACCCGGAAAAACCGGTCCGTTGTTTCCAGTCAGCCTGAAACCGCAGTCCTCCTGTAAAAGTCAGTTTTTCGCTCAAGCTATAGTCGGCTTCGGCAAACACTCCAAGGCTATCCTTTTCGTCACTTAGACGTGATTCCCCGATTCCTCGAGAAGTGTAGGGGCTTAGACTGTCATCCGAGGAAGTGTGGGCGTAGAAAATGCCGGCAACACCATTTAAAGGGCTCTCGTCACCGCCAAACCCGAGTTTTGATTCATTCGAAAAGGTGTTCTCATGGATTTTCGCGGTCCCCGCGTCCACAGGGTCTGTAGTTCTCTTGACCCGTGAGTGCGAATAGACGGTCTGGTTGGTGAACTCCATGCCATTGGCGAACTCATAGGCAATATCGCCGACACCTGTATGAACACGCTGATAGAAGCTCGGCATGTTCGTCGCCGTGTTGTCGAGATCGTCATAGGGTTCCATCGCCGATTCAGAGGTCGGCTGATTGTTCTGCGTCTGGACATAGGTCAGTTTCGCGGTCAGCCCGGGAATGGCACTCGGGGTCCACAAGAGCTTGGCCCGCCCCGTGAAGGACATGATGTCCTGATCGGTCTGCCCCTCCTGAAACGCGGAATTGACATAGTCGATGAATGTGTCGCGGCCATAATAATCCATCGCCACGCGCGCCGCGATGTCGTCCGTCAGGCCACCCGAGACCATGCCGGCCACCCGGTGGGTGTTGTAGCTGCCATATTCCGCAAGAAACGCCGCTTCCGGATCAAAGCTCGGATCATTGGTCCGGACGATTGTTGCGCCGGCGATGCTGTTGGCACCCTGCGATGTTGTCTGCGGTCCGCGGAACACCTCGATGCCCTGAACATCCCAGGTCGACTGGCGGCCATAGACATATTCGAGATAGCTCAGGTACTGGCCGTCGACATTGATTGTCGCGCGCGGCACCGTTCCGCCCAGATAGGCAATCGCCCCCGTGTTCGGGCCCTGGCTGTCCTGACCTCGGATCACCGGAGCTGTTCCAACCGTGCTGTAATAATTGACGTTCGGAACATCTTCGATGGCCTGCTGCACGCTTTCCTGTTCAGGACGGGCCTCGAGATCGCCTTCTGACACAACCGCAACCGAGCTCGCCGTGTCCTGCAATCGCCGGGCGATGTGGTCACCCTGAACGATGATGGTTTCCAGAAGGGTTGCATTCGGATCCGAAGCCTGTGGCACATCCTGTGCCCAAGTGCCGGTATTTCCCATCAACATGGCACTGACGATCGCGGAGCTGCCAAGCAGCGTCGCATGCGCATTCAATTTCATTTTTCTTTCCTGAAAATTTCTCTGCCCCGGTTCCCGGCTGGCTGTGGCTGGCGCGACTGCAAACACGGAATGGCCGGAGGATGCGCAGAGCGGACGCCGCCCCCACGACTGCCCCTGCCGACCTAGGTATTTCACATTGCAGAAAACATTCTTCATTTCAATATGAATATAAAAGTCAAGTTATTTGTTGCAATATTGCAACATATATTCGCGCCATTGAAATTATTGTAGTTTTCCACTCGCCAGAAAGTGTTTATCCAGGTGACGCGCAAGTCCGGCACACGGCACGAAACCGGCGCGTCACCAGAAACAGGCACAAGCCAGAAAGTGTGTTCATGGAAAAACCGTCTGATGCGGAGACCACCGAGCGGCGCACCGGAACCGTCCAGTCGGTCGCCATTGCTGGCCGCTTTCTCCGGATTCTGACAAATGCGGAAACGCCCCTGCCCCTCGGCCTGATCGCCAGGAAAGCGGGAACAGGCAGCCCCACCGCCCACCGCTACCTGCAAAGTCTGGTCAAGGAAGGACTGGCCCGGCAGGATCCCGCAACCGGGTTCTATGATCTTGGCCCGGCAGCACTGGACATCGGCGCGGCCGCGCTCAAGCGGGTGCAACCGGTCGAGCTGGCCGCGCGGGTGATGAAAGACCTGGCCAACGGCTCGGCCTCAAGCGCCGGTGTTGCGATCTGGACCGAGCGCGGCCCGACACTGGTGCGCTGGTATCGAAGTGCCTATTTCGCAATCAGTTCGGTGGGTCTCGGAGATGTCCTGCCGATTGACAATTCCGCCTGCGGATATGTGTTTCAGGCATTCCTGCCTCAAGGCCGGATAGAGGCGGCAAGAGCCATGCAGCCGGATCATTTTCGTGGAAACGCGCCGGATTCAGACAGGCTGGCAACCATCCGGCAGACCTGCCGCGCCGAACTGACCGACCACCTGTTGCCAGGGATCGCCGGGCAGGCCGTGCCGGTGTTCGATGCCCAGCAGGAAATAGTCTGCGCCCTCACGACCGTCACGAATGCCGGGCGCCAGTCAGACCCGTCTGACCAGAACCGGTTGGTTCAGTGTGGCGCGGATCTCG
This sequence comes from Roseibium sp. RKSG952, assembly GCF_009711355.1. NCBI lineage: Bacteria > Pseudomonadati > Pseudomonadota > Alphaproteobacteria > Hyphomicrobiales > Stappiaceae > Roseibium > Roseibium sp. RKSG952. Next base: position 9,205 of record NZ_SMMF01000917.1, on the reverse strand, counting down.
CCCGAGAGACCGGGGGCACGGCGGCCTTTGCGGCCGCCGGTCTGCTTTCCGCTGATGAGTGACACCTCTGCCCGGACGTTCCTGCATCCGGGCATTTTTGCTCCAGAGGAGCCTTGGCGAACGGGAGCGCCCGCCCAGCCCCCACCTTCGTCACCGGATTTGATCCGGCGATCCATGCCGCAACATCACCCAGGTTAGGCCGTGTTTAAAGAACTGAATGGATCCCACGATCAAGTCATGGGATGAAGACAGTGGCTAAAGCCCTGATGCAGGGTCAGTCTTCTTTCAGGTGATCGAAAAAAGTCGATCCCGAATAGTCCGTACGGAACAGGCCGAGCCGGGACAGCTCCGGCACTACGCCTTCCAGAAACAGCTCGACCACGCCGGTAGACCCGCCCGGAAACGCGACAAAACCGTCAATCGCGCCGGACCCGGCCCAATCGCGGATTTGCTCCACCGCGTCGTCCACGGTGCCGACCACTTGCCAATGTGCCGATCCAACGACTTCCGGACGCCGCAACAGGTCCTGAACTGCCGGAGAATCCCGTTCGATCATCCGGCGCAACAATTGGGCATGTGTGCGGCTGCGCACCTTTTCGGGCGGCGGCGGAAGGTCTGCTGCGGTCACGTTCCGCCCGGCGGCCCAATCGCTAAGGTCAAGGCCGGTCATTTCCCGCACCGTCGCAATGCCGCGTTCCCGGCTCAACCGGGCATTCGTTTCGGCAAACATCTCTCGGGCTTCGCTGCGGCTCGGGGCGAGAAACAGGCTGAGACCGGGCAGAAGGCGGATGTCATCGCCGCGCCGTCCATGGCCTTCGGCCCGCGCTCTCAGGTCCGCGCGCAGCTCTGCCGCCGCTGCCTTGTCCGGCGTGGAGGCAAAGATTGCATCGGCAACGGACGACGCAAAGGCCCGGCCCGCATTTGAAGCCCCCGCCTGAACAAGCGGGACAGGTGCCTTGCCGTAGCGCGGCACGTTCAAAGGCCCCTTCACGTCGAAGAAACGGCCGGAAAAATCTATCGGCTTGACCCGGCTTGGGTCCGCAAACTGGCCGCTCTCCCGATCCAGTTTCAGCGCGTCTGCCGGGTAGCTCTGCCACAGCAGCTGGACCACCTCCGCAAACTCGGCCGCCCGCGCATAACGTTCTTCCGGGCTGGGCATGTCGGTCAGGCCGAAATTGGCATTGCCGTCTAGCGCGGTCACGATGTTCCAGCCCGCGCGTCCCTTGCTGAGCCAGTTGAGGGACTGAATCTGCCGGGCGACGATGTAGGGCGGGTAAAACGTCGTCGAGGCCGTCGAAAGCAGACCGATTTTTTCCGTTGCCCGGGCAACAAAGGCCTGAAGCACAGTCGGATCAAGGCTGCCGAGCCCCATTCCGGTTTCGATCAGGCCCGTGTTCAAAAAGAGCGAGTCCGGCAGAAACGCGAAATCCAGTTTCGCCGCTTCGGCGCGTCTTGCGATGTCAACGTAAAAGTCGCCTCCATAGAGACCTTCAACACCGCTGTCTGCGCGGCGCCATGCGTCGCCGCTGAGCCATGTCGGGGCGAGCGACATGCCAATATGCAGTTTCCTTGGGACTGTCATCAATTCTGCTCTTGATTGGATTGGGAACGAGACGAAAGGCTGGCTATTAAATTGCTGGCTCGTTTCAAATAGTATAAAGACTTCCGCATTGCGAAAGATCAAGAGGCCCGTTTTGCTGGAAACAAGGCATGTCTGCGCGGCATACGGTAAACACAACGTCCTGAGCGATGTCTCGGTCCAGTTCCGGCCCGGGCGGCTAACCGCAATTGCCGGCCCGAATGGCTGCGGAAAATCCAGCCTTTTGAAGGCGATCATGGGTTTTTTGCCCCTGTCGTCGGGCGAGATCCTTCTGGACAAGACCCCCATTTCACGCTCCGGCCGCAGGACATTGGCACGCAAGATTGCCTATCTGCCGCAGGACTGCTTTTGCCCCGATTACATGACCTTGGGCGAGCTGATCGAACTGGCCGGTTATAACCGCTATGGCCTGATCGGCGGCCCGTCCAGGCGTGACCGCGACCTGTTCCGGTCCGTGCTCGAGATTGTCGGACTTTCGGACAAGGCCGGTTTACCCGTCAACAAGCTCTCCGGCGGTCAGCGCCAACGGGCCTGGATCGCGATGGTTCTGGCACAGGACACCGACATCATCCTGCTGGATGAGCCGGTCAATCATCTGGACATGAAGTATCAATTCGCCATCCTCGAACTCGTCAAGGACCTGACCGAACGGCGCGGCAAGACCGTGGTTGCCGTTCTTCACGATCTCAATCTGACAACCACATTTGCCGATGATGCCGTTTTGATGCGGGCAGGCACTTGCGTGACCGCCGGACCGGTTTGCGAAACCGTCACCGCCCCGATGATCGAGCAGGTGTTCGACATTAAAACCCGGCTTTTCCCGCAGGACGGCCGTCTGATCTGCGTCCCCGAACGCACGCCCGCCGAAGCACGGATCTGATGAGCAAACCCATTCTATTTGTTTCAGCAGCGGTGGTTCTGCTCGTGCTCCTGACCGGTTTGCATCTGTTTTACGGGTTCGAACCCGGGACGGTTCCGGAGCTGCTGACCGCCTTCAAAAGTTTCGAGGCAAACAGCTATGATCAGGCCGTCCTGTTGTACCAGCGCCTGCCCCGGAGCCTGATTGCCCTTTATGCCGGAAGCGTTTCGGCCGTCAGCGGTTTTGTCCTTCAAAGCCTTGTCCGCAATCCGCTGGCCTCTCCCTCGACGATGGGCGTCAATGCCGGGGCTGCCCTGTTCCTTGTCGCCAGCGCACTCCTGTTCAAGGCGGGAACGGCCGTGCAAGGCGCGGCCGCGCTTTTCGGAGCGGTTTTCGGTTTTCTCGCAAGCACAGCCCTTGCCCGCTTTGCAGGCAGACGGAACGATCCGCGCGGGTTGTCGCTGATCCTGTCAGGCGCCCTTGTCTCCATGCTGTTCACCGGTCTCACGAACGCGCTGCTTCTTTCGGATCCGATGAGCCGCAACGAGTTCCTGAGCTGGCTGACGGGAAACATCAACCACGCCTATATCGACCGGCTGGCGCTGTTCTGGTGGATCGGCGCCCTGTCGATCCTGGCGCTGGCAGCCCTTGCCCGCCCGCTGACCCTGATCCTGCTCGGGCCTGAAAAAGCGGCCTCGGCCGGTGTCAACGTGAAGATCACTTCCAGACTGGCATTTCTGGCGGCCGTATTTGGAAGCGGGTCCGCCGTCGCGATCTGTGGTCCGATCAGTTTCATCGGACTGATCGTACCACATATTGTACGGCCGTTCGCCGGCAACAATCTGGCCAGGGCCCTGCCCGCCTGTCTGGTGACCGGAGCGATCCTTTGCCTGATTGCGGACCTGATCGCCCGCGAAGCATTGAAACCCATTATGGTCAATACCGGTCTTGTGACGGAATTGTTCGGCGGCATCGTCTTCCTTCTCATCGTCAAGCGATTTTACCTCACCCCGCGCGGCCGGGAGGCATCATGATCAGGCGCGGCACGGCGACCGACCAAAAGCGGGTGCTGCGGCTCGCGAATGGCTTGCAGATCAGAACCGGAAATCTCCGGGCAGGCCTTGTGCTGGCAGGCGCCGTCGTTGTCCTTGCCGCGCTGTCTCTGGGGCTTGGGCAAACCGACACCGGCCTGTTTGATTTTTTGAGCAATGTCATCGGGTCCCGCTTGCCGGCCACCGACAGTTATGCGCTTTGGGACGTCCGCCTGCCACGCATTGTGCTTGGCTTCATGGTCGGATGGGCCGTGGCGCTATCCGGCGCGATGCTTCAGTCCCTGTCCCGCAACCCGCTGGCCGATCCGGGCCTTTTTGGTTTCAGTCAGGGTTCCGTCATCATGATCATGCTCTTGCTGGTGGCCGCCCCCTTTGCACCAAAAGGGCTTGTGGCCCTTGCAGCGGTGGCTGGCGGCCTGTTTGTGGCGGCAATTCTCTTGTGGCTGGTCGGAGGCAACCGCTCGGCTGGCCTCTCCATAGTGTTGGCCGGGATCGCACTTGAGTCGGTTCTGTCCTCCTTCAGCGCGTTCCTGATCCTGTATCTGCCGCCCGAAACCTCTCTGGCCCTGTCCGAATGGCTTGCCGGATCGCTGTTTCAGGCGAACTGGCCAGGCATTGCCTGGTTCACGCCGCTGTTTCTCGCAAGCATCGCCGGGATCCTCGGTTTGGGTGGCACGCTGGCCCGCTATGAACTCGGCCCGGAAATGGCCATGGCTCTCGGAGAGCGGGTCGCGATTTCGCGGCCCCTGGTGCTTCTGTTTGCGGTTGTCCTGAGTGCGAGTGCTGTGACTGCGGTCGGACCGCTTGTGTTTCTGGGTGTTCTGGCACCACATCTTGCAGGGTTCCTGTCACCCGCCCTTGGCCGGGCGCGTCTCTTCCTGTCGGGTCTGACTGGCGGTCTTCTTGTGATTGCCGCAGACGCATTCACACGCGGTCTGTCAGACACCATGCCGTTGCCCCTTGGGTTGAGCCTGACACTGATCGGCGTCCCCCTGTTTATTCTGGCCCTGCGTCTTCAGGCATTTCGCAGACTGCAGTCCCATTGAAAGGTCTCTCATGCGCGCACCACAATTGTCCGCACCGCTATTCGCCATTTTTGCGCTTCTGTCCCTGCCCGCACATGCAGCTGACCGGACCGTTGTCGACGATACCGGCCGCACGGTCGACATCCCGGAAAATCCGCAGCACATTGTCGTGATGCACGAACCCTTGCTTGGTTTGCCGCTTGTGGATCTGGGCGTTCAACTCACCGGCAGCTACGGACGGACAGACGATGGGGATTTCGTCATAGCGGTCGACTTCATAGATACCGTTTTCGGCGAAGGGCTTCCCAAGCCGAGAGGAATCGGACCGTTCGGGCAACCGGACCTTGAAAAACTCAATGCGCTGGAACCGGACCTGATCCTCGCCACCGAGCTTGATGCCGGGAAGGCTGGCCAGCTTGCCACGGCCGCCCCGGTCTACATGCAAAAGGTGACCACCGGCAGAGTCCAGGGGTTTGACATCGAGGAGGACCTGGCGAGACTTCTAGGGCTGGAAAAAACCTTTGAAATGCGCAAGTCCGGTTATCTGGAACGTTTGGCCGCCTTCAAGAGCAGTGTGCCGGACACGGAAGCAGACAAAACCTTTCTCGGGGTTTTCATCACCGATCAGCTCAATGTCGTCGGCAGCTCTTCGGGAATGGTGCAGGTTCTGCACGACCTCGGTTATCAGCCACTGCAGATCGACGAGAAACAGGCTGCAGGGGCCGGGCTTGGATCAATCCTCTCCATGCCGCTGAGTGCGGAGCAGTTCGGAAAGCTCAATCCCGACATGCTGATCCTGCTCAACAGCTACGCCTCCGAGGCCCGCGACGAAGCAGGAACGCGGGCAGCGCTCGACAAGATCGTGCCCGGCTGGAGCCGTTTCATGAAACCGGCGCTGGAAGGACGTGTCCTGTTCCTCGATCCGGCAAAAGTGATCAGCCCAACCGTTGCAAGTGCCGAGCATATGCTGGATGCCCTCGAAATCTGGGCGGCGCACGACGGGACACCGGTCGCCCCTGCGAACTGATACCCACCGGCACCGCACATCTGAGGTGCCTTCCTCCCGGTGCTACAGCCTTAAGAACACTTTTTGAGTGTATTTCTTAAAAAATAAAACATGAGTATTATTTGCAAGTTTTATTGCCTCAGTTGACCACCCCTGCTATGCCAGTGCTCTGAAAGGATCTCCTGAGGCGGATGCAATCCCTTTGAGCCTGGCCGAACACCGTTCGCACTGCCGGTGTCCCGGGGACTGGACATTCCGTCGTTGAAAGCCAACAGCCCCGAATTGCAGCCGGGCGCAGCTTTCGGAGATCTTTCACGCATATCAGCCAAACCGGATAAACAACCGTTTCCCCGGGACTAGCCGCTTTCAAAATCGCACGGCTCGTTGCCGGTTGACCGGCACGATGACGATCATCAGGAGACAGGCATGACCGGAAGTTTCGACCGGCTGTTGACACAAAGCGAATTCCAGAAGTTTGGCGAGGGCTTGAGCGCTCGGCCGGATCCAACTGACCCGGACCGGTCCGTTATGAATACGCATATCCTTGCAGAGGAAGCGGTAAGGGATGCCTCCTATAGCCTGACCCGGCACCAGGAAACCACATGGTTAGCGCAACAACAGAACGGCGACCGCGTGTTCCGCCATGCCACGGCCTACCGGATCGAAGGCGACGTCGACATTGCCCGCATTGTTCAGACGCTCGACCACGTCATCAAGGCGCAACCGGAATTGCGCATGCTTTATGTCTTCACCGAAGAAGGTGATTTGCAGAAGCTTCCGGCCCCTGCATCGGTAACCAGTGTGGACTTGCGGCACGCGCAGTGCGAAGCCGATGCCATTGCCATGATCCTCGACCATCAGGCTGCCCCCTGGATCTCCGAATCGGAACCTCCCTTCAAGGTGTTGGTTCTTCTGTGTCCGGACAATGTTCTACTGGCTCCGCTCGTTCACAGCGTGGTGGCGGAATATTTTGCGCCAGAGACCTTTTTGCGGGCGTTCGCCGACGCTTTCAACGGCCGGTCAATCGACGGGTCGGAAAACGGCCCAATATCCGGCGCGGGCGAAGTCGCGACGGATTTCTTCGCCAGCGAAACCCCACCGATCCCGGCCCTTCGAAAAACCGACCTTGAGCAATCCGTTTCGGTCTCCTGTTTCGGGATTGCTGGCAACGAACGGACCCAAGCCACGTCACTGGCGCATCGATACGGGGTCACATTCTCGACCCGCCTTTCCAGGGTCTTGACCGGTCACAACACCGGCGCGTCTTCTGTTCTATCAATTGTTGCAGCCGGATTTGCGCGGTTTGTCTGTGCGGTCGGCGGACATGAGCAAGTCGTACTGCGTCTGCCCGCCTCCCCTTTTGAGCGCCTCTGCGATCAGTCGCAGGTCCATGCCGGACGTGACATGACAGCCACGGTGATATCTTCCCGGATCACTCCCGATGAAGCGATAACCCTCGTCCATAACAAGCTGAGCAGAAAAACACTTGAAGAGCTGCCGGGCGGAGACACACCTGACGTTACCGTTCGCTGGATATCCGGCCCAAACGCCTTTTTTGAGGCGAAAGACATCCGCCTTGTCCGGCTTCCACTACCAACATCGGAGCCGCGTCCGGATCTCGAGCTCGCCGCCGGCCTCGACACGAATGGCAACATTGTGCTCGAGCTGACGGCCGGACAACACATGAACAGCGGTGCCGGCGCTGTCTTGCTGGAACGCTTTGCCGCATATCTGACGGATGCGAAGGCCGAAGAACTGCCTCTGCTGCATAGGGTCACGCCCGTTGCAGCGGCAGCCAATCACGATACCACAAGACATGAGCACAGGCCCCCGGTTGCGGATCAGGGCACCGAAACAAGTGCGATCGAGACCGCAATTCTAACCGAATTCCGTGAAGCGCTGTCTGCGCCGCAGCTTTCGGCAGAGGACGATTTCTTCGACTTTGGCGGCCATTCGCTGGTCGCAACCCGGATTATCGGCCGCCTTTTGCACAACCATGGCATCGAAGTGCGGTTCAATGACCTCTTCAGCAACCCGACTGCGGCAACGCTTGCCTGTCATGCGTGGATTGTCGACGACGGCAAGAAAGCCATAGGCGACGGGTCGGTCGAACTTTCAACCGCTTCGGGCAGCATGTTCGTCTCGCCCCTCGGCCATGCCCAGATGTCTCTCTGGAAGATCTATTCGGCATTTGATTATAGCGAGATTTTCAACCTGCCCTTTGCGCTGGATTTCCTCGACACAGTTGACGAGACAGTGTTCGAGCAAGCCTTTTTCGACATCATCGAACGCCATTCCGCCCTCAGAACTCTCTTCGTCGAAGACGGCAACGGCGAGGTGCGGCAGAAGGTGGTGCCAGCGCACGAAATCGGGGACTACAAGTGGTTCTGGACGAGCAGCGACAGTCTTGGCGTGGAGCGCAATTCCGAGGCAGGTCATCGCTTCGACCTTGCGTCCGAACTTCCGGTCAGGCTGCGGTTTCTCACCGACCCCTGCACCGGCCGGCAGGTGTTGTCCTTCCTGTTCCATCACATCGCCCTCGACGAATGGTCGGTCAATTTGTTGATGGACGAGCTCGCAGAGGCCTATGGCGCAAGAGCCTCCGGAACGGCACCGGTCTGGGACGATCAACCGGTTCCGTTTCACGAGTTTGCCCGCAAGCAGGCCGCATCAGGCGTCAATCAGCAGCATCTCGCCTATTGGACCGGCATGCTCCGCAACGCGCCCAAAACCCTGGAGTTGTTCAAGGACAAAGCAGCACTCGAGACGCCATCAGACCAGTCGGCTGCTGGTGGCTGGGTCGAAATCAAGCTGGAGAACAGCGTATCGGAAGGCCTCTATGCGCTCGCCAAAGACAATGGCGCATCGCTGTTCAACGTCGTCTACGGGGCGATTGCCGTCTCACTAAAGAGCATAGGCGGCCTCTCGGATCTGGTGATCGGCACCTCGGCCTCCGGCCGCACGGATCCTGCATTCTTCGACACCATCGGATACTTCACAACAGTGGTTGCGCACCGGCTGCGCTTCGCGGAGCTTTCGACCGCAGGTGACCTGATCCGCCATGTCCGCGACCTGATCAATGGCTCCCTGCCCTATACCGATATCCCGATCGACCTGATCGAGGCGGAACTCGGAATGACGCCCGGCCGGGATCATCTGTTCGACGTCTTCATCCAGATCCATGCGCAAAACAAGCTGAACGGCAGTCTGCCGGGGCCGGACGGCAGCAAGATCGCCTTCCGCCAAGTTGACCCCGACAAGCATGACTCCCATCTCGGTCTGCAATTCGAGGTGATGGAGGAAGTCATCGACGGAGACCGGTCCATACGCATTCTGATGAGCTACCAGACCCGGCGCTTCACTCCGGATCAAGTCTCCATTGTCCGGGAGACCCTGACCGCTGTCTTCAGCCAACTCTCCAATTCGGGTGCTTCCGGCAAGACACTGGCAGACTTGCGGGTGGCCTGACCGATTCGCAGTTTTCGTCAAAAGGACCGGCTGCCGTGCATCCGGTCCGTTTTTTTACGCGGCCCCATCGGAGTTGCTGATTTGGTGTGCCCGGGACCATCCGGCAGCCAAATGGGCCCAGACACCTCTTTCATCCTGTCCTTGCGGGCGAAACGGCCACCTCTGCCGTCATCCCATGGCTTGACCATGGGATCC
>NZ_SMMF01000653.1:0-3236 GCF_009711355.1 Roseibium sp. RKSG952 | reverse complement strand
GGCGTGTGATCTTGTGCTCGGAAATTTGGGTCAGCACCCCGCCTGACTTCGTGGGCAACTATTCGAAAACCGCGACCTATTTCAGAAACCAAATACCAATCTCGAAGGCGGCGGTGTCTAGATCGTGCATATCGGAGTTACCTGATAGTTCGATTCCTTGCCAAACATCAACCTGTCCGGCGAATTGAGTGCCGTTCCAGAGATCGACGTGGCCGGAGGCATCGCTGAAATTGGCATGGTAGAGGATGATACCAGTACGCGTAGGCAGGGTCACAGCATCCCCGGGCTTCTTACTCATGCCCCAGGATTGATCGCCCAGGAGGCCCTTAAGGTAGCTGTGCATTGATCGGACCCGAAGGATAATGTTCCGCCCGTCACCCGTGACCGCTTCCCTGGCACTGTCCGGAATAAGATGCCCCGCTCCGTTAAGGGCGGCTGAAGTGCGAACGGCACAGGTGTTGCGGTAACTGGGGTTGTCGACAAGAGACGGCCATTCGCCTCCTAATGAGTTGTAAAAGCTCTCTCTGTCACTACGTGGGTATGCTGACCAGAGCGCGTTGAAGCTTGGGCGGGTGGCGGACGAGGCTGCCCATGAAAGACCCGGGGCAACAAGGCCTTGCATTGCTAGGCCAAGTGCAGCGCCGCAAACCACGTGACGTCGGTCAATGCGGGCCGACGGCTCCTGTTTTTCTTCTAAATTCGTTCTTTTAAATATTTGGGTCATAAAAACTCCTCCTTCGCTAAAACTATAACGAGTATACAGGCATTGAAACAATTTTTTCTATTCGAAAAGCGGGACGGACACGATTAAACAGGGAGAGGACGCAGAACAGACATGGGTCGACAAGGATCCCATTTTCGGCGATTGGATCCTGAACGTGGTTAGCCCTACTGCAGTCCGTTTGGGGCAATCGAGTAAATCTTGATACCTCGCTGTGCGAGGCGCACTCTTGACTCCTCCCTGAAGGAAGAGGTTTGCCGCGCTTCAGGGTTAAATAAGGACGGATTTGTCCCACTCGAACGTCATGTTCTCACGTCCGAACCCACGCGGGTTGCACAGGACGCGGCATTTGCCGATCCGATAGTCGAACGTCTTATGTACATGACCGTGAATCCACGCGTCAGGGCCGTGCCTTTTGATCACTTCCGTCAGATCGGAAACGTACCATGCGTTGGAGACGGCACCTTGATGTTCGTTGGAAATAGACTGCGGAGACGGACCGTAGTGACTGACGACCACTTTTCTTTCGCAGGGGGTGAGCGACAACGCCTCCTTGATCCGCGCGAGGCTGCGCTCGTGGATCGCTTTCGCGTCGGTGGGCGTGAACAGACGCTCTTCCTCGCCGAAACGGCCGAATGCGATCTTCCTGAAGTCTAGACCTTCCTTGGAGGCCTCCAGCATGACTTCTTTGACGTAACGTTTTTCGAAGAGCGAGAAATCAGTGAAGAGCGTTGCCCCTACGAAGAGAACGTCGCCGACCACGGCCGTCTGCCCGTCGGTGAGAACGGACACATGAGGATGCCGCGCGGCGCGTTGGAGCATGGCACTTCTGGATTTCTGGTAGACCTGATCCCAGTACTCGTGATTTCCTGGAACGAAGATGATTGGCATGCTAATCTTGGAGGCTAAATAATCGACGGACTCCGGTCCGCCCAGAACATCTCCTGCGACGACGCATACGTCAGCGTTCTCCGGCGGGTAACCGTAGGGCATGTCATCATCCTGGACATCCGCGTGCACATCACTGAAATACCAAATTTTGATCTTCTTCAATTGAATTCCGTTTCCGTCCGCCTGAATCTTGGAGAAGCGCAGATAATGGCTTCAAAACGCCATTTTGTCAACATTATATTTTTCCGAAACCCCGTAGCGGCACTTGTCCATTCTTGTAATTCCAGAAGGTGTCCGCCCTGCCCTCATGCATCTGCTGGCCTCTCGCGTCGCTTTGATCATGGCGAGGGGTCGATGGAGAGGACGCTGTTCAGGCGACCCTCCTCTCTTGTCGTCGCGCGTGTTCGCGGATCATGTCCCCTAGGAAAGCATCCGCAGCCTCCGCTGCGTCGCTGTCGATTTCGATGCCGACAGCCGCGCAGGCGTGAGCCGCAACCCTTACATGGTCGTCCGGGCCGACGCGATCTGCGGCCAGTGCAAAGGCATCACCGAGTCTTCTTGCGTCGAGTCCCTTCCTGTCCCAGACGGACTTGTAAAAGGAAGCTGTATCTCTCAACCAACGATCGACGGTGTCCCTACGGAAAACGGGGTCCGTGTAGCGAGGAAGCCGGGTCACGCTCACGCCTCCCGAAGGGGTGAGCCGAAGTTCATCATGGCGGTGATGAAGGCCTCGTAGGCGTTGACGACATGGGCGAGTTTAACGCTCGTGTCACCGAAATGGGAGCCGGTGTGGACCAAAAAAATCGTCTTCTGAGAGAAGTCGTCGATCGCGAATTCGGCGACGCCGCACTCGCTTTCCTTGTAAATCACACCTTCCGGATCGCCGTGTTGCTCGAGGCACGCGCGCCAGAGACCTGCGGCCTTGCGGACAATATGCATAACATCGACGACTTCTTCCTGGTTTTCGCCGGCGGTGTCGGCATCCACGCCGTAGCCATGGTTGCAGAGGATGAACTCGTCGATAGAGCGCTCCCCGTTGTCCGGTCGGGCGCTAAATTTCGTATCGCCCCATCGGGAGTCCTGATAGCGGCGCTCGCTCGTTATGGCTTCGGTGATGTCTGCGAAAGTCGGCATGCGAGGTCCCTCCGTAAACAATTTTGAAGATGTTGACATCGAATCCTTAGCTCGTCAATGATTGTAGAAGGATTCATTTTCGCCAATGTGGCGACGATGAAGGATTGAGTAACAATGAGTTCGAAAGGAGGCCGATATGAGAGCCGAGGACATGATGGCCGAGGCCGCGAGTCAAAATGAATGGGATCAGGATGATGTCGACGAGATGCTGTCGGAGTTCGCGCAGGCCGAAGGGGTTTCGCAGGATTCTGTTCTGAGCGACATCGACGCGTCGGGCGGTCACGGCCGCTTCGCGGATTTCCTGTCTACGCGCGCCTTGATGGGGTCCGCCTTCGATCTCGATGTCTGAGGGCGCGGAGTAGAAAAAAGCCCGCGTCGCAGCCTCCTCGACGCGGGCCTTGTCAGGCAGGCCATCAGATCATTCGAAGACCACTTACTTTAAAGTGATGGCCGACAAATCCGGAGCAAGCCGCAGAGATGCGGCAGGTGA
>NZ_SMMF01000117.1:0-270 GCF_009711355.1 Roseibium sp. RKSG952 | reverse complement strand
ATCAACATGGCACATTCGATGCTGCTACGTAGGGCTGTCCACACCATCAAGTTGTTTAGCCTGGGTTGTCAGTGCCCGCCATCAACAGATTTCAGGCAGGCATTTCCATAGCATAGTTATCCAAGAGACCGAACGCATCGCCTCTGGCATGGCGGTAGGAAGCGGCTGAGAGTTGGTAACGGCGCGGGCGGAAAAGTATGTTGATTTGATCGTGGTCGGACATGAACCGCTGGGCTTGGCGGGCAGATTTGAACCGGCCCATGATCTTTT
>NZ_SMMF01000466.1:0-1161 GCF_009711355.1 Roseibium sp. RKSG952 | reverse complement strand
GCCTCGACGCGTTTTTGGTTCTTCTGGCCGGTTCCGGAAAGCTGACCGGAGTAGCTCCCTGGGCCGCCTCCCTGAAGCACCCCTATGTGCTTGAAGGATGGCAGAGTCTGGCTTAATACACCCGCTTCGAAAGCGGTCGACACGCAAGGGTCCGGGCGTTCGAATCCCACCGCTTCCGCCAAGCCGTAAAGAACGAGAGTACAATTAGTGCCGGAATCGGTGGGATTCGAACGCCCCACAAGAAGCGAGGACGAACCTTTGCGGCAATCTCGCATTGATTCGCTCGGACAGAGCGACGCTCGCCAGCATGTAGCATTCGTTGGTGACGACTAATGTCTAGAGCGCCGCCATTCGTGCGGGCATTTCCCATGGATTTCGTGAGTCTTCACGATTGAGACAAAGAGCGTTGCGTCGGGTTCTTCGTACGTATAGGAAGAGATTCGATCTATGTTGAAACCCGATCCGACAAAAATAGGGTCATCCCATTGTTCCCTGCAAACCCACTGTCGAATTTAAAGGAAGCGCAACCAAGGAGAAAACATGACTGAAGCATTCGTAGTCGTAGACGGAGTCGCAACCCACGAAGATGACATCAACGATAAGGTTCCCGGAACCTACGAGATCGAGATCGATAAAGATGCACCCGAAGAGCTTTACGAAGAAATCGCACTGGAAGTATTCCATTGTCATGTCGCCATTGCAATGCTCGACGAATTCGAAATCTCGGTTGTAGACGAAAACGGAGAACCTTTCACCAATCAGTCTGAAGAGCCAAATCTCCGGGAGAAAGTCGATCTTCTCTCCATGGGCAATTTCCTCGGCCGCCGCAGAGACAGCGACATCCCCTTCAATATCGGGCCAAAGGTTGCATCTTGACTTCCACCCCTCCTTAAAGGGAGGGTATTCCTCCTGCGAGACGGTCAAGTCCGTTCCAGCATCGTCCTTGAAGGACGGGGCTTTGCGGCGTGTTTCAGGTAATGGGGACCCTTGCCCGGAAAGTGACACCTAGCGACGCTTCTCAGTGACGAGGCTTAGGGAGTTTCTCTCGAAGAAACCGTTCGTCATATCGCGGAAGGCAATCTCATTATAATTCGCGTATGCGGACAGAAACGCGGTCGTGAGCGCTCGCAACGCCTCGACCCGTTTTTGGTTCTTCTGGCC
>NZ_SMMF01000632.1:0-2864 GCF_009711355.1 Roseibium sp. RKSG952 | reverse complement strand
GGCCAGAAGAACCAAAAACGGGTCGAGGCGCTGCGAGCGCTCACGACCGCGTTCCTGTCCGCATACGCGAATTACGACGAGATTGCTTTTCACGACATGACGAACGGCTTCTTCGAGAGAAACTCTCTAGGCGTCGTCACTGAGAAGCGTCGTTAGATGCCTTATTCCGGACGTGGCTCTCAACAGTTGCCACGAACCGTTTTTCGGCGGCGTATCCGACTGCGATCATCGGATAATCCTCGGGGAGCTGAAACAACTCCCGATACGCTTCGGCAGACAAGCCGAATTTCATCTCGAGGTGCCCTCTAAGCATTTTTTTTCGCTCGCCGTCCAGAAGGCAAATTATGGCATTCCTTTCGATGCTGTCTTCAGGTTGCAGCTCGCAAGCTCGTTTCTTTCCCAGAAAATCCTTGATCCTGTTTTCGTCGACAGGACCCAGTGTCTTCAGACGTTTCTTGAGGTCATCGAGGTCAGTCTTGATTTTATTTTTCACCTCGACAGGCAACAGTTTTACGATTGCTCCGTCATCAATTACCCAGTTCTCAAGTCGTTCGTCCGGGCCTCCCTCCAGAAGTCTTTTTCGAGATACGTACAAATTTATCCGATGCCAGATACTGACAAGTTCGTCGTCGAATACGTCGTCTTCTTTGTCTTTTCCGGCTGGGATCCGAGCGTCGATCCAATTCTTGAATTCGAGGAACTGGGCAGCTTTGGTCTTTTCGGACTTTCCGCCGTCGTCCTCGGTCTTCAACGCGTGCATCAGGGCGTCGCCCTTCCAGCCGAAAGCTGAAGCGATCTCGTTTATGATCGCGGTGTGCTTGAGTTCCGGAGAGATGCTCTTGATGCGCTTCGCGAGAGCCTTCACCGCGGTTGCGGTGAGTGTGATATTGGCCATGACAAACTCCTTGGCCGCGACATGACGATGAGTCTTTCGGTTGCTCTCCGCTTCCCTTCGCCGCGAACTGGAATTCATTGGCTTTGATGTCCGCCGTTTAGCATGCCCGTTCGGGTGGAGAGCGCCTCGGTCTCGGCGGAACCGACGGCACTCATCATACTTAGTCGCAAGGTCTTGTCAACGATTTTTTAGACTGGATCTTTCGGACGCCATGCGAGCCGTCATCGTTTCTAGGGTATTCAATGCCTTCGTGAAGGTTTCGTCGTCCCGGCGACCGTGATCTCGCCAGCTAAGCGCCGCCTCCAT
Organism: Roseibium sp. RKSG952; assembly: GCF_009711355.1. Lineage (NCBI taxonomy): Bacteria > Pseudomonadati > Pseudomonadota > Alphaproteobacteria > Hyphomicrobiales > Stappiaceae > Roseibium > Roseibium sp. RKSG952. The sequence goes on along the minus strand of NZ_SMMF01000632.1, from coordinate 1,663 downwards.
GAAGGATCGAACGTTGTCATCGGCGACGTCCATCGGTGAGACCACGGAGAAGTCGACGTCGTCGATGGATGCGTCCAGGAGGACGGCCGCCATTCCCGGATAGGTGCCCGCCGGGTTCTCGTCGGATTGCAACATCATTGAATCCTTATGGATAGGATCGCCACATTAACGGTTGGTTACGTCGGAACGTTCAGTTGGACGTGTCGCTCGAAAACCCGCGCCGGGTCCTCGACGGAGCCGACGTCGCGTCGCCCACTGAAAATGATTGGTTGCCGGGGAGGGCCTCGAACCCCCACTCTTCAGATTCAAAGTCTGCTGCCTTACCTACTTTGGCCACCCGGCATAACCTGTTCTATAAAGGATCGTCCCCGCTTCCCGCGAGAGCGATTAAACTACGCTTCCAGTGTCCATTTCATCCTCGCTCTCGTTCTTGACGGCTTGGCGGAAGGAGAGGGATTCGAACCCCCGAACCCTTGCGGGTCGCCCGCTTTCGAAGCGGGTGCAATAAGCCAGGCTCTGCCATCCTTCCATTTCAGCACCGGGAAATTCAGCTCCCGGAAAGCTGGCGGAAGCGGTGGGATTCGAACCCACGGGACCCCCTTATCAGAGGCCCAACGGTTTTCAAAACCGCCGCCTTTGACCGCTCGGCCACGCTTCCAAATTGGCGGATGCGGCGGGATTCGAACCCGCGGGACCCCTTTTCGGAGGCCCTCTGCCTTTCCAAGACAGCGCCTTCGACCGCTCGGCCACGCATCCAATTTTGGCTCTCCGTCGAGGATTCGAACCTCGATTTTCCGATTCAGAGTCGGGTGTCCTGCCGTTAAACGAACGGAGATGATTTCGTTCCGCCTTCAGGCGTTAATTTCTCTTCAACCGTTTCCCATTCGCACATCACCCCTTCGATAGGCTTGGCGGAAGCGGTGGGATTCGAACCCACGGGACCCCGGAGGGCCCGACGGCTTAGCAAGCCGCTGCCTTAAGCCTCTCAGCCACGCTTCCAGTCTTCAATTGTGCCGCTGAAACGAACAAACCCGCCTCGGCGGCGGGTTCGGTTGGGTTACGATGTACAAGATCAGATTCTTATACCAGCGTCTCCTCATGCCCGCGCGAAGCCGTTCCCTGGTCGGATGATCGGGATTGTTGACTTTGCGAGCTGGAAACGACAATGAACATCTGTAACTCCGATTGCCGACGGTTCGGGCATATCCCCATGTCGACTGTCAATTTGATAACCGGCTCCGCAGCTGCGCGTCAATCCTTTTTTTTCGAAAAAATTTTCGAAAAGGCAGGATTCGTAGAAGAAGTCACTGTTCTTGCGGGACTCAATTCTCACTTTCCAATGGAGCGTCATTTGCGCATTACGATGATTGGCACTGGCTACGTCGGACTCGTTTCCGGGACTTGTCTTTCCGAAATCGGACTTGAGCGCCTTGGACAGCTGCGGCCGGCTGATCTTGAGGTCCTCCTTGCGTTCGATTTCATGGGCCAAGTGCCCCAGGGTCCAGTTCTTTCGGTCCGCTGGCGGGCCCTCAAACAGCGGCGTTGGTGCGCGCAATGCGCCCGGCAGTCCGGCTCTCTAGCGTCAAAAGCAGCGCACGTGATCGATTGGCATCGCCGCGATCCTTGCTGCGCGACAGTCTCTTCAACTCCAGCCGCATCTGTG
>NZ_SMMF01000808.1:0-11052 GCF_009711355.1 Roseibium sp. RKSG952 | reverse complement strand
GATCGGCTCTGTCGCGGGTCCGTTCGCGAGGAGCTGTCGGCGCGCCGCCAGCGCGGCGTGACCCTGATGGAGGCGGCGGCGGTTCTGTTTATTCTCGCCGCCGTCACTGCCAGCATCATGATCTTCTACCTCGACGGCGACGGATCCCGGAAAGCCTCCGCGCCCGTATACGAGTTCGGTGCGATCCAGCCGACTGCTCACCCTCTTAATACCGGCTAACCGGACTACACGGGTCTTTCCGGGGCGGCGGATCTGGGCCAAGGCATCCATGGCATCGCAGTCAACCACAACGTCCGCCTGAATATTTAAATAGGATCGGAACGAAATCGAATTCTTGAACGGGTCGCTTTGCGGCCCGTTTTTTTTACCAAAGAGCGACAAATCCGTCCCTTCCCGCTTCGTGGCCCCGGATCTGTTGTATCAGGGGATACCAAGCGACAGGTATGTCACATATGAGGAAATGACTTTCTGGACGTAGTTCCTCGTCTCCGAGAAGGGAATGCTTTCTGCCCAAGTGACCGGATCGACACTCGAGGACCTAGGATCGCCGAAACGTCTCAGCCACTCGTCGACATTTGCGGGACCTGCGTTGTATGCCGCGGCCGCCAGCATGGCATTGCCGTTGTACCTCAGGTACTGGTCCGCCAGATAGTTCGACCCGAAGATAACGTTATAGTCCTTGTCTTTCCCGAGGAGGCTCATGTCGACCTTGACGCCGTGGTTTTTGCCTATATCCCTAGCGGTGCCCGGCATCAGCTGCATCAGGCCTACGGCACCGGCATGGCTCTTGGCCCTCTCGTTGAAGCGGCTTTCCTCGCGGATGACGGCGAGAACGAATTCCTTACGCACCCGGTTGTCGGTCCAGCGGTAATCCTCAAACGGATACCTCTCCTTGACGTGAGAAAGCCGCGTGGAGTCGAGGCGTATACCGAGTTCAGCCGAGGCTAATTGCCCATAGAAGGTGTTCGGGTAACGTGCTGCGGCCTGCATGGCTGCTTTCGCGCCTTGCGAGTTTCCTTGTTTCGAAAGTGCCTTGCCGAGCCAGTATCCGGACTTCGATTTCGCTGAGGCCCTCTTTTCCGCCTTAAGTTTAGGCGATACGGATGCCATCTCCGCGAAATGCTTGATAGAGATGTCCGGGCGGTTCAATTTCTCCAGGGCGATCCATCCGGCGACGAAGTTACGGTCGAAAACGTCCCTGGGCCTGCTCGACGTGTTCGACATTGCAGACTTGTAGGCGGCGACCGGCTGCCCTCTTTCTCGGAGAGTCATCGCGCTTTCGCGATTATGCTTCCACCCCGCCATCGCATGGCCGGACAAGGCGACGACCATGACGAGACAGGCGGTCAAGGACTTGATCAGAGTCATTGCGTTACCTCCTTGATCGTTCCGTCGTCCATGCTCTTTAAGTTTTCCATGCAATCCTCGATCGCTCGAACCGCCTTGCCCGTCGTGACATTGATAACGACCCATGATGCGCAGGAAACGAGACCGGACGCCGGGACGGAAAACACAGGTTCGGATCCCGTGCTTTCCGAATCGTAGGCGTTTAATCGTCCTCTCTCGATTTCGATGAGCAAGTTCCGCACTGAGAGGGTTGCGCCGTCACGTTCCACGATTACGCGCGCGCCGATCGCCTGGAACCCGGCATTGACGAGGCGCTCCAACTTGTCGATCACATTGCTCGGCGGCATACAAACTTCCTGTTTCTGGCGCCGCCCTCGACATCGATGACGCTCGTTTCGATGAGTTTGTCCAGGATAATCTTCGCCCCGCGATCACTGACGTTCAGCGCCTTGGAGAAGGACTTGGTGGTCACGACCGGGGTTCTCATAAACTGCCTGATCGCGAGTCCGATCCTCGACGACGACCGTTCGGTCGGACAAAGGGCCTCCATCGAGGTTATTCGGGCAGGTACGTTCCTGAAATTCTCGAGTTCGGTCTGAATGCCCGCCGCCGCCCTTTCTGCGAAGACCACGGACCATGTATTCTTGTCGCCGGACGCGTTTCTCACTGCATCCACGTTCTTACTGATTCCGCTTGCGATGCCTATTGCGCGCGTCGAAAGTCCGAAACCTGTTTCGAGAACCCATGGAGCGGCTATCAGAGCCATTCTTCTCGAATTTCCAAAAAACCGTCCGGATGTCCATATCGATCTCATGACTTCCACGGCCGTCCATGGCTCAGACGTTTCGCTTACCCTGGACAGTTCGTTCGCCATCCACTCGCTGTCGTCCTCGAGACTCCATACGGCATCCGCGCGCATGAGCCGACCGTTGGCGGCATCAGAGGTCTTGAACGCGTCAGAGACTTCATCGGAAGTGGGTCCCTCTTCCGGCCATCCCGTCATCTTCTCTAGTGCGTTATGGATGCCGAGTGCCATTAGGCTCCCCCGATCCACGGCCGTCTCCTCTGAATCGGCGAGAAGAGTGGCTAGCGTCTCCATTCGAACGAGTGATCCCTCGAGCCCTGTGATGGAGACCGCCTCCCGCCTAAGGGAACCGGGCCGATAAATATCCGCGATGGCCCTTGAACAAATTCCAGCCTCGTCCAGACGCGCCAGGACGGCGGCTAGAAGCGCGAATGCGATCCTGTCGTCCGCGATCGCTGCGCCGGATTCTATGGTCGTTGTTGGTTCCATATTCGAATGGTGATCGCCGGCGGCTTCGCGATCCAGCTTTTTTTACCGAAGAGCGTGCGTAATTGAATTCCAACAGCGACTTATCGAATCCTTTAATGCTTGGCCTTTCGTCAACATTTTGTATTGTGCACTAAGGATTCGTGATCTATAAACTCATTCGAGACAACCTAGCCTGCGGGATCGGGCAACTAACAGGAGTGCCGGAATATGGCGAAAGTGAAACTGGACGATCTGGAAGCCGACATCGTCAAGGCGCAGAAAGCGGTCAAGTCCACCAACGACACGCAGAAGCTTCATCAGGAACGCCTGGCGAAGATTCTCGGCGCTGAGTCCATTCAGAATCTCGAGGTCGACATGGCCGACGATGACTTTGAGGCGGTCTTCAAGAACCAGGAACTCATTCAGGCAAATCTCGCCGGACTCGTTCAGGGGCTCGATCAAGTCACCTTGGCCTTCGGTCAAGAATTCAAGCAGATGGCCGAACCCACCACGTGGGAAGCGATCGTTGGTTTCCTCTCAAAGAATAAGGCTGAGCAGCTGCGTTCCGAACGCGTCAAGACGACGTCGGTCGAGAAGAACCTGAACGAACTGATCCGCAAGTCCGACATCATCGGTGTCCTTCTCAAGGAGCAGCTCGCGGCCATCGACAGCGAGATCGTCAGCGTCAAGGCTGGGCAGGCGAAGGTCCAGGAGCGCACCGTCGTGGTAGCGAAGGATATCGAGGCCCTCAAGGCGGAAATCGACAAGCTGAATCCTGAACTCGACCGTCTCGAGGCTCGCATGGCGGATCTGACGGGCGACCTGCGCAAGTCTGCCGAGAACGAGCGCGATCTCCTGCTCACCGAGCACAACGAGAAGACCGCTAAGCTTCAGGAGGTCACCGCCGTTCAGCAGTCCCTGGAGCGCTACGCTCGTCAATACCAGAGTTCCGTCGAATCCCTGACGAAGCAGAAGGCTGCCCAAAACACGATGATCGAGAAACTGGCCATCGACACCGAACAGCGCTCCGTCCTCTACGATGCCTTGGAGAAATCCCTGCGTACCTCCCAGCAGCAGTCCGTGGCGCATCGCATCGACGACATTGGCAAGGAAACCGATGCCCAAGTGAGCGAAATGATGCTTCAGATCGGCACTTCCTCCGAGAACCGCATCATGTCCATGATGGAGGTTCACGAGGAATTCATGAAGCGCGAGAAGGACGTTCAGGATCGCGGTAAGGCGGCCAACATGACCTTCGCACGTCGTTTCGCCGATATTCTCGAGAAGGTCGACACCGGCAAATACGTCGAGAACTGATGAACGCCCCGGCATCGGATCGTCCGGTGCCGGGATCATGCCGGAGTTGTTTAATTGGATTCCCGTCACGAATATTTTAGCCTTTTAAAGGGCATTGCGGAAGCGCTGTCGGAATTCTCCGAACCGCTCGCGAAGTCGGCCTTCGAACGTCTGTCTGTGCTTTTCATGCTCATGGAGATCAGAGCGAGCGGCGGCAGATCGATGAACATCGACCACAAGAACTCCGGTTTTCCGGTCGCTGCAGATGTCCTCGCTATCGGAAACGATGTCGTCGAGGGTGTTGCGATGACCGGGGACCGCCCCGATGACGTTAGAAAAGAGATTCTCGACGAGATTCTGTTGCGTCGTCGCCTTCCTAACGAGCGCATGCGGGAAAGATTGGCCCGGGGCCTTTATGCCCGGGAGATGAATCGCGTTAAGTCCTCGGAAGCCGCCGTCTTCTGTTCAAATTCCGAAGAGCAGGTCTTCTTCAAGTCTCTGGACGGAGGCGACCGCTATGAGTTCAAGTGGGACGCGTGGGATTCATCGCTCGGACGAGCCATTCATTGTCGCGCGGACATCAAGACCGACGGCAAGCTTGACGGCGAGGCCCTGGAGAAGACCTTGCGAAAGGTGAAGAACGTAGCATCAAAATTCGCCTCGTCTGGCTTCAAGATGATCACTCTCGCGCAGGAAATCGCCGACAGTTCTGACCACATCTACGTGAATCTGGTCGAACGGGTCGTCATCGGCCCGCTTCTCAACCCGAGCTTCTCGTCCGTCGACGATCCGGTTCGTGATGCCTTCGAATCCGTTTCAAATCAGCGCGACGCATGGGTAATACGCTGGATTCACGAGACGGCTGAGGCTGGGTCGACCAAAGAGGTTCGCGCGGGAATCTTCTCCTCGCGCACGTCCCAGAACTTCCGGGTGGACACTTCCGATCCGGATTGCGCGGAACGCGGAGCAACCGAGGTGGTGCAACACATCGCCATGCCGCACGCCGTCTACCAGCAGATCTCGACTCGCCGGAACGAATGCCCTTCCCTGAAGGGGGCATCCGTGCACGTCGTCACCAAAACTGGCCTCATCGAATACAACTAAGGAAACAACGATGGAAAACAGAAGCGTGCGCGTCCCGGAAGAGGACATCGACATTAAACTCGATATTGCGTTGAAGGCGCTGCGGAACGGCCAGCAGTCGGACGTGACGGCCGCTCCCGAAACCAACTTTCGGTTCGCCCACCGCTCGGAACCTTCATCCGTTTCGACAAAGACGACCGATCTGGAAAGCATTCTCAAGAAAGAGGACGACCAACTCCTCTCCCCCGTGGCTCACGGCATCCTGCACAAGGCCCGCCGCGCGCTGGCCGTCGGCATGACCGTCGGTGACATGGCTGTGGAATCGCTCGGCTATGTGGAACTGGGAACGCGTAATCGAGAAGGCCGTCTCACCTCTCAGGAGGAAGGGAAGTTTCGAAAGCTGGTGAAGGTTCGTGCGCTCGTCTCCCTGTTCGCCGCAGCCGCCCACTTGTCGGTCAAGACCGGCACCCGGTCCGGAGCTGATGTCGAGGCGCTCAAGGATCCGAACCTGGCGACCTCCTTCGACGCGGTCGCATGGTTCGCCGGACATCTAACGAAGGCGGTCGACGGGATCGCCGAAGGTGAGATCGACGAGGCCGTGGCCGATGTCTGCGAAGGTGTGATGCGTGCCTGCGAGCACGAGTCCCATAAGGTGATGGCGGACTTCATCGCCGATTTTTCGGCCGTCACCTATTCGGTAGAGAAGGACGATTTCCGTGTAAGTGGTTTCTCTCGTCCGAGCGCCGTATCCAAGAAGGCTTCGGCCATTCAGTTCAAGAAGCCAACCGAGGTCGTAGGCAATCACATTGCTAAGTCGCAGGCCATGCGCATGGCGAAGATGCTGGCCAGCTACAGTTTCGAGGAGCGAAAAAGCCCGTTCGTCGAACTCGGAGGGTTCGTTTTCACCTTCATCGGCGACGGCTTCCCGGGAACCGGCAAGACCACTCTTATCCAGATGGCTGCCGGACTGATGAACGAATACTGCCAGATCGCGGGATACCCGTTTCACTTTGAGAACTTCGGGGTCGACCAGATCTCAGAGTATCAAGGCAAGTCCGGTCAGAACTGCCGCGCGTTCCTTAATCGTGTCCTTGACCCGACCGCCATCGGCTTCGGCACCATCGACGATGTCGATCAGGTTGCGGGCAAGCGGGATGACAAGCACTCTTCTTCCGGGCAACAGGAAGTGACGGGTGTGCTCATGGATGCCTTTGCGGGCGCAAACACGGTCATCAACGGCAACTGCACTTTCGGCATGTTCTCCAATTACCCCGAAAAGGTGGATGACGCTCTGCGTCAGCGTGCCGGCGCGCGTTGGCTCGTGGACGGCCCGCAGACCAGTGAGGATTACGTCGACATCCTGTCCATTCTGCTCGGGAAGCGTCACGATCTGCCGATGGGCGACCACGACTTCCTGTCGTCGCAGGAAATCAAGAAGATGGTCGCGAAAAGCTACGACGGCTTCAACGAGCCTCAGGAGGATCGCCTGAAGGAGGTATGGGGCGATTTCGTGCGCGTTAACGGCGAACCCAAGTCCCTCGCCGCCGTCGGCCGCTATCTTCATGCAATCAAGGAGGCTCAGCCGACCTTCACCGGTCGCGCCATCAAGAACATCACCGATGCTGTGAAGTTCCGTTCGATGGATGTCGATCTGCCGGACGAGTGGTTCGAAAACCCGGAGGTTTTCATGCATCTCCCGCTCGCACGGAAGGTAGAAATGATCGACGAGCTGCGCAAGCCAATCACCTTCGCGACGATCCTTCAGGAGATCAACCAGTACGCCGGCAGTGAAATGCGGTATGCGGACAAATCCGACGATGCCGCCATCGACGACATGGTTCGCAACATGCAACGCACCGAAGCGGCTAACGAGCGCTTTATTGGCGCCAAAAAGAAGTCTTGAGGGAAAACATGGAAAAACTCCTCTCGAACGGGCTTATTTTTGGAAACCTCCACCGAGTGAGTGGTGCCACCATGGTCGGCAGGTATAATGCCTGTCTACGTGCTATGGGGATCGCTCCGACCGATCTGGAGGAATTCCATGTGGATGCCTCTGGCTTCTCTCCGGAGGTCGCCCATGAAAAGGGCGACAAGCAGTACCTCGATCCGGAAGGGGTCAATCGGCACTTTATCATCCTGTCACCGGAACAGCGTTCCCTGCCCATCGTGAAGATGCACTTCTCGACTGACATCACCGTCCTGCGTCGCTTCATGGATGCCAACATGCCGTCCATCGAGCGTGTGACGCTCAGCGACGCGATCTATGGAGAGATAGAGAACCTCGTCGTATCGGTAAAGCGTCCGGCCGACATCGTTGACTTCAAGACGGTGGAATTCGTCATCCACACGCCCTCCGGCATTCTGGAGGCGTCCGAGGATCTCTGCGCGATGGTCGCCGTGTTCGAACAGGATGATATGGCCTGGCGTGTACCCGGCTTCCTTGAAGGCATGTTGGAGAAGGTTCTTGTTTGCGGCGATGTGCGCCGGAACGGTCTCGCCTGTCGACATCGGAAGTTCGAGTGGCCCAACGTGTTCTGGACGGACCACTTCGGAGGTGCCTACGTCTTTCGCTCTGACGGGTCCACGGCGACCCCGGAGACGAGAATGTTCTTCCGTAATCAGGTTCCGGACGGCATGAAGGATCATATCAGTGGTCACTTGCTGGCCGATGCCGCAGAGGCAATCGAGGTTCTTGAAGAACGTCGATTTCTTGACGACCTCAACGTGGAAAGTCTGTCAGACGATGTCCTGCACCACAAGCTGTCTATGCGGGTAGCTCACGTCCTCTTGGAGAACGGCGTTCCGTTCGACGACCATGCTGTCGTCAGTGAGAAGAGCATGAATTCCATCATGTATGCGAATCTCGGCATCCTGAATGAGGATCCGATCTACGTGTACCTGACGGAAATGCGGAAGATCGTCGCTTCCGGCGGGGACGTCCATTCGTTCGACGCGGATGCCGATGCACTGGTGCGTTTCGCGATCCGCCGCGCCCTGCCGGACATCGAGGACGTTTGGGAAATCAACCGTTTCGTTAGTGAGTACTGCGAGTGGGATGTCGTCTCCCTGTTCGCGGTCAATAAGGTGCGCTTCTACGAGATCTACGCCGACATGAGCGACAGAGCCAAGAAATTCGCGCTCGGAGCTATCAGGTCGATCTATGACGATGGCGGCGGAAACGCCCTAAGGATGAAGAATGGCTTTCGGATGAAGCTGTTTGGCCACACCAACTGAGTTTGCGGCGAAGGATTCGCTCCTCGCCCAAGAACAAAAGGAAGGATTGGGAATGTTTGATGGAATCATCGAGTGGACCACTGGTCTGCTGCGGAAGGTCGGCCCCCTGCCCGGCCGCGCGGCGAAGTGGGCTAAGTCTCTGGTCCTGCCGGCTCCGGCTGCCTATGACGACGGCAGCAAGCCCCGCCTGCGGTGGATCACCTATGCCGTAAAGATCTCCATCGTTCTGTTTGTTGTTGCCTACCTGTTTCCCTTGTTGTGGAATGCGAGCTGGATCCGCGGCTACGACCTTCACTATCCGGCGTCCGTCCTAAGCAAAGCGGATCGTTCCGTCGGCGCGAATGAGGCCGTTACCGTTCAGGAAGGTACGGGAGACACTAGGATGTGCGACCGCTCCCGCCTCGTGGACATGCAGATCAAGCTGATCGACTTCATGGTCAACGAGAATGCGTGGATGCCTTCCATGCCTCAATACAAGATGGGCCTGTTTACGCTCATTCCATGGGACGATACGCCATTTCTCGACAACAAGGCGGCGTTCCAGCACGGCGTATTGATGGCGACCCGACGCACCGCCGTCGAACTCGCCGACACCATCGGCCGCGTGCGCGGCACCTCCAAGGCGGACGACGATCTCCTGAACGCCCGCGGAGCGCTTCAGTACGACAGCGAGACATGGTGGTTTAATCCGTTTGACCGCGGTCGCCCGTTCGGACCGATTCAGCCTTCGCAGTACTCCTACCGGAAGGCAATGAATCTCTTCGACGGTTACAACAAGCGCCTGGACGACTGCAAGGCCGTTCTCGATGCCCGTGCGGACAACCTGCGCTCCTACATGGATCGGATCGCCAACGATCTTGGCTCCATCGCGGATGCTCTGAACAAGCGCTCCCAGGCGGTTCGGTATGATCCGTCGTCCGACAAGTTTGTCGATGCCTCCGGCAACGACGCGGGCTGGTTCGATATGCGTGCCGACAACATGTTCCATGAGGCTTCGGGATTGCTTTACGCCTATCACGGCCTGCTTCAGGCGGCCCGGGTAGATTTCGCCGAGGTCGAGGAGCGTCGTCAGCTCACGGACATTTGGGACCGTTTGGAGGAAAACCTCGCGGACGCTGCTTCCCTTTCCCCGTGGATCGTGTCGAACGGGCGCAAGGACGGCTTCCTGATGCCTGATCACCTCGCGGTCAAGACGCAGGTCATTCTGACAGCACGGGCGAACCTGTCCGAGCTCCGGGATATCCTTGATCGCTGATCTTGGGCCGGCGGAACAAGTGGTGGCGGCGCAATGATGCCGCCGCCGCGTAAAGCTCCATATTTGATACTTTAAGCGGGTTTCCGACATTTAATGCACGATGTTTGGCGCTTGAAACACGCGTCACGAGACGTACGACAGGCAGGTTTGCCGACTACTTTGTTTTCGCCGGCGAACCCAGCTGGGTTCTTCCTTACTGGTAGAGTTGTGAAGGTTGCCAATATCGAGCGGTTCTGCCGTTCGATACTGGCAAGAGGGAAGGCTCGCGTCCTCCTTTGTTGCCCCCACTCGCGCCCGTTGGGCGCCGGAAACGGAGACATCATGTTCAAAACGAAATCTGCTGACAAAGACACCCGCATCTCTTTTGATGAATTTGCCGATGAGAGTGCCGATAGCATCGGCTCTTCTGAAATCGCTCTTGTTTCAAAAGTCAGTGAAGATCTTTTGAAACTTCCAGCGTTTAAGAGCTTCGCCGGGACTGGTCTCGAGAGTACGACTAATTTTCGAACGTGTCTGCTCGCTTGCCTTCGTCAGTATCATGATCCGTTCCGCAAGGATGAAGATGAACTCGTCGATTTTTTGGGCGACGACGACGGGAGGTGAGTCCGCAAAGCAACCGGGCCGCTCACTTTCCGGTTGCTTCGGCGCGCCCATTGGGGCGCACCGCCTCCTTCTGAAGGATTCGGAATACTATTCGGCAAACGCCAGCGCGTTATAGTAAATTTTCTTCCTCTTCCGCTGTTAGTTTGATTATGTAAGTATTGACATCGTAAATTTTTAATACTTATCTATTTGCATCTTCATCACAGCTTTTCTAAGCAAAGGAATACGAAATCACCTTTCTGTTGCTCATGACACTATTTGCCTATTGGTCCTACGATGTCTATAATTCATATTTCCACGTATCGATGTACCCGTTCTATTACTTCAAGATCGGAGAGGTCCCGGTGCGTATACGCCGGGAATACATTGTGGCCAGAATCGATGATTTAAAGGAGGAAGGAAAATCCTTTAAGTCAATCGCCATCAAATACGAATGGCCCTCTATGAGGCCTCTCGGGCAGAATAAGCAAGCACCCTTCGGTACTTTTTACACGATTGTTAAAAATGCGGAAATCAATCAGGAGCAAGATAAGGATTGGTATGAATTCGACCCCTCCGATGCCGAGATCGATGAAGCAACGGGATTACTTAAGACCATCAGAATGAGGCCGATGACGTACCGCAAGATACCGTCTCGGTTCAGTTTCGGAGAGACCGACGCTTTGTATCGGCAAGGCCCCGGCGCGGTTTATGACATCTATTTTTCTTACAACACCCAAGGCGCCTTAAATCGGTTAATTGCATGTAAGCGAGTGCCGCCCGACAGCCATTACAATACGATTTGCGAGTTTGAAACCAAGAAGGGAGAACTGCGAATCAGCTTTTTTTTTGAGAAGGAAAAATACATGAAGCACTGGAAGGGTATCGAGCGTGATATTTTCCGAATAGTAAACCTAGATTGAGCGTGAGCGCCCGGTGGCCGTCATCTCTTCATTAACGTCTTCCCCGCCCTGAAGGACGG
>NZ_SMMF01000716.1:0-5333 GCF_009711355.1 Roseibium sp. RKSG952 | reverse complement strand
CCGCGGCCCGCATCGAAAAACCTTCACCATCCCGTGAATTCGCTGCATTAGGAATGACCGTCGGCTTTCGGGAATCGTTCCCAATTCTTCGAATGACCGCACTGGTCGCGCCCCCCAAAAAAAACCGAAAAAATCACTTCACCACTTTCGGCCCAGCCTGACCCGATTTGGTGTAGATGCGGGATGTTTTCGGGGGCTCGGTGATGCCGAAGCGGTTTTGGGTGACGCAGCCGTTTTCAGCCACCCGCACCTGACCCTCCAGCGTGCGGATCGCGACATTGGTCTTCCAGACCCGGTCGCCGGTCGGGGTCTCGATCTCCAGCTTGGCCAGCGCCAGCTTGTAGGCCCTGATCCGGAACCGCAGCGCTTCGGACACCCAATCGATCAGCTGCCGGTTTTCCCAGACCCGCGCCTTGGCGCCGTCATAAATCTCCACCGGGGTGACCGTCCTGTTGTGAAGCACGCGCAAACGCTCGTCATCGGCCTCGCGCACCCGCAGCACCACGTCGCAATAGGGCAGGACCAGCTCCGCATCGCCCGTCGCGTCCGCCGCCACCCGGTCGTAGCGGGCGTTGGAGGAGCGGAACCTTTCGGAGCGCAGGAACTGGTAGTAACGCTCCGGCGGCACAAGGCCGTCAGCCTCGGGCAGGATCCGGGTGCGGGCAAGCTCCACCCGCGTGCCCGCGATCCAGTCGGCTGCCCAGGGCGGACGGATCAGCGCCCACGCCCGGTCGCGCAGCAGCTTTTCGTCATTGGTGTAGTTGAAGGTGGAGACCGGCTCGCCGCGCAGGCGCGCCGCCTCGCTGCCCGCCGCCGGCATGACCCTGTCGTGAATGACCGAGGGCGCGGCCCGGTCAAAATCTCCGGTCGGCCTCGCACAGCCCGAAAGCCCTGCGGCCAGCACCAAGGATACCGTCCCCAAACCCAGCGCCCGCACGCGGACGGGCGATGAAAAAAAACCTGCAGCCCCTGGCCAAGTGCCCATAGGGCCTGTCTCCGTGCCTTGCCATCATCCGGCGCACGGGACCGCGGCGCTCAATCCGCGCCGGACGTCCCCGTATCCGCCTTGGCCCCGATGGTCATGATTCGCGCGTGCCAATCAAGGGCCGCGCGTTGATAACGCACACCTGGAAAGAGGATAACCTCTCCCTTTTCACTCCGGGCGCCGTCCGGCCCCGTCTCCGCGGACGGCTCAACCCGGGACGCAGGCCGAGGTGCAGATGCAAAATCCAGCAGTTTCCCCATCGTCACACCTCCAGTTCCGGCTGCCTTTACCGGGTTCGGTCCGGCCACCGGCTCTTCATGGGACGCCTCACCCCCACTGACGTGATTAGGCGCCGCCACGGTTAACAGTTTCTGAACACGGGCCACCAAATCCGGACGTCCGTGCCGTTTCAGGTTGTCTTGCTGGCCGGCGTTGGAAAAAGATCACAAAACCATGGCACATTTGACAGGGTAAGCGGTCCCATCGAAAAATGGTTTTTCCGGGGCTGTTCCGATCACGCGCCTGTGTCCACAAGCGCCCTCGCCACCGCCGAAGCTTAATGCGCCAAGCCGAACCGGGCGCGCCGGGCAAGCGGGAAATCCGCAAAACCGCTCGGACTTTGGCCGCAAAGGCATACGGGCGAGGCATGCCCCAGACGCATACCGACCCGGACGCGTGCGGCGGATCGGCGCATACTCCAAAAATTGTATACACCCATATACAAAATGTAAGGTCACCTTGTTTCTTTACGTTTACGTTAAAGTCATTTCAAACAGGAAAGGGGTATGGGCATGCTTGAAATCCCTGAAAAAAGCCGCCCCTATTGGATCATTGCCGTCATGGGCTGCCTGTCCGGCATCGTGCTTCTGGACCAGACCATTCTCGGGGTCGCGCTGCCGAACATCCAGTCCCATCTGGGCCTGAGCACCGGGGCCACCCACTGGGTCGTCAACGCCTATTTTCTGGCGCTGACCTGTCTTGCCGCCCTCGGCGGCAAACTCGCCGACATGTTCGGCCTGCGGGCGCTGCTGCTCGTGAGCGCGCCGGTCTTTGCGGCCGCCGCCCTTCTGGCCGGATTTGCGCCCACGGGCGGTGTCCTGATTGCCATGCAGGCCCTCCAGGGGGCGAGCGCCGCCTTCATCTTCGCCCTGTCGCAGGCGGGCGCGAACATGGCGGTTCCGCCGGAAAAACGCGGCCTCGGCATCGGGCTTTACGCCGCAATCACCACCATCTTTCTGGTGCTCGGACCATTCGTTGGCGGGATGCTGACCCATTTCGCCTCCTGGCACTGGGTGTTCTGGTTCAACATTCCGGTCGCCCTGACCGGCACCGCCCTTGCCTTCATGGTGTGGCGCAACCCGGGCACGGCGCCCAAGCGCGCGCCCATCGACGGCTTCGGCGTCCTGTTGATGCTGTCCGGGCTCGGCCTGCTGGTGTTCGCCCTGATGCAGGGCGAGTCCCTGGGCTGGACCAGCCCGCTGATCCTGGGCGCCGCCGTCATCGCAATCGCAAGCCTTGCCCTGTTCGACCGGCATGAGCGCCGCCACCCGCATCCGCTGATCGATGTCCGGCTGTTCCGAGTTCCGGCCTTTTCGGCGGCGATCACCGTCTATTTCATGGCGCAATATTCGCTGGTGGCGTTTTCGGTGTTCTTTCCGATATTCGTGCAGCAGGTGATGCATTTCACCGCGGCCCAGGCCGGACTTGCGATCCTGCCGGCGGTCATTCCCTTCCCGCTTCTGTCGCTGCCGGTTGGTCGGCTTGCCGACAAATACGGCTCACACCGGGTGGTGACTTTCGGCGCTACCCTGGTCGCCATCGTCGCCTTGCTGTTCGCGCTCGCGATCCCCTTGAAGATCTATCCGGTCTTCGCGGTGCTGCTGGTGCTTTGGGGCATCGGTATGGTCTGCATGCTGGGGCCGTCGCGCCGGGTCGCGGTCAATGCGGCCCCTGCCGACCAGCAGGGCCAGTTGAGCGGCACGATCGTGACCCTGCGCCTGCTCGGCACCACCATGGGGGTGGCGGGATCAAGCGCCGTGCTTGCCGGATCGGGCTACGTGGCGGTGTTCATCCTCTGCGGCTTGCTGCTGCTGGCAACCGCAGCACTTGCCTTCGGCGCGGTCAGGGAACCGAAACCGTTGCCTTCAACCCAGGACGCATGAGGTCCTGCGGACACAAGTGACGGCGCCGAAGACTGAAACAGCTCCATGAGCGCCCCGGCAGCGCCGGCAACACCTGCCAGCGCCGCCGAAAGTCTCTCCGCGCCGGCGCGTCCCGCGTCATGTCAGCCCCCATAACGGAAGCGGAGACAATCGATAGCCAATCGATCAATTCAACCGATAGCGGAGAGCCAATTGGTTATGTTTCGGGAAGTCGAAAGGGAATAATACGGCCAACAAACACGGCCATGAAGTGTCATTACTGACAAGAAGCGAACAAAATAAAACACCCCCGGCCTGAAAATTATTGAACACAACACTTATTCAATTTAACATTTTTACAAGACAACCAACATTGAAACAAACAAACAATTATTTCCGCACGATTCGAATACAATTACCGGGGTGTGATCATGTATACGTCTTGGGCAATCATTGCTGCGTCAGCCTCGATTTTCCTTTTCGGCACAGGCGCTTTTGCGGAGACCGGACAAACCCCGCCTCCCCCGACGCGCGACCTCAGGCAACTTGTCACTTCAGATCCAAAAACACGTGATGCCCTCCTCGACTCCCTGAAGGCAGCGGACTGGAACAACATCACCACACTCGACGCATTTTATGATTACGCCGACGCGCTGGCACATAGCCCGCCCGAAGCGAGCAGTGTCCTGCCCTTGTCGCATGCATTCTTTTACATGATCGACCAGTCTGACGACCTCAAACAGGACGGCGATTTTCAGGCCTGGGTCAAACAGTTTGCGCGGGAATGGGGTGCGTTCATGGACACACCCGAGTCTGCCGCCTCAATACAGACTTTCATCGACGACCCCAGCTTCAACACAAGCGACTATATTGTTGCCCCGAGCGGGTGGCTGACTTTCAATCAGTTTTTTGCGCGCGAGTTCAAACCCGGCAGACGGCCGATCGCCGGTCGCAACAACGACGCCATTTTGACATCCCCTGCCGACAACATCATGAAGGCAAGCCTCAACATCGACGACAATGACACAATCACAGTCAAGGGCGCCAATTACACGATTGAACAACTCCTGTCCGACAGTGATTATTTCAAGGAATTTGCCGGAGGAACATATATCCACCTCTACCAAAACACAAACAACTACCATCGTTTTCACGTTCCGGTAACGGGAAAGCTTATCGAAAAGAAAAACATCTCCGGCCTCGTTTCCCTGGATCTGAAAAAGACGGAAGATGGCGACCTCGTCACAATTGATGGCGACAGCTATCAGTTCAATCAGCAGCGCGGGCTCATCGTTCTGGAAACACCAACGGCCGGTCTGGTTGCGGTGCTGCCAATCGGAATGTCGATCGTGTCCTCCGTTCAATTGACACCGGACCTGGGGGCTCATCTGACAAAGGGAGATGAATTCGGTTATTTTCAATTCGGCGGCTCTGATATTGTCGTTGTTTTTCAAGCTGACCGGGTCGACATAACCGCTGAAGCCGGAAAGAAATATCTTATGGGCGAAGAGATCGCCCGTGCCAGGTCCCGGTAGCCCCTGCGCCCGGACTGCGCCACCAATCCTTAATCCGGAAGACTAACGCGTCACGCCAATACCGTGCCCGTGATCCGGAACCGTCAAAGCGTTGGCCCCTTGCGTCATTGCCCAACCTGAATTTGACGAGCAGGCAACCAAACCGGCAGTGTAAAGGCCAAGGCCAAATTGCGGCCCTTGCCGTCATCGTGCTTTCTGCGTGCCTCACTGAATCGAGATGCTGCTCATAAACTTGACGCTGGACAGCACGTAGAAAACAAAAAAATATCAACAAGAGCCCGGCACATCTTTAATACAGGTGGTTCAATTACTATTTCCAAAAGGCCTGCTCAGTACCCGACATTTTTTGGGACTGCTATTTTCCGAGGGCAAAATCATGAAACTATTCAGAACCATTGTGCTATCACTTGCTATTGTCTCAACCATTGTCACGGCCTCCGTCCCCGCTGCCTTCGCGTCTACGGGCAAGGCTGCCGCCACATCGTCGGCAAATTTCAGCTTGGGTGTCAAAAAAAGCGCCTCCTGACACCCTACGGAAGTCATTCAGCAGCATCATGCGAAGAATGACTTCCGGTCATTCCAGACTGTTGCCGCCCATAGGCAAACTCTCAATTTAACAGTTTCGAGCCCAACCAAGCCAACGGTGGATTCAGCCGCGAAGTGCAACAAGGC
>NZ_SMMF01000760.1:0-7400 GCF_009711355.1 Roseibium sp. RKSG952 | reverse complement strand
TGAAATGGGGCGTCCCTTGAAGGGAACGCGCTTCTTCAAGCCCACAGCCTTAAAACGAGATGTCCAGACCGTCAGAGATATCGAAGTCTTCGCCCGAGAGGCCGGAGCGTCTGATTGGTTGTTTTGGAATATCGGTCTGACGGGTGCGAAAGCGTCAGCAGGACGTTTTGACGGCAGGAGCAAGGCTCCACCAAACTTGGTGCAGACGAGTCCAAGTTGCTGGGTCCAAAGATCATAGCTCGCCCCCTACGCCCTTGAACTTCTCAACAAACGCAGAGATTTTTTGAAACACACTTTGCTTTTTGGTCCGATATTGCGGGTGGAGCGGGCTCATCTTGGGCAGGATTTCATTCAGGTCTGCGCCGTTTTCGCTTGCGAACTCTCGTTTGATGGATGAAGCAACATAGCGTTTTGCGGCTTCTGCATTTAGATTTTCGGCGTTGATCAGCTCCTCGATCTCTCGGCGTTGCTCGGCTTGGGCAAAGGAGAAAAAGGCGTCGATCACGCCTGCCTTGTCTGCAATCTGGTCAAGGTCGGTCTTGTTGATGAAGTCGACCAGCAGGCTTTCTTTCGCCCGGTTTCCCAGGCTGGCCCGAATGGCCCGGCGAGCTTCTTCGAGTAGATCGCTCTTGCTGTTCACCTTCTTGTTCTTCTCGAAAATCAGCTCCAGGATATAATCAAGATTGATCTCCTGAGATTTCAAAAGGTCCACCTCGAACACGACATCATCCCAATCGATCGTCGACTGCTCCTTGTCGTTTGCGGCCTTCTCACGGCGCAGCCAATCGCGGATGTCGTTGTAGGTCGATCTATAGTCCTGAAGCTTCCTCTCGGAAGGCAATTTGATCGCCTCCAAATTCTGGAGGCCTTCATCGTTCAAATAATGCGTTGCCTTGAACTCTTCGACGGCTTCGGAGTCGTTGGTATCAAGATTCTGGTAGGCTTTGAGGGCTGCGAATTCGTCATAGTTCTGAAGCGCGTTCTCGGTTCTTAAGTATTCGCCAAACAGTTTGGTGAAGGCTTTCTTGTCCGCTTCCGTGACGATGTCATCCGGATTTGGAAAACGCGTCTCTAACTCCTTTAGAATATCAACGAAGCCGTCGCGTTTTTGGCCAGTCTCCTGATCCTGAAAACCCGCCATGTATTCGCTGTAACTCTTTTCCAGAACGACGTTTTTTGTATTCTTGTCGCCAAAGAGTGTAATCGCGTCGACGGTCGCTTGTTCAAGATCTCGAAACGCGACGATATTGCCGAACGCCTTGGTCGCATCATAGATCCGGTTCGTCCGGGAAAAAGCCTGCATCAGCCCGTGATAACGAAGGTTCTTATCAACAAACAGAGTGTTGAGCGTTGGGGCATCAAATCCGGTCAGGAACATCCCCACGACAATCAGAAGGTCGACTTCTCCGGAGCGGACGCGGCTCGCCAGGTCGCGGTAGTAGTTTTGGAAACTGTTGCTATCCACGCCAAAATTCGTTTTAAAATATGCATTATAGTCGCCGATTGCAGCGCTGAGGAATTCCTTCGCACTGCTGTTCATGGCCGAGATGTCGAAGCCTTCGTCCTGGATATCGCCGACCGCGTCTTGCTCCTCATTTGCGGCGAAGGAAAAGATCGTCGCGATCTTCAGCTTCTTGTCGCTAGCCTCTTGCAGCGTGTTCAGGGTCTCGTAATACAGCTTGGCCGCATCGACGCTGCTGACAGCGAACATGGCATTGAAGCCGCGTTTTCCCGGCTGCAGCCGATGCGTTTTCAGGCGGAAGTTGTTCAAGAGGTATTGGGAAACTTCCTTGATACGTTCGGGGTGAAGCAAGGCCTGCTTGTTTTCCGCCACGCTGAGTTTCTTTTCGTCTTGCTCGCTTTCGATCGCCCTGAACTGCGGACGAACGTCGTTGTAGTCGACCTTGAACTTCAGGACCTTTTCGTCCCGAATGGCGTCCGTGATCACATAGGAATGAAGTTCGCTTCCGAACACACTGGCGGTCGTTTCCGCCCCGAGTGCGTTTTCCGGAAAGATCGGCGTTCCGGTGAAGCCAAACTGACAGAAGCGTTTGAATTTCCTCTTTAGGTTTTTTTGCGCTTCGCCGAATTGGCTGCGGTGACATTCGTCAAAAATGAACACAACCTGTTGGTTATAAACCGGCAGATCACCTTCGGCCTTCATCAGGTTGTTGAGCTTCTGGATGGTCGTGACGATGATCTTGTTATCATCTTTACTCAGGTTGCGCTTCAGTCCGGCGGTGCTGTCGGACCCGTTGACGCTGTCGGGCGAAAACCGCTGGTATTCCTTCATCGTCTGGTAGTCGAGGTCTTTGCGGTCGACGACAAAAAAGACCTTGTCGATGAACTCCAGTTCGGTCGCCAGTCGTGCCGCCTTGAAGCTCGTGAGGGTCTTGCCCGAACCTGTGGTGTGCCATATGAACCCGCCGCTTGTCGGTTTGCTCCAGGTTTTGGCAAGGAAAGAGCTTTTCGTTTTCCATAAGATGCGTTCCGTTGCCGCGATCTGGTAGGGCCGCATGACCAGAAGCGTGTCGCTGACATCAAAAACCGAATAGTGCAGCAAGACACTCAGCAACGTGCGCTTTTGCAGGAAGGTTGCGGTGAAATCCTTCAGGTCCTTGATCAGGCTGTTATCGGACTCCGCCCAGTTCATGGTGAAGTCGAAGCTGTTCTTGTTGCGCTTGGTCGTGTTGGCAAAGTAGCGCGTGTCCGTTCCATTCGAAATCACGAACAGCTGCAGGAACTTGAAAAGGGAGTTTTCGCTGTTGAAGCTTTCCTTGCTGTAGCGGTGGATTTGATTAAAGGCCTCGCGAATGGCCACGCCGCGTTTTTTCAGCTCGATCTGCACCAAAGGCAGGCCGTTGACGAGGATCGTCACATCATAGCGGTTGGCATGGGTTCCGGCTTGCTCGAACTGGGTGATGACCTGCAACTTGTTGCGCGCCAAATTCCGCTTGTCGAACAGATAGATGTTCTGGATATGGCCGTCATCAAAGACAAAATCGTGAATGTAATCACTATGGATCTTGCGGGTCTTGTCGACGATGGTCTCGCTGGGGCGGTCCAGATAGGTTTCAACGAACCGCTGCCACTCGCCATCGAGAAAGGCGACGCCGTTCAACTCTTCCAGCTGACGGCGGACATTGACCAGCATGGCTTGATGCGTGGTGAGGTCGGAGCGAAACTCATAGCCTTGGTTGCCCAGGTCCTGCACCAGCTCGCGCTCAAGGTCGGCTTCGCTCTGGTAGTGCGCGACCGCGTCCCATTCCTTGACGTACTTATCCAGAACGATGAAGTTCTTCGATTCAGCAATGGGTTTTGTCTGCTCAACCATTTGCTTCGTCCTGCTTCCAAAATCCGTAGTTATCGATCAAATTCTCCAGCAAAAGCTTGACTGTCTGCTTTTCCGGATCGGTCGGGTCACGAACTTCTTCGCTGGAAAGCTTCGAATGGCTTGAAAACTGAATAATTCGGTTCAAGTAGGCTTGCTTTTCGCCAGGAACGGTATTCAGAAGATCTCCCCATTCCCTGTGCCCCAAAAAGTTGGCCGTTTTTTCATAGAGATTGCGCAGAAGTGTGAAGTGGAATCTCTCTATCTTGTTTTCTGCGATCGCTGTTTCCAGCACGCTTCTCAAATGCAGATGGTATGAAAAGCTAGTGTTTGAATCACCGTATTTGACGTTGAGATTGTAAGTGCCATCAGGCAACTGCTCCAACAGATAGCATGCTTCTCTGTTGCCGCCGCTGTTCATCTTCAGCTCATTATGCAGGACATTGTAGAACAATGGGCTGTGGGTGGTGATGATGAACTTTAATCCCTGAGGTGCACTCTTGATCAAACTGGCGAGATTAACCGCGAGCTCAATCAAGTGATTTTCGTCAAGCGAGCTAACCGGATCGTCGATGAACACGTATTCCAGCTGGTTGAAATAGTCTGTGTCTCTCTCTTCGGGCTCGGGCACATTGAGCGTTGAGACGACCTCTTCGAGCAGTGTGTAGAAAATGCTCCAAATGAACAGGCTTTCCTCGCCTTTGGAGATCTTGAAGTTCCCGGATGGCTCATCGCCTCCCGTATCAACCGAAAACGTCACCTCGGAGAACGCCTTGATCGTGGTCTTGTTCCCACTTGATTCTGTGACTTCGTACTCTCCATTGAACTTCGGAGTCAGTTTGTCGTTTGTGTACCGCTGAAAATTCCTGGCGACATTGTTTTCTTGTCCCTGATCGATCAGGATCCAGTCCGTGAAACTGTTCGGCTGGATCACCAGCTTTGGTTCACCATCGCCAAGCAGGTCGTTATTCCAAAAAAACAGGTCTTCGGTGAAGGCGTTGTAATAGAGGATTTTCTGGCGTGACGGTGCGCCCTCGTCGCCGTCGTCAGATTTCGGAGCGATCAGGTCTTTCAGGGCGCGGGAGAGCCGCGTTTTGCCGGTGCCATTGAAGGCATAGATCAGCTGCACCTTTTTGTCGGTGTCGTGGAGCTGCTGGGCGATCTGCTCGAGGGTCTGGCCCATTTACGCGACCCCCTCGGGTTTGGGGAAGCTTAGGAGCAGGTCGCGGTAGTATTCATATTGCTGCTGACGCAACTTGATCTCGCGCGGCAGGCCTTCGCTGAGTGACGTGGTAAGCTTATCGAACGTGTCCAGAATGGTGACAATGCGTTTCTTTTCGTCAAGGCTTGGGTTTGGAATGAGAATGCTGTTCAAGTTCTTCTTGTTCAGTTTGGGCTGTGCCGCACCCGAAATGTAAGGCGTCAAATCAATGCTGTTCAGATAGTATTCGACAAAACGACGTTCAGCGTAGGTCTCAAACTCCAGGATATGGGCATGGTTATTGACCCAAGTTTTGCCACTAATGCTGAAGGCAATAGGTGTGCTGCGCGCCAATAGGTTGGCACCATCTTCTGAGACAAGAAGATAATCGCCATCGAAAAGGTAGTCCTTAACGTAGTCTACGACGCCAGAGGCACCATAGTACGGGATTTCTCCGGGCTCTCTTAGGCTGCTCGTGATCGGCTTTCGCTTGGAGTCCAAGTTCTCCGCGAGCTTTTCCAAGGGTATCCACTCCACCTCACCCTCTTCGAAGCTCAGCAGCTGGTCGCGGTAGTGGTTGTATTGCTGCTTGCGGGCCTTAAGCTCGGCGGTCAGCTCGGCGGTCAGCTTGGTGAAAGTGTCCAAAATCCGAACGATCTCCGCCTGGATCGCGAGGGATTTTTCGGGATCGTCCGGGCATGGGATGGGGATGCCAAAATCATCTGTTATAGGGGTCGAGATTTGAGGCATTTGCATTTTGCTGCCAATCCCTTGGAAATATGGTTCGTTTAATTTTAGGAAGTGATATACATACTTGATCGAAATATGATCTCTTTGAGAGTGATAAGACCACATTTCATTCTTGTGAGAAAACGGTTGATCGTAGTATTCAAATTCAATTATGCCTCGTGATTTAACAATAATAGATGGCTCTCGGTTGATATGCTTTTGGGGGATGTCGTCAAGGTTCACGCAGGCGAACGTTTTACCCCCTGCGAAGATTTTGATCGGCGCACCTTCTTTGTGAAGAGCTCTCATTTGCCCGGCTGTAATCTTGGTGCCTTTCGTGCGAACAAGTACTTGTTTAAGCGGCTTCCACTCCACTGAAGCCCCATCCAGCAATTTTTCCAGAAAGCCCGGCTTGCTCATGCCTCGATCTCCGCAACGATGGCGTCGATGTCCGCGCGCAGCCGGTCGATCCTGGCGACAGTGGTTTTCAGCTCGGTATTCAGCTGGCTGATGTTGATGACGTCGCGGGTGTCCTTGGGCTCAACATAGGCACTGACGGACAGGTTGTAGTCTTTCCCGGCAATCGTGTCGTAGGGGACGGTTTCGGCCACGTAGGGCACGGTTTCCCTGCTGTCGAACAGCTTCATGATCTCGGCGATGTGGCGGTCTTCCATGAAGTTGTTGTTCGTGCCTTTGCGGAAAAACTCCTCGCCCGTTGCATCGATGAACTGCACCTTGGTATCCGGTTTGTTCTTGGCCAGCACCAGAATGTTCACGGCGATGGTCGTTCCAAAGAACAGGTTGGGTGCCAGCGCAATGACCGTTTCGACAAAGTTGTTGTCGACCAGATATTGGCGGATTTTTTGCTCTGCTCCACCCCGGTAGAAAATTCCGGGAAAGCAGACGATGGCCGCGCGTCCCTTGGCCGACAGATAGTGCAGCGCGTGCAGCACGAAGGCAAAGTCTGCCTTGGACTTCGGAGCCAGGACACCTGCCGGCGCAAAGCGTTCGTCGTTGATCAGCGTCGGATCCTCCGAGCCCTTCCATCTGACCGAATAGGGCGGGTTCGACACGATCGCGTCAAACGGCTTGTCGTCCCCGAAATGCGGATCTTCAAGCGTGTTCCCGTACTGAATGTTGAACTTGTCGTAGTTCACATTGTGCAGGAACATGTTCATGCGGGCGAGGTTGTAGGTGGTGTAATTGATTTCCTGCCCGAAAAACCCGTCTTCGATGATGTGCTGGTCGAAGTGTTTTTTGGCCTGTAAAAGCAGCGAGCCGGAGCCGCACGCCGGATCGTAGATCTTGTTGATGCTGGTCTGCTTGTGCATCGCCAGTTGGGCGATCAATTTCGAGACGTGTTGCGGCGTGAAGAACTCGCCGCCGGATTTGCCTGCATTGGCTGCGTAATTGGAGATCAGGAATTCGTACGCATCACCGAACAGATCACCGTGGTTTTCTTCAAATTTCAGCGGAAGGTCCGCAACGCCCTTGAGCACCTTGGTCAAACGTTCGTTCTTGTGCCTGACCGTGTTGCCGAGGCGGTTGCTGGTGGTGTCGAAGTCGGCAAAAAGACCCTTGATGTCGTCTTCCGATGCGTACCCGTTGGCGGATCCTTCAATAGCCTTGAGAATATTGGCCAGATCGGTGTTCAGGCTTTCGTTCTTGGCAGCCTTTGCAGCCACATTCGCAAACAACTGGCTGGGATAGATGAAGTATCCCTTGGTCTTGATCGCGTCGTCTTTGGCCTCATCCGGAATATCGGCATCGGACATGCCTGCATAGTTGATGCTGTCGTCACCGCCTTCAATGTATGTGGTGAAGTTCTCGCTGATGAAGCGATAAAACAGGGCCCCCAGCACGAATTGCTTGAAGTCCCAGCCATCAACCGCCCCCCGCACTTCGTTGGCGATTTGCCAGATTTGGCGGTGCAGAGCGTCGATCTGTTGCTGACCTGTCATTTTTGATTTCCTTAATTCCGGTTCGGCTACTCGGCGTGACTCGTAAAACTGACCTCTTTGATATCGCAAGAGTTGCGTTGTCAGAAGTAGCCATTCGGTTTTGCACCCTTCATCAATTGTCGGCTTTCGCGATGACGAGTTTGTTCCGTCACCTCGCTGACGTCATTCAAGGCATCGA
>NZ_SMMF01000785.1:0-9229 GCF_009711355.1 Roseibium sp. RKSG952 | reverse complement strand
TGAGTCACTTCATCTGAGACTTGGTATTACCTGTTCGGGGTCCGCTCGGAGCGCCAGTTGGTGCGCGAGATCACGGTGAATGTCGCCCACCGCTGGTTCTTGCGGCTGAAACCGACGGACAAGGTGTTTGATGCCTCCACGCTGAGCCAGAACCGGCGGCGGCGCTACACCGATGCCTGTGTCGCCCAGGATATTTTCGACCAGATTGTGAGCCAGGCG
Organism: Roseibium sp. RKSG952; assembly: GCF_009711355.1. NCBI lineage: Bacteria > Pseudomonadati > Pseudomonadota > Alphaproteobacteria > Hyphomicrobiales > Stappiaceae > Roseibium > Roseibium sp. RKSG952. Next base: position 9,010 of record NZ_SMMF01000785.1, on the reverse strand, counting down.
ATCGCCCACAAGCTTGTCGACGGCACGGTACTTTACACGGACTCAACGCATGTGAAGGCGAACGCCAACAAGGGCAAATATGATCTGGCACAGATAGAGAAGTCCAGATCGGATTACTGGGCGGATCCGGACACGGCCATTGAGGCGGAACGCTTGGCTCACGGCCAGAAGCCACTGAGGGAATAGGCGCGGGAGCCGCAGGTCAAACCGACCAAGGTGAGCCGCACGGATCCTGACAGCGGCTACATGGTGCACGAGGGCAAGCCCAAGGGCTTCTTCTATCTGGATCACCGCACGGTAGACGGCAAGCTGGGGATCGTCACCGGTACCTTCGCAACGTCCGCCAATGTCCATGACAGCATCGTGTATCTGTCCCGGCTGGATCACCAGCGGCAGCGCTTCGCCTTCGACGTGACGACCGTCTGCCTGGATGCGGGCTATGCCTCCACGGGTATAGCCATGGGACTGTAGGAGCGGGACATTCTGGGTGTGACCGGGTACCGCCGCCCGCAAGGCCAACTGCTGACCTATGCCACGACGAACCGCTCCGGCTACAAGCATTACCGCTCCGACCCCGGGATCTGCAAGACCTGTCCGCCTCTGGCCTCCTGCGCGACCAATGCCAAGGCGGTCCGGACCCTGACCCGCCATGTCTGGCAGGCGGCCCGGGAGCGGACCGATGCCCATCGGCTCACGCCTTGGGGCAAGGCCATCTACAAGCGCCGGAAGGAAACCGTCGAGCGCTCGTTCGCCGATGCCAAGCAGCTTCATGGCCATCGCTATGCAAGGTTCCGAAGTCTGGTGCGGGTGCAAACCCAGTGCCTGCCCGCCGCCGCCCAGAACATCAAGAAAATCGCAATGGCCCTGACAAAACCGCCCCAAAAAGCGCCCGTATAAGCGGCCCGGGGCTTCATCATCAACACCGCCAAACGGGCAAAACCCGAAAGTTGAAAAAACAACAAAAAACCCGCCAAAATCGGCGGGTTTATCAGCGGTCTGAGGCCACAAAATGCGGCTTTTGAACTTACTGGCTTGCCGTGACCTGAACGTTCAGCAAGTCCGGGAGTATTTGCGGGCTAATCAGGCTGGCTGCGATCTGGGCGACCGGAACCGGGTTTTCCGGCTGCAGGCTAACCCGCAAAGTGCCGGGTTGGCTCAGGAACTCGGCCACGGCATTCGTGACTTCTTCGGTAAAGGCCCGATTGTCGACCTGCCGGAGGGCCGCTTGCGTTTGCGCGACCAAAGCCTGGATCATGGCCGAGGGCGGGACGCCGGTATCGGCAGCCATCTGATCAATGGCTTCCGTGGTCACCCCGCCGTCGACGAATGTGACTTCAGCACCGACGAAAGAGGCCATGATGAGTGCCATCTGGCCCTGGTTTTCCGGATCCTCGAAAAGGGCTTTCGGAACGTTGGCAAATTTCATGCTGGCTTCGGCACGCCCGACGCCGTCGACATCAATCATCAGCCGTTCGAGCACCAGATCCTGAGTGGTTTCGTCCCAATACAGTCTGGTCTCGTCTGACCAGACGACTTTCTCAAGTCCGAGAGAATCAAAGAACCTGACGGCTTGCGGATCATTCAGGGCCGATAGCGGCATGCTCGCATTATCGGTCCGGGAATAGATTTCGGTCGGGATCGGCGGGACGCTGGAGGCATATTCCTGCTCGAAGTTTCCGATGAAAACCTCGCCCTCGCCTGGAATTGTCATGTCGAGACCTTCAAGACCGAGGCTCAGGGAGCTTGGGACAAAGGCGCGCGCAATTTCCATTGGGGACATGTTCCGCGAAACGCGCCCGGCGTTGTCAACGAGGCTCTTGATCACCGGCTGCATCCCGGCATAGGGGGCAAAGTCGATATTGCCGATACTGGCGCGGTCCAGTTTGAAAGCAGCCTCATCGGGGAGGTTCGCCGCGTCTATACCCGCCACATACAATTCACCGATCCCTTCGGCACTGGCATCTGTCACACCGGCTTCAGCAATGGTGAAACCGAGTTCCTGGTCCGGTTCGTCCGGAAGCGGGATCTGAAAGCTCATGTCCGACAACCGGCCTTCCGCGATCCCGAAGGAGCGGTAGAGCTGTACACCGGCCTCGATCAGTGTGTAGGGATCAGGTTCCTTGCCTGCCAAAAGGTTGTCCAGGATGCCGAGTGGATCGACGTCACGTTTGGTAACCGTCAAATCCTTGGCATAGGCTTCAGCCATGGAAAAGGATGCTTTGAGATCCGGCGTCACATCCTGTTCGGAGACGTAATCTTCGGTCGATGATGTTTCCAGAATGATTTCCGCTTCACCCGTCACGGGGACTGACGGATCGAACAGGCCGACTATCGGGAGAACATTCATCCCGGAATAAGTCATCTGGCCTTGACTGGTTGCCTGGTTGAGTGTGGTGCCATCGGCCAACTCGGTTTCAACCTGCTGTTTGATGCTCTCAATGACGTATTCGTCAATCTGGCCGTCTCGGGCGTTGCTTGCCCGATATCCGGTCATTTCAAGTGTCGCAGTAACTTTCTCGCTGTCTTCGGTGCCGCTGTTCGTCGAGAAAGTCATTTCTCCGCTAATATTGGAGACTTCCGCCAAATCGTAGGATTGCAGCATTAGTGCCTTGACGAAAGGCAACCACCGGCTTGCCTGTTTGTCTGCGGCCGGTTCGGGCAGTGCCGGGATTGTAAACGCATAATTTTCCACTCGCGATCCGGCGAGCGTCATGTCGAGACCTGCCAGCTCATCGCCATTCAGTGCCAGAGAGCCGAGCAGCTCGGTATCATCCGAGTTGATCCATTCTTGAGCTAAGAACGTGTCACCATCCTGTGCCATGCCTGTAATGGTGAGCGTTCCGCTGGTGTAGGAAAGCGTGTAGGTGATCTTGTCCGTGGTGTTGGTGGATGCGTCTGCGCCGCCGGTGTCCGTTTCGTTCGGGAATTCAAACGCACCGGCGAAGGAAATGGAGACATCCGGAATGCTGAGCGTGTCCGTGGCAGCATCATAGTCGATCGGACCTTGGGAGACTTCGAGACCGAGGGCCGACAGCCGGTCTGCGTAGGCCAGATAGGCCTCTTCGGCAGCGCTTTGGGCAAACGCGGACTGGGCGGGCAACAAGATGGCGGCACAAAAGCCTGTTGTCGCCAGAAAGCCCGTTCGGCGTGCAGATGCGTGTTGCCTTTGGACCAGCACAAGGGAACGAAGCGGGGAGACCCCCAAAGACAAGCCGGACAATGAACCTACTCCAGTGATGGATCCGGGGCGCGCCCGGTTCGCAATTGATATCATTACGGTATGACAAACAGATCTTGCCGCGACCCTACGCTGGGCGGCTGTCAGGTGTCAAAGGTCCATTCCGCGATCACCGATTGCGCTGTTTCGGCAGCGGAAAACGCTCGCCTTTGCGCGGTGATTTCAGGGTCTGTAGCAAGCCTTCTGAAAGCCCAGACGGCGGTTCCCCGCACGGTTTCATCCGGGTCGGTCAAAAGTATTTCGACATGGGGTTTGAGATCCCCGCATCCCGAGTTTCCAGCAGCGATCAAGACGTTGCGAATGAACTTGTTGCGGCCGATGCGCTTGATCGGCGAACCTGAAAACAGCTTGCGGAAGCCAGGGTCGTCGAGCTGGAGCAAGTCCGCCAGCTTGGGGGACTTCAGGTCGTCCCGCGCGACCAGCTTGGCTTCCCGGGCAGTGGAGGCGAACTTGTTCCATGGGCAAGCCGCGAGGCAATCGTCGCAGCCGTAGATCCGGTTGCCCATCGGCACGCGGAATTCATGCGGGATCGGGCCGGGATGCTCGATTGTCAGATAGGAAATACAGCGTCTTGCATCCAGTTGGTAAGGCGCGGGAAAGGCATTGGTCGGGCAGCTGTCGAGACAGGCCCGGCAAGACCCGCAATGATCCGTTTCTGCTCCGGTTGCCGGAAGGTCGAGCGTGGTGAAGATTGCGCCCAAAAAGAACCAGGATCCGATCCGGCGGGACACGAGATTTGTGTGTTTGCCCTGCCACCCAAGCCCTGCCGCCTGCGCCAGCGGCTTTTCCATAACGGGAGCGGTGTCCACGAAGACCTTCACATCCGGCTTGTGCTCCGAAGGGGTTCGGGAGACGAGAAAGCTCGCCAGTTCCTTCAAGCGGCCCTTGATGATGTCGTGATAGTCGCGGTGGCGGGCATAGACGGAAATCTCGGCCCGGTCCGGCCGATCCAGATTGGCGAGCGGCCCGTCTCCCGGCTCGGTGCCTGGCCCGTAGTTCATCGCCAGCATGATCACCGAGCGTACATCCGGCCAGAGACCGGTTGGCGAGGCCCGCCGCCCGGCAGTTTCCTCCATCCAGCCCATAGTGCCATGATAGCCTGCGTCGAGATAAGCGCGCAAACGATCAGCGGCTTCGGGAATTGCATTCGCAGATGCGATTTCCAGGCCATCAAACCCGAGGTGGCGCGCTTTTTCGCGCATGGCCGTGATGAGTTTTTCCGTTGACTTGGGGGTCATGCCAAGGACCGGTTTGTGATCAAAAGTCCAGATCCGCATAGGTTGGCGATGCCGGCATGCCAAGAACCTTTTCGCTCAGCATTGGCCGCATGCTCGGGCGGGATTTCATCCGTGCGTACCAGCTTTTGACATTGTCTTCGTTCGCCCATGGCACTTCGCCCAGATAGTCGGCGCAAGACAGTTCGGCGGCCAGTGCAAAATCGGCAAAGGACAGGCGGTCGCCGGCAAGCCATCTGCGCGAGGCAACAAGATAGCCGAAGTATTTCATATGATGATGAATATTCGCGCGGGCGACACGCAGCGCGCTTGAATCCGGTTCGCCGCCGCCTGCGGAGCGCGGCATTGCCTGCTTGTAGATCCGTTCGCGGACCAGATGCCCGACCACTTCAAAATCGAATTTTCCAAGCGACCATTCCACCAGGCGGCGCGTTTCGGCGCGCGCTTCCGGATGATCCGGCATAAGCCGCCGGTCGGCCACGGCATAGCCACGGGTCTCGTCGAGATATTCCAGAATGGGCCCGGCGCCGCACAGGGCGGGGCCGTCATTCTCGATCAGGACCGGAATTGTCCCTGCAGCATTGAGCATCAACAGTTTTTGCGGCCGTTCCCAGGGATTGACGAGTACTTCGTGAAAGTCGGCGCCATACTCTGCAATGATCAGCCGGACAAAACGAGAAGACGGTGAAAAAGGATGATGATAGAGCGTGAACATGAATGTAGGGGTCGTGCCCTTCAGCGTCGTGAGGTGGATTCAATCGTCAGGTTGGCTACGCAAAAATTGTGTCTCGAGGGTGGTTTAGCCGTAATTTAAACACTTAACGACAGAAAATCGCGGCCCTTCTCCGCTTCTCTTTCCATCGCCACAAGAAGCATTCCAACACAAACGGCTAAACGGATATAAAACATGGATGATCAGACAATCATCAATGCTCTGATTTTGGGAATCGTGGAAGGATTGACGGAGTTTATCCCCGTTTCGTCCACAGGTCACCTGCTCCTGCTCGGTCATTTTCTCGGGTTCGAAAGCACAGGCAAGACATTTGAGGTTCTGATCCAGCTTGGCGCGATCCTGGCAATCCTGTCTGTCTATTTTGGCCGTCTTTGGAAACTGGCCACTTCCTTGCCGTCCGATCCCTCGTCACGGCGGTTTGTTGGTGGCGTGTTTCTGGCTTTCCTGCCGGCCGCAGTGATTGGCGTCCTGGCGCATGGATTTATCAAGACCGTGCTGTTCGAAAGTCCCGCGCTGGTTTGCAGTACCTTGCTGATTGGCGGGGTGCTGCTGTTGTGGATCGACCGCTTGCCGCTCAAACCACGCTACACCAATGTGATGGATTATCCGCTTGTGCTGTGCCTTGCGATCGGTTTCGTCCAGTGCCTTGCGATGGTGCCGGGTGTCTCGCGCTCCGGAGCAACCATTGCCGGGGCGTTGCTCATGGGCACTGACAAGCGGTCTGCGGCCGAGTTTTCGTTTTTCCTCGCCATGCCGACCATGGCAGGCGCCTTTGCCTATGATCTCTACAAGAACAGGAACGTGCTGTCGGGCGACGACATCACCCTGATCGTGATCGGCTTCGTGGCATCATTTGTGGCGGGCGTGTTCGTCGTCAGGGGGCTGCTCGACTTCGTCAGCCGGCATGGATTTGCGCCCTTTGCATGGTGGCGTATTTTTGTTGGCACGGCAGGATTTGCGGGGCTCTACTTTCTCGGATAGGGGCATGCCCCTGTTCATCAATCGCCGGTAATCTTTGCCATGACGGGTGCTTTCCAGAGTGTTTTGATCACCAGGGCTGTCGCAAGGGCCGCGGCGATAACGATGTAGAATGGCAGGCGGATGCTGATATTCATCAACTCGCCGCCGATCAGTGACATGGTTCCTGCCAGGAAAGTAAAGATCGCCACGGTCACACCCATGACCCAACCCTGCTCGGTGTCTGGAACACTTGCGGAAAACAACCCCAGAATGGTCGGATAAGCCACCCCGAATATGAAATAAAAGGCAAATAGTGGAACGAAACAAAGAACTGCGAACGGGGACAGGACAATCGCTGCCGCACTTAGTGCCCAGACATACATGGTGGTCAGCAGGATCTTCTGCTTGCTGAAGCGCTTCTGGACGGGCACCACCAGAAAAGTGCTTGAAAACGCCATCCCCAGGCCGACTGTCAGAAACACCATGCTGTTTCCAAGCGTTCCGTATCCGAACCGGGTTGAAAGATAGTTGTCCACGAAGACATACATGGTCATGTTTGCGGTGTGAAAGAAGAACAGTCCCACCGCGAGGCGGAAGGTTGCGGGGTGATCTTTCACTTTCAGGAGCTGATCAAATACTTCTGCAATCTGAAACCTGAATGGTTGAGGGTCGTCCCGCTCATCCTCGAAATATGCCAGCACCAGAAAGACGGCGGCCAGACAGAGTGCTAGTGCAACATAGAATGGAAGCTGAAGCGTCGCAAAACGGCCCAACAGGATCGGATCTGCGGTCAATCCGGCAATGATCGGCCCGCCAACCAAACCGGCACTGACGCCGGTGATGATGAACCCCATGTTCCGGTTTCGATCATGGTCATCGACGCTGCCATCGATCATCGCCGCCTGGGCGATGGCCTGATTGCCGGCCGTGAAGCCGGTAATGGCTCTGCCAATGATCAAAAGCGTGAGGCTTCCGGCGTAAAGTGATGCAATGGTGATTGCATATCCGGCGGCAGCTCCGAACAGGCAGATCAAGATTGCCCTTTTGCGGCCTATGATATCCGAAAGTTTCGAGATGTAGGGCGCACCAAAAAACCAGGCCAGAAAGAATATGCCAATGACGAGACCGAAATAGATATGCCGGAGGTTTGCCGGTGTGTCGGCTGCAAGCAGTGGCGAATGGGCCTCCATCACAAGTGTATTGATGATCGGGAAGACAAGGCCCTGACCCAGAAGATCAACAAACACTACGAACAACAGTGTGAACTTCACCAATGAGGTCATGAACCCTCCGGTTTGCCTTTTGCTTCCGCAGAGGACGATAAGATATCGTCGGTTTGAAAACGACTTTATTTTGGTGTGAGCCTTGGTGCGCCTTCGAGCTCCGGGGCGTTTTCAGATCTGTTTTAGTCTTTTTGCTCAGCGGTTTGTCTGGGCAGATCAACCGCCGAACCTGTAATATTCTTCATCTCCGGAACCTGCCAAACGGTCCTGACGACCGCGATCATGCCGATCGCGGCAGCCGTGGCGATATAAAAGGGAAGGCGCAACGCAATGTCGATGAGGATGCCTCCTGCGACCGACATCACTCCGGCAATGAGGGTAAACACAGCCACGGTCACTCCCATGACCCAGCCTTGTTCGTCGGCAGAAACACTGGCGGCAAACAAACCCAGCACGGTTGGATAGCCGATCCCGAACGCAAAGAAGAAGATAAAGATCGGAAGAAAGCTCCAGGCAGGCGTTGGGGCCGCCACGAATGCGAGTGTACTGGCTGCGAAAAGCACCATGGTCGTGACCACGATCTTTTCCTTCGCCAGGTATCTTTGCGCAGGCACGACGCACCAGGTTCCGGCCAGGGCCTGGGCTGCGCCGATCACCAAAAATGCCATGCTGCTGCCAAACGTGCCGAAACCGAAGCGGGTGGACAGGTAATTGTCCACAAAGACATACATGATGACGGCAGTCACATGGAAGAAGAACAGGCCAATGGTGAGCCTGAGTGCGATCGGGTAGTCCTTGACGCGCAGGATTTGGCCGACAATTTCCGAGGGCCGGAAGACGAACGTGCTTTCGGTTTCCCGGCTTTCCTTGAAATAGACGGCCACCATGAGAATGGTAAGCACACACAGTCCCAAGGCCACGTAAAAGGGCATTTTGATGGTCCCGAGCGGACCGAGGACAAGCGGCGTGGACGTGAGCCCGGCAATCAGCGGTCCGCCGATCAGGCCAAGGCTGAAGCCGGTAATGATCAGGCCCATGTTGCGGTTCCGCTCCCGATCACTGTTGCTTCCATCAATCATGGCCGCTTGTGCGATCGGCTGGTTGCCGGCTGTGAAACCGGTAATGGCCCTGCCAAGGATCAAAAGTGAAAGGCTCCCGATATCGAGCGCTATGATCGTGATGACATAACCGGCAACAGCTCCAACGAGGCAGATCAGGATTGCCTTTTTCCGGCCGATTACGTCGGAAATCCTGGAAATGTAGGGTGCGCCGAAGAACCAGCACAGGAAGAACACGCCGATGGTGAGGCCAAAATAGAAATGCCTCAGGCTGACTGGCGTTCCACTCGCCAACAGGGGCGAGTTGCTATCCATGATCAGGGAATTGATAATTGGAAAGGCGAGTCCCTGTCCCAAAAGGTCGACAAAGACGACAGACAGAAGCGTGATCTTGGCAAGACCTGACATCACCGCACCTCGCAGTCAGCTCGGCGGCAAGATGCGCGCCTGAACTGATCTTAGGAGAGGATGCTCCGGGAGCAAAGAACGGCTTAAAAGCTTACGCCTCGAACGTGGTTCCGCCTAGAGCATCGGGCGATTAGGTTGGAACGCATTGTGTTGCC
>NZ_SMMF01000809.1:0-11072 GCF_009711355.1 Roseibium sp. RKSG952 | reverse complement strand
CCCCCCCCCCGAATACTGGCCGCAAGAGGGTTTTCCGGGGAGCAGAACTTGGGTGATCAGGAAAGGCGGCAGGCGCCGGGCTGTAAGGCAGAGAGCAAAAGACATGGAAAACACTGTGACCCTTCGCCAGAGGCCGATCGGGGAGTTCAACAAGCATGTGGGTCTTGAGCTCACCAAATGGCAGCCCGATTACGCGTGTGTGGAAGTAGAGATCGAGAGCCATCATACCAATGTGATGGGGATCACCCATGGCGGCATGCTGGTCAGTGCTCTCGATTTTGCCTGTGGCATGTCGGGCTGTTTCCGGGCCCCACCGGAGCCGAAAGTCTATTGCATGACCTTGACCCTGAACACGAATTTCATCGCCCCGATGGGGGAAGGCCTGCTGCAGGCCCATGGCCGCCGGGTTGGCGGGGGAAGGTCTGTGTTTTTCGCGCAAGGAGATATCACCCTGCCTGACGGGACCTTGATCGCAACCGCATCGGGCGCGTTCCGCCTGCTGGACCGCAAGCCGAAAGCATGACTGCCGGACGGCAATGGAGGAGATGTTGTCATGGACGTTGGAATTCTGGCTTTTGGCGGCTACGTGCCAAGGAGCCGGCTGCAAAGGGCGGAAATCGGTAAAACCCATGCCTGGTACAACCCCGGCCTGAAAGGGCTCGCAAGGGGTGAGAGGGCGATTGCCAACTGGGACGAGGATGCCATCACCATGGCCGTCGAGGCGGCCCGTGATTGTCTGACCGGGCAGGACCGGTCGGCGGTTTCCGCTGTTTTCATGGCGTCCACCAGTTTCCCTTTCGACGATCGGCAGAATGCCGGTGTGGTCGCAGACGCGCTGAACCTCAAAAGCGGGTTGATGACACTCGACCTGGCGGCATCCCAGCGTGCCGGGAGTTCGGGTCTGACTGTTGCCCTTCAGGCGGCAAATGGTTCGGAAAGCCCGATCCTGTTTGCCGCTTCGGAAAGACGGCAGACAAAGGCGGCCAGCCCGCAGGAACTGACCTATGGCGACGGTGCCGCCGCCTTGCTTGTCGGCACGGGAGATATTGTTGCGAGGTTCATCGGGGCTCATTCCGAGACGGTTGATTTTGTCGACCATTTCCGTAGAGCCGGAAATGCCTTTGATTATGCCTGGGAGGAGCGCTGGCTGCGGGACGAGGGTTACCTGAAGATCGTGCCCGCTGCCATTGAGGCCGTGTTGGCAAAGACCGGCATCGCGGCTGCGGAAATCACGACGTTCTGTTTTCCGGCCGCCATGAAGCGGGTTGCAGGTCAGCTTGCGAAAATGACCGGCCTGAATGACAGCGCAGTCGCGGACAATCTTCAGGCAGTGTGCGGAGAAACCGGGGCGGCGCATCCCGTCGTCATGCTGGTGCATGCGCTCGAAACGGCAGCACCAGGGGACAGGATCCTGGTTACCGGCTTTGGGCAGGGATGCGATGCACTGATCTTCGAGGCAACGGAAGCGATCAAGTCGCTGCCCGAACGCGCGGGGATTTCCGGCCATCTTGCCCGGCGCCGGGCGGACACAAACTATGCCCGGTTTCTCACCGTCAACGGCCTTGTCAATGTGGAGGAGGGCATCCGAGCCGAAGTCGACAAACACACCGGCCTGTCGACCCATTACCGCAACCGCGACATGGCTCAGCGCATGGTTGGCGGGTGCTGCCGGGAATGCGGAACGCTGCAATTCCCCAAAAGCAATATCTGCGTCAATCCGAATTGCGGGGCGGTCGGCACGCAGGACGATCATGCCTTTGCCGACAAGACGGCGCGGCTCAATTCTTTCACGGCCGACCGTCTGACCTATTCGCCTGACCCGCCAGCTTACTACGGTATGATCCAGTTCGAGGAGGGCGGCCGCCTGATGGCCGATTTTACCGATATCGATCCGGATCAGGAGCTTGAGGTGGGAATGGCAATGAAACTGATGTTCCGGGTCAAGGACTACGACCGGAACCGCGGGTTCCGCCGCTATTTCTGGAAAGCGGCACCGGACACGGATGCGGCTGCCGGCGGGCAGCTTGCGGAAGCGGCGGAATAGGGAGGAGTGACATCATGGCATCCGGTATCAGGGACAAGGTCGCCATTCTCGGCATGGGTTGCACGCAGTTTGGTGAACGCTGGGGCGACAATGCGGAAGATCTGATGATCGAGGCCTTTGGCGAGGCGCTTCAGGACGCGGGCATCGAGAAACAGCAGATTGATGCGGCCTGGCTGGGAACCGCCATCGAGGATCAGCATGTCGGCAAGTCCGCTGTGCCGCTCTCCATGGCTTTACGGTTACCGAACATTCCGGTGACCCGGGTTGAAAACTACTGCGCAAGCGGATCCGAAGCGTTTCGCGGAGCGGTTTACGCGGTTGCGGCCGGAGCTGCCGACATCGCCCTGGCCCTTGGCGTTGAAAAGCTGAAAGACACCGGCTATGGTGGTTTGCCACAGCGCAACCGGGGTTCGGTCAACGACCTTTACTGGGCGAATGTCTCGGCGCCGGGCTCGTTTGCCCAGCTGGCTGCCGCTTACCGCGCCAAACACGGTGTCACCCCGCAGGACCTTAAGCGGGCCATGGCGCATATCTCGGTCAAAAGTCATGAAAACGGCGCCCGCAATCCGAAAGCGCATCTGCGCAACCGGATTGATGAGGACAAGGTGCTGAACGCGCCAATGATCGCCGATCCGCTCGGACTGTTCGACTGCTGCGGGGTGTCGGACGGATCAGCCTGCGCCATTGTGACGACCCCGGAAATTGCAAGGTCCCTCGGCAAGCATGATCTCATCACCGTCAAGGCTTTACAGTTGGCGGCCTCCAACGGGCTTGAGGCCCAGCATAATTCGTGGGACGGAAGCCATTTCGTCACGACCCGCAAATGCGCGGAGCGGGCCTACAAGGAAGCCGGGATCACCAATCCGAGAGAGCAGATCAGCCTGTTTGAAGTGCATGACTGCTTTTCGATCACGGAACTTGTGACCATGGAGGATCTGTTCATCTCGCCGGAAGGCGGTGCGGTGAAGGACATCATGGACGGGTTTTACGATGCGGACGGCAAGGTGCCTTGCCAGATTGATGGTGGTCTGAAGTGCTTCGGCCATCCGATTGGTGCATCCGGATTGCGCATGATCTACGAAATGTATCTGCAACTGCAGGGCAAAGCCGGTGAACGCCAGCGCCAGCAAGAGCCTGTCTTCGGCATGACACACAATCTGGGTGGTTTCCCGCACCAGAACGTGTGCTCGCTCGCGATCGTCGGAAAGATGGGTGCCTGACATCCGTCATTGAATGACGGGGCAGGTCCGGGAGGAAAGGCCAGCCCGTCATTTTCAAGTCTTGGCAGGCCGCATGGCGGGAGCGCGAGTTCCCGTCTGTGGTCTGGCGAACCTGAGGAGGAACGATGTCTGACCTCTTGGTAAATCGGGAAAGTGGCGTGTTGACGCTGACGCTCAACCGGCCGGACCGGTTGAATGCGCTGTCGGCCGACATGCGGGAGATCATGATGGCCGAGCTCTCGCGGGAGTTTCAGGCCCCCGAGGTCCGCGCCATCCTGATCAATGCCAAGGGTCGAGGGTTTTGCAGTGGCGGCGATGTCGGCCTTGAAACCATGCTGGCCCGGCGCGATCACATCGAGACGCAGATCCTGAATGGCCTCAACCGCATGATCCTGGCCCTGCGGGATATTCCTGTTCCGGTGGTTGCAGCCGTCAATGGCCCGGCGGCAGGCGCGGGTTTTTCTGTTGTGCTTGCCTCCGACATTGTTCTGATGGCGAGGTCTGCCAGATTTCATCTGTCTTTTTCGAAGATTGGCGCGGTTCTGGACGGGGGCATGTCGTCGCTGCTGACTCATCGGATCGGGGCGTCACGCACCGCAGCCCTTGCCATGCTCGGAGGAACAATCGACGCTGCAACTGCGCGGGAATGGGGGCTGATCCATGAAGTCACGGAAGATGAAGTTTTACAGGAAACGGCCCGAAACCTCGCACACCGTCTTGCTACCGGACCGACTGTTGCTCTGGGCATGATCAAAAGGCAAATCGCCGCCGCGCAAACCGCTTCGCTCGACGAATCCCTGCGGATCGAGGCGGCCTTTCAAGGCAAGGCGTTCAAGACCCGCGATTTCGAGGAGGGCGTGACGGCGTTCGCAGAGAGCCGCAAACCGGTTTTTGAGGGGCGGTAGGAGGTGCAGAGACGGAGTTTCCGGAGTTGGAGGCTCCGGTACCGATCTGCGTTGCCGCCGTCATCCGGCAAGGGAAGCGTTCGGAGCAATCCGAAAAGCCCTCCTTGCACCAACAGAACACAGTCATCACATGCAAACCGGCGGAGCCGTTTCGGGTTGGGCGCTGGCCAGCGGATCTGAATGAAAGGGCATGCCATGGCCGATAGTATCACCGTCTCTTCAAGCTCGGCGCTTGACGCGTTGTTGCAGCCCCGCTCCGTGGCCATCATTGGCGCCTCGGATCAGCCGCACCGGATCGGCGGACGTCCGATTGAGAGCACGATTTCAGGCGGCTTCGGCGGAAAGATCTATCCGGTCAACCCCAAACGGGAGACTGTTCAGGGGCTGACGTCCTATCCTTCGATCCGGGATGTTCCGGGCCCGGTCGACTGTGCCATTATCGCAGTACCGGCCCCCATGGTTGCGCAGACTGTTTCCGATTGCGCCGAACATGGCACCCGGGCGACCATCATTTTCAGCGCCGGATTTGCCGAACTGGGCGCAGACGGGGCCGGAGCGCAAACCCGTCTCCGCGATGCCGCCCGGGAGGCGGGCATGCGGCTGCTTGGGCCCAACTGTATCGGTGCCCTCAGCCTCAGCGCGGGCTGGTACGGCACTTTCACCAATATTCAGGCCAATGTCCGGCTGGCGCCGGGTAAGACCGCCATCATCAGCCAGAGCGGGGCCTATGGGGCACACATGTTCTACATGTCGCAGCGGCGCGGTGTGGCCACGGACCTTTGGGTCACGACCGGCAATGAGGCAGACATCGATGTGGCTGAAGTGATCGCCTATTACGCCAGGCACCCAGACGTCCAGACCATCATGGCTTACACGGAAGGGGTCAAGGACAAGGACCGGATTTGCGACGCGCTGGATCTAGCCCGGACTGCAAGAAAGCCGGTGATCATGATCAAGGTCGGCGATACGGATGTGGGCGCGGCTGCGGCCGCCACCCATACGGCCAGCCTTGCCGGAGACGACGCAATCTACAATGCGCTGTTTGAGCAATACGGTGTCTACCGGGCGCAAAGCTGCCAAGAAATGGTCGATGTCGCCTATGCCTGCCAGACCGGGAATTTCCCGAAAGGCCGCAAACTGGGGATCCAGACCGTCTCCGGCGGGGTTGGCATTCAAATGGCGGACGAGGCGGTCAAGACCGGCCTCAAGGTGCCCGCCACTCCGGACGAATTGCAAGGCAAGATACTGGAGCTGATGCCCTATGCCGGGGTGCGCAATCCGATTGATGTCACGGGTCAGGTCACCAATGAACCGGAAGTCATCGGCAAGAGCATTGATCTGTCGATCCGCGAAAGCGGCTTCGATGCCTTTGCCGTTTATCTGGCAAGCACGCCCCAGTCGCCTGCGCTCAAGGACTATTTGCTGGCGACCTTCAAGGATCTGAGAGAGCGGCACCCGGACGCGCCGATGGCGCTCAGCATGATTGCACCGCCCGACATCACGGCGAAGTATGAAGCGCTGAACATTGGCTGTTTTGAAGACCCGGTCATGGCGATCCGGGCAATTGCCGCCCTGAACCGGTTTCACGAGGTGTTTGACCGGGCAGGGCCGGAGCCGGTTCAGGGTCTGCCCGAGGCCGCCATCCCGGTGCCGGATCATGATATCTCCGAAGCAGGGGCAAAATCGATCCTGGCGAGTTCCGGCATTCCGGTAACGCGGGAAAGCCTTGCCGCTAGTCCCGGGCAGGCAATTGCCGCATGGCAATCCATAGGCGGCCCTGTCGTCTTGAAAATCGCCTCGCCCGACATTCTGCACAAGACCGAAATCGGCGGCGTGCTGATCGGATTGAACGGCCCGGACGCGATTGCAAAGGGATTTGAAGACATTGTGACGCGTGCCCGTGCTGCATATCCCAAGGCGCGTCTTGAAGGCGTTCTGGTGTGCGAAATGGTGTCCGGCGGCGTCGAGACGGTTCTTGGGGTAACACGGGATCCGGTTCTCGGGCCCGCCGTGATGTTCGGCCTTGGCGGCATTTTCGTGGAGGTGATGAAGGACGTTACCTTTCGCCTTGCCCCCTTCGGCATTGAGGAAGCCCATCGCATGATCGACGGCATCAAGGGCCGGGCGGTGCTTGATGGTGTGCGCGGGGCTCCGGCTTGTGATGTCGATGCATTGGCGAATGCCCTGTCGCGGCTGTCCGTCTTTGCCGACGAAAATGGCGACCGGTTGCAGTCGGTTGATATCAACCCCTTTGTGGTGTTGCCCAAGGGGGCGGTCGCTCTGGATGCGGTGATCGTGCCGCGGCCGGACCAGTCTCAAACGAGCAAACCGGATTGAAAACATGCGTGCATTTAAAGGTTTGCGGGTAATTGACTTCACCCGGGCCCTGTCGGGTCCGGTCTCGACCCAGATGCTGGCCCTGCTCGACGCTGATGTCATCAAGGTGGAAGCTCCCGGAGAGGGAGACCAGATGCGTGGGGCGCTCACCAGTCCCGAGCTTGCGGCAAAACGGCTCTCACCGTCCTTTTTGACCGGCAACCTCGGCAAACGCAGCCTTGCCCTTGATCTGACCACAGACCACGGCAAGGACGTGGCCGCGGCTCTTGTGGCCAATGCCGATGTGGTGGTGGAAAATTTCGTGCCCGGCACAGCCGGTCAATTGGGCATCGACTATGACAGCGTGCGCAAGAACAACCCGAGCGTCATCTATTGCTCGATCAGCGGCTATGGCCAATGTGGCCCGCGCAAATCCGAACGCGCCTATGATTCCGCCATCCAGGCGGATTCGGGCATGATGTCTCTGACTGGCCATCCGGAAACGGGACCCACCCGGTCCGGTTTCATGCTGGTTGACGTTGCGACCGGCATATCGGCCTCCTTTGCGATCGCTGCAGCGCTTTATCGCCGTGCGATCACCGGAGAGGGCCAATATCTCGATGTTGCGATGTTTGACACGGCCTTGCAGCTGATGTGCTGTCAGGGGGCGGACTATCTTGTGCGCGGCGCGCTGCCGCCCCTACTGGGGAACGATTCACCTATTTCGCAGCCAACATCCGGCACTTTCAGGACAGCCGACGGATTGATCCTTCTGGCAACGCTGACCGCCCGCCAGCAGGAAAACGCATTCAAGGCGCTTGGTCTGGCGGAGCAGCTGAATGATCCGCGGTTTTGCACCGAGGCCGCGCGGCAAACCAATCTGACGGCAGCCCGTGCCCTGATCGAACCTGTGCTGGAAACCCGGAACACCCGGGACTGGCTGGATATCCTGAAACCAAGCGGGGTGCCCGCGCAGGCAGTTCGTGATCTGGCGCAGGCATTGAATGACCCGCAGCTTGAGCATCGCGGGGTAATGGTTGATGCCGGAGCCGTTGATGGCCTTGGCGAGGGGATTAGGTTTCTCGGGGCACCGTTCACGGCCAGTGAAGACGGCCCGAGACAACAGGCCTCACCACCTGCGGGCGTCGGCCAGCACACGGCTGAAATCCTGAAAGAACTGGGGATTGTCACGGACTGATCAAAAGGTGATCGTGCCGGAAAAACCGGGAGATTGTTCGCATGGTCATTGTTTGCTAGTCAACACGCGCCGAGCCGGGCCGGAAAGATGTGCCGCAGGCCAGTCAATCCGGGTCCGGACTTGCGCGCACAACCGGTGGAAGAAGGTAATGAGTGGAGTCTATGCAAGAGTTGGATCGTAAACTCGGGACGCTCTTGAGCGATGTTGCCCGGTTCCGGCGTATTCTGTTCGACCAGCTGGCGTCGGAATACGGCCTGACCCATGTGCAGGTGTTCGTTCTCAACAATCTGCACAGGCAAGACGGGTTGACCCAGACCGAACTCTCCGCCCGGATGGATATCGGTACGGTGACGGTCAGCGGTCTCGTCGACCGTCTGGAAGCCAAGGGCTATGTCGAACGGCGCCCGGACGAAAACGACCGGCGGGCCAAGCGGGTCTGGCTGACACCCAGGATGCAGGACATGTGGAAGAAGATCGGTGACAGCCTGCACCAGTTGAACGAGGTGACGTTTGACGGGGTCGAGGAAGCGGAACTCGACCAGATGGTCACGACCTTGCGCAAGGCGCGAAAGAACTTGCAAAACCGCTTGAACGGCAAGGACACTTGAGAACTCTTGCCGCCGGTTGAACGGTTTGTCAGTGGCGCAGAAAATGCGCTGCAACCGGCCTTGCGTAACCCTGTCTTGATCAAGTAACCACGCCCGCCCGTGGGTCCCGGCATGAGTGACGGGATCAGGAAACGGTTGCGGACTAAATAATTCGTAATATAATAATACGTAAGCGAATAAAACTGTCGAGGGCTCACAGCACCTGATTCGAACAAGGCTGCTGCACTCTTGAAGAGGGGTCGAAGCGAAGTTGACAGCCTCGGCGAGCCGCCAATACCAGCCAAACAGCTGGCGGCTGACCTGAAGGAAGAGCGAGCCCTGCGGTGCCGGCAATCGCCGGAGGCCTTGAGCAGACGGGGTTTAGGGAGGCAGGAATGCATATCGGCTACACGGCAGAAGAAGACGCGTTTCGCGCCGGGGTGCGGGCGTTTCTGGAGGAAAGCCTGCCGAAGGATCTGAGTGCCAAGGTGAAGGCTGGCCAGAAACTTGGAGAAGACGACTTCAGGGGATGGCAGAAGATCCTCGGGAAGAAGGGCTGGCTTGTGCCGCGCTGGCCGGTGGAACATGGCGGCTGCGGATGGACACCGGCTCAGGTCAGCATTTTTGACGAGGAAGCCTGTTTTGCAGGAGCGCCCCGGGTCTTGCCGTTCGGGGTCCACATGATTGGTCCGGTGCTGATTGAATATGGTAACGAAGACCAGAAAGCCCGGCATCTTCCCGGCATCGTGTCGGGGGAAGTGGCCTGGTGCCAAGGCTTTTCCGAACCGGGAGCCGGGTCCGACCTTGCGTCGCTGAAGACGGCGGCTGTCCGCGATGGGGATGACTATGTGGTCAACGGCCAGAAGATCTGGACGTCCTACGCGCATTTCTCCGACTGGATGTTCTGTCTCGTCAGGACCGATCCGAAGGCAAAAAAGCGTCAGCAGGGTATTTCCTTCCTTCTGATCGACATGAAAACGCCCGGCATCACGGTCCGGCCGATCATAACCACGGACGGCATGCATTCGGTCAATGAGGTCTTTCTGGAAGAGGTCCGCGTGCCTGCCGGAAATCTGGTGGGCGAGGAAAATCAGGGCTGGACCTACGCCAAGTTCCTGCTTGGTCACGAGCGGACCGGGATTGCCCGGATCGGTGACAGCAAGGCGGAATTCGGAAGACTTCTCGATATTGCCCGCAAGGAGCGGAAAAACGGCAAGCCCCTGATCGAGGATCCCCTGTTTTCGGCAAAACTGGCCCGGATGGAAATCGAGCTGCGGGCGCTGGAATTGACCAATCTGCGGATGCTGAGCGGGGGCGGTGACGGCAGCGGTTTGAACGGGGCCTTCCCTTCACTCCTGAAGGTCAAGGGTACGGAAGTCCAGCAGCGGATCGCGGAACTGCAGATGGAGGCCGTCGGCGCTTACGCGCTTCCATGGCAGCAAGCGGCCATGGATCCGGCCTGGAACGGGGAAACTGTCGGCCCGGATCATGCCATTCCGCGTGTGCCGAACTATCTGGACCGGCGCAAGGCGACGATCTTCGGCGGGTCGACCGAGATCCAGAAGACAATCATTTCGAAGACAGTCATGGATCAATAGGCACGCGTCATGGACTTCACCTACTCGGAAGAACAGTCTCTCATCGCCGACAGCCTGCGCAGGCTCCTGGGCGGCACCTGTGACCGGTCAACCCGCAAGCGCATTCTGGCGGACGGTCTTGACCACAACCCCGGCACGTGGAAAGCGCTGAGCGAGCTGGGGCTTTTGGGGTTACCCGTTGCCGAGGCCTATGACGGGATTGGCGGCAATGCGGTCGATACGATGGTTGCTGCCATCGAGTTCGGCCAGTATCTGGCACTCGAACCGTTTACCGCCAGCGTGGTGCTCGGCGGCGGTGCGATCGGGCTTGCCGGAAGCGAAGACCAGAAGCGCCGGTACTTGCCAGCGATTGCGGGCGGCGCGAAGAAGTGTTCCGTGGCCTTGCTGGAACCCGGGGGGCGTTTCGATCTGGGCCATGTCGAAACAACTGCCCGGACTGAAGGCGGCACCTATCGTCTGTATGGCCGCAAATCAGTGGCGATCGGCGCACCTTCGGCAGATGTCCTGATCGTTTCCGCCCGAACGGGGGCGTTCGGTTCAAGGAGTATGGAAGGCTTGACGCTGTTTCTCATTCCGGCAGATGCGCCCGGTGTCACGCTTCAGTCCTACCGGCTTGCAGACGGACGCTCCTGCGCCGAAATCACCCTGCAGGACGCCGCCGTGAGCATTGCGGATGTGCTTGGAGAGGAGAACCGGGCAGGGCCCGTGATTGAACATGTTGCCGATCTGGGGGCGGCTGCCTATTGCGCCGAAGCACTTGGGGCGCTGGACCGGATCATCGCGCTCACCACGGACTATCTGAAGGTCCGCACCCAGTTCGGGCGTCCGATCGGCGAGTTTCAGGCACTTCAGCACCAGTTGGCGGAAATGGTGATAGATGCGGAGCATGCGCGCTCTCTGGTTTATGAAGCGTCCATGACCGTGGATGGGCATGACCCGGAACGCCGGCGGAAAGCGGTGTCGGCCGCGAAGGTGTTTCTCGCCGAACGGGGCCGCTTGATTTGTCAGAAGGCCATGCAGATGCATGGCGGCATCGGCATGACGGAAGACTATGAGTTGGGCGATTATGTCAAACGGGTCATGGTCGCCGAGCTGGCTTTCGGGGATGCCGACCATCATCTGGAACGCTATGCGGCAAGTTTCTAATGGCCCGGTTTATGCCGGACCGAAACCGCTGGAGTTCGTCCCTGTTTCCGGACAGTCG
>NZ_SMMF01000319.1:0-579 GCF_009711355.1 Roseibium sp. RKSG952 | reverse complement strand
CACTTCTCTCCCAGATTGTCGCGCTATAGAGGACGCAAACCGCCGTTGTCCGCCGAAAACAATCGGCGAAATTGGCAAGCGTGTTAACCGCAAGCGGATCGCAATCAGCAGCATGCCCGACCTTATTGGCCTTTTGGCTGTGCCTGCCTGAATCGGATTTATCTGGCGTTCCTCCCGGATCTGCGAGCGACATCGCTGACCCGGCCTCAACGCTAGCATCAGGATTTTTTTAAAGCAACATAATGTTGCTTTTATTAATTTGGTAGTCTGCTTCGCATTGATCTGGTGGCCAGAAAATGCAAAGTCGGACGAGCTTCTGGTGAAGTATAAAGGTGGCGAGGTGTGACTTGGCAATACGTTCAGCAGACGGCAAACCTGAGGAGAAATCCGCAGGCCCTGACCTGCGGATAACCCCGCAGCAACGGCCGAAAGGCAGAAGCGAGATAATCGCGGAAGCGGTGATGACGGCAACGCTTGATCTTTTGAAACATGACGGTGCGGATGGACTGACGTTTGATCGTATCGCACAGGATGCCCAGGTAAACCGGAGGTTCTGTCGCAAATTCTGATCCGGGTCGA
>NZ_SMMF01000421.1:0-904 GCF_009711355.1 Roseibium sp. RKSG952 | reverse complement strand
TAACCTGACCACTTCACGCGTTTGAGTGCGGGTCAAACAGGATCATCGGCAGGGACAAAGGTTGCCCGCATGCCTCTCGGCCACCGGTAATCACCGATGGTCACCGCGTTTCGGTGACGGATCTGCACGCGCAGCTGCTCCCAGCTGTAGGGTCCGGTCAACGTCAGTTCCTGATAGCGGGCGGATTGTTTCCAGTAGC
This sequence comes from Roseibium sp. RKSG952, assembly GCF_009711355.1. Taxonomy (NCBI): domain Bacteria; kingdom Pseudomonadati; phylum Pseudomonadota; class Alphaproteobacteria; order Hyphomicrobiales; family Stappiaceae; genus Roseibium; species Roseibium sp. RKSG952. The sequence continues at coordinate 705 of NZ_SMMF01000421.1, read as the reverse complement.
CGCCCGTGTGCCGGTCCTCTCCCTGGGTGCTGTACCAGGTTGCGGGCGGCAGGTAGATCCTGTGTTTCGCAAGCCGCCCATGCCACAGGGTGTCCTCGCGCGGATCATACATCCACATGCCCGCTTTCCGGTCAAAACCGTGAACCCAACGCTCAAACGGGCGCGCGGCATAACGGGGGACAAACCATGCCCCTGCCTCCCGCTCATGGCCCCGGGCCCAGACTGAGGGTGGCAGAAACGGGATCCAGATCTGTGCGATCCCGGCTTGCGCGTAGGCAAGTGCCCGCGCTTCGATCTCGTCAAGAGTGATGCTGGTATGCTGAAGCTCGAAGGCAACGCTGGTGCCGTTGGGCTTCCAGGCCATCACATCCGCCCGGCGCACACCCGTTGGCGTGCTGACCACGAACTCGACCTCAGACCGGATATCACGGTCAGAAAACGATTTGGCCAAGTGCGCCTTGGCCTTGAGATGGGCTTGTGTTTCCCCCTTGCCCCATGCGCATGAGACAGGCGGTTTATGGGCAAAATGATGGATGACCTTGCGGCCTTTCCTCAGGATAAGCTCACCTCCGCAACACGGACAGATGTATTCCGGCCCGCGTTCTGCGCGGGCTGCCACAATACGGTGTCCCTTTAACAACGCGATCAGCAAGGAATCGCTCTCCAACCCACCCTGACAAGGTCCTTTGATATATCAGCACCAAG
>NZ_SMMF01000913.1:0-54760 GCF_009711355.1 Roseibium sp. RKSG952 | reverse complement strand
CTTGTTGCCACACAAGAAAACGATGTTGCACCTCACTTCTGAATTGTCCGGGCCGTGCATGAGGTCGATTGTTTTGGTTCAGGTATTGAACTTGAACAGCAGCACATCGCCGTCCTTGACGATGTATTCCTTGCCCTCGTCGCGGGACTTTCCAGCCTCCTTGGCGGCAGTTTCGCCGCCGAGGGAGACATAGTCGTCATAGGCGATGGTCTGGGCGCGGATGAAGCCGCGTTCGAAATCGGTGTGGATCACACCGGCAGCGCCCGGGGCTTTCGTGCCCTCGGTAATCGTCCAGGCACGGGTTTCCTTCGGGCCTGCGGTGAAATAGGTGATCAGGCCAAGCAGCTCATAACCGGCGCGGATCAGCCGGTCGAGGCCGGGTTCCTCAAGACCGATGGTTTCCAGAAAATCGGCTTGCTCTTCCTTGTCGAGCTGGGAGATTTCCGCTTCGATGGCAGCAGAGATCACCACGCAACCGGCACCTTCCTGTGCAGCCTGTGCCGCGACCTTTTCAGACAGTGAATTGCCGGTTGCAGCCGAGCCTTCGTCGACGTTGCAAACGTAAAGCACCGGCTTTGAGGTGAGCAGGTTGAGCCCCTCAAGGATCTTGCGTTCTTCCGGGTCGGACAGGTCAAGCCTGCGCGCCGGTTTTCCGTCCTGCAAGAGGGCAAGGGCAGCTTCCATGATCGGAATGACCGCCTTGGCTTCCTTGTCGCCGCTGTTGGCCTTTTTCTTAAGCGGCGCAATCCGGCGCTCGAGGCTTTCCATGTCGGCGACCATCAGCTCGGTCTCGACCGTGTCGGCGTCGGCAATCGGGTCGACGGTGCCTTCCACGTGGGTGATGTCGCCGTCTTCGAAACAGCGCAACACATGCACGATGGCATCAACTTCGCGGATGTTGGCAAGGAACTGGTTGCCGAGGCCTTCGCCCTTGGACGCGCCGCGCACGAGGCCGGCAATGTCCACAAACGTGATGCGGGTCGGGATCACTTCCTTGGAGCCTGCGATCTTGCGAATGGCATCCAGACGGGGATCGGGAACCGCCACTTCGCCGGTGTTCGGTTCGATGGTGCAGAACGGATAGTTGGCGGCCTGGGCCGCTGCCGTCTTGGTGAGCGCGTTGAAAAGTGTCGACTTGCCGACATTCGGCAGTCCGACAATGCCGCACTGAAATCCCATGGGAGGTCGCTTTCGGTTGGGAACGGAAACTGTTGCCGCGCTAAATGCCCGAGGGGGCGGTCAAGGTCAAGACCAGGGCGTTCGGCCTCTTTGCAGCATCATTGCGGGGCACGGGCCGGGCCACAAGCCATATCATTGGCCGGATCACTGGTTGGCGGAGAGATTTGCCACGCAAGGCTGGGCAATGCAGCGGCTGGTCCGGAAGGTTCGGTCGAACCCGTCCGCATCCACTCCCTCGAACGTCGCTTCCCAGCACCGGCTGGTGTGGGTTTGCGGAAAGAGGGCCTGGAAGTGTTGTCCTTGCCAATAGGATGGAAAACGGGTGGAAAACGGCGGGTCCGGACAGCAGGAAAAGGCTTCTAGGGCAATGACCGGCAATGAGCCGGGGGCTGCGAGGAAGGGCGCAAGCAGGTGATCGCGTGCCCAGTCCAAGGTAAAGTAATGCAAGACATGACGGCAAAACAGCGCATCGACGGGCATCTGCGGCTGCCAACTGCTCACGGGGGTGCGGATGTCGGTCCTGATGAATGTCACATTCGGCGGGCATGTCCGGACCGGCATTTGGTCGACTGCGGTCACCCTGTGTCCTGCGGCCGCGAGCATTCCGGCGATCCGGCAGTCTCCTGCGCCAATATCCAGAATATGCGCAGGAGCGCCGCCGAGTGCTCTCAGAAGCGCGCTCGCAATGCTTTCGGGTGAGGTTTCAGGAGCCGGTTCTGCCAATCTGGCTGGCCTCAATTGTCTGGATCGTCCGGGCAAGTTCATCCTCGGCAAAACCGATCAGCCTGCGATAATACGGGTCGGGCCGGTGCGGTGGCTGATCCTTGCGGTTTTGCGGACAGCCAAAGGCTTCCAGCAATGTCGGATGGCTTGGATGACCGGCGTGAAATTCCGCCAACTGGCGCGGCGACAAGGAAAAAAAGCGGGCATCCTTGTCCTTGATGGCTGGCCGCAGCGAGATGAAAAAGTGTTCGGGCACGGGAATTGGCCTTGAGCGCCGGTCCCGTTCTGTTTCCTGGGGCCAGAATTCGCCTGCCATGATGCCGGTTTGGGTATAGTTCAGCTTCAAGAGCCAGTGGCACCACTCCAGTCCACGCTTGCCGGGCGCGGGCGTCAGGGAATCCGGCAATTCAAAGATCACATTTTCGCAAAGGGCCGGGTGCTCCGCAGCAGATGTGTGTGCCATCTGCACGCGCAATTGCTCCGCGTGAAAGACACAATGCCAGAAGGCTTCTTCCTGAAGATCGGCGCAAGAAGCCGCCGTCAGCCGGTAGCAGGTCGCCATGCAGGTGTGCTGGCGGATCGACGGCAAAAGATAGGGGCAATAGCCACGCGCCACAGCGAGCGCATAGCGATTGAAGCGCTGTTGTATGGTACCGGGGGACGGGCCGGGGTGACCAACCGCCCAGCGTTCACCGGATGTCATGGCGTTTGTTCTGTGGGCCGGCTGCGGTCTCCGGTCCATCAGCACAATTGACCGAGGAATCCACCGGGTTGGGTATAGCGGGAGCCGCCAAGAGCCGGTTGCGTGGCAGACAGTTGCCCGAGGTGCCAGAACGCATGCCAGGAGACTGTTTGCCAGATTTCGCCGGTTGTGGCGAAGGCCTGCTTTACGCTCTCGCTTTGCGGGTCCGTCTCCCACTTGCTGCCGTGGCTTTCCAGCGTGCCAAGCGCCCGTTCAAGGCTTTGTTCGTACATGGCGACGATTTCCAGGCGCTCGGGCATGATTCCACGCAATTCGGCAGCTTGCTCCAGCGTGTCCTCCCCCTTGAAGCGTTCCAGGAGGTCGACATCCGCGCGCGATTTCGCACCCGTTGTTTGTTGAACCGCCCATTCGAGCTGGCCGCACAGGTGGAGCAGCGTCCAGGCCATGGATGGGCCGGTTTTTGCCGTTTCGAAAAACTCTTCGTCTTCGAGCTGGTGCGCGGCGGCGATGACCGTCCGGCCTCCGCGTCTGATGAGACTTGCAGCAAGCTGACTGGCGTTCATGAGAGGTCTCCTCAAATGGGGTCGAAGTTCATGTTCATGGTCAGGCGGGGCCTGTTGTGGCTGCCGGTAAAGAAGACCGGGCTGTGAAACAGGTTGGCCGGGAAGACCACAAGGCGGTTGAAGCGGCCCGGAATGGTGTGCACCAGCTCCCAAACATCATTTGACCGGTCAATGCCGGTCCCCTGTAGCTGGTGGGCATAGGAGCCGAGCTGGTCGTAGATCAGGTGTTTCCGGAAGGCCATGTATCCGTGTGCGTCGTAAGGCGAGTAGCCGAGGTCCGTGCAACAGCGCGCCAGGTCTTCGTCGGGACAGTTCGGCATGAATGCCAGACCGGTCTGCTTGTGCCTGTAAAAGCCTGTGGCGCCCGGTTCGTCTCCGGGCGGGGTAAGGTGCAAGAGCCCCACAAGCATTGTCCCGATATCGAGGTGCGGTGCTTTTTGTCTTGGATGCAGAGCCTTGAGCGCCGAGGGAAGGATCCTCGTGAAGATTGCGGCTTCCCTGCGAAATTCCAGCGCCGGATTGAGGCGCGATTGCTTGTGGAACGGATAGGCTTTCAGGATGCGTGTGCGCAAGGCCTTTGGTTCGATGCTCACAATGGCCCGTTCACCCGGATAATTGCGATACTCGCGGGCGTGTTGCAAAATGCCGTAATCAAGCCCAAGCGCGAAGTCTCGCAAGGCCTCGGGCTGTTTCAACGCATCATCAATGATGACAATTGGCAGATCGTCCACAACACGTTCCGAGATGTCCCATCTGCCTGACGGTGACAGGAGATCTGCGAAGCTGGTTCTCCAATCCATAGACCGGTCGGAAGACGCGTCGGCAGTCTTTTTCAAAACGGCAGTTTTAAGCATGTACGTCCCTTCCAATACGAAGAGCGTTGCCCGGGATTATTGTTTTGTCGTGGTCGGCGCGGGACCGTCGTTGCAAGGAGTGTCTTTGGGATCCTGACGCTGCTTTTCCCAATCGAGTTTGGGCGGGCCTTGCTTTTCCTTGCGCACCATATCCATGCAGGCATGAGTGGGGGTACAGTTCCAGGATGCGTGGACGGTGCCGAAAAGGTCATATTCGCGCTTCAGGGAGGCATCCAGACTGCCGTCAGAGGTGGTGAACCAGATGTCTGGCAGTTTGCCCCAGCGGCGTTCGTAGCTTTCAATGAAACTGACACTTCCAGACCCAGCAGAGGGCTGATGACCAACGACTGCGCCACAGGCAGACAGGCAGAAGTCCGCATATGCGTCCGGGGTGTCGAGCATTTCGTGCCAAACGCTGTCGATGCCCTTGGAGAAGACGTCGACCGCAATCCCATCCTTGGACAGTATAAAGATCTTTTGAAGTTCGCTCTTGGCAGCTTTTTGCTGTTGATCCGTCAATGAATGATGAAGCATGGAAATTCTCCCAGAAGCCGGGCAGGTGACGCGCAATCACTGCAAATGCAATTTTTACGGTTATGGTCACATTCTTCTGGCGATTTCATGCTTTGTCAAAGCACTTATGGAGTGTTTTCAAGTTGAGGAAATTCTATTCAGGAACCAAGAGGTTCAAATTCTTGCAATTGTTTAAATTGTCTAGTCCTGTTCATTGCCGAACAGCTTCTTGAGCATGTCGGCCATCGGTCCGGATGTTGGAAGCTTGGCAGGTTTGGCCTGCCGGGCCTGCCGGATATGGCTCTGGCCTTTCGGTTTGGCGGGTGACCGGGGCGGAGAGGGGGTATGGGACTGCGCCTGAGACGGAGACTGTGACGCAGTGTCTTTTGCAGGCTTGTCCGCCTTCTTGCCGTTGCGTTGGGCCTTTTCCGGTTCCAGCGCCAATGTCATCTTGTTGGCGAACTGACTGTCCTTGGCTTCGGCCAGAAGATCGGCGTTGCGGGCAATTTCATCCAGCAGCGGTTCCAGCCAGTCCTTGTCGGCCTTTGCAAAGTCGCCAAGCACATAATTTGACACCAGCCGCTTGTCGCCGGGATGTCCGATGCCAAGCCGCAGGCGCCGGTAGTCCTCGCCAATATGCGCGGAGATGGAGCGCAGGCCGTTATGTCCGCCATGGCCGCCACCCTTTTTCATGCGGAATTTCGAAGGCGGCAAGTCCAGCTCGTCATAGATAACCAGAACGTCTTCGGGAGCGAGCTTGTAAAAGCGCAGGGTTTCCCCAACCGCGCGGCCGGATTCGTTCATGTAGGTCGACGGTTTGATCAGAAGGATCTTTTCGGACCCGATCTGGCCTTCTGACACCTGTCCCTGGAACCGGGACCGCCACGGTGCAAATGATGGATGCTGGCGATGGATTTCGTCTACGGCCAGAAAGCCGATATTATGGCGGTTGCGTTCGTATTTCGCCCCCGGGTTGCCCAGTCCGACGATCAATCGCATCGCGTCCTCCGCCTTGAACCTGTCTTGAATGGATGGGCCACGCCGTCTGCCCGCTTGATACCGCAGCAGGCCCGAAACACACAAGAGGGACGGCAGAACCGTCCCTCCTGGAAATCGTCAAAGGGTCAAGCGGGCAATCAAGCCTCGGCTTCGCCTTCTGCTTCTTCGTCGTCAGCTTCCTTCATGCCGGCCGGAGCAGCGATCGTTGCGATCGTGAAGTCACGGTCGGTGATCGTCGGCTGGCAGTTGGACGGAAGGTTGACGTTGGAGATCTTGAGGGCATCGCCCGGCTGAGCAGTCGCCAGGTCGATTTCAAGGGCTTCCGGAATGGCGTTGGCCGGAACAATCAGTTCGACGGTGTGACGAACGATGTTCAAAACTGCACCCTTCTTGATGCCCGGGCAGGTTTCTTCGTTGAGGAAGTGAACCGGGATCTCGACGGTCAGCGTGGTGTTTGCGGACACGCGCAGGAAGTCGACATGCACAACGTCATCGCGGACCGGATGCAACTGGTAGTCCTTGGCAATAACCTGATGCTTCTTGCCGTCCACTTCGATGGTGCCGATGTGAGTCAGGAAGCCGCCCTTGTGCAGGGTCAGAGTGGTTTCCTTGACCGGCACGGCGATCGGCAGGGCAGGTTGCTTGTCACCGTAAATCACGGCGGGGAGAAGGCCTTCGCGACGCAGTGCCCGTGCGGCCCCCTTGCCCACCCGGTCCCGTGCCGACGCCTTCAGCTCATAGCTGGTAGCCATGGCAAAACTCCTAAGGTGTAGAATAACGGACCGGCGAACCACCGTGTCGAAAGCGATCTGAGTTGTTCGGGATCGGTCCACATGCGCCTCCTCCAGGGGTGCAGGCGCAAGCGGGTGTATACCGGAACTCCACAGCGAGTGCAAGCAACGGAAGGGCGGATTAGCTGCCTTTCAGGCGCCTGTTTGTGTCCTCTCGAAAGCCCGTGTCGCATTTTTTCAAGAAGGCGGCCCGCCAATTGTCTGCAAGGACCTCCAGATCAGCCAGTTCGGCCGCCATGCGGGGATCCAGTTTCGGGTTGAACCGGGCCTCGATCAACCGTTTCATCGGCCAGTCCGGGCGAATGCGCTCCAGCAGGTTGATGTCATCGCCAGCCTTGATCCAGCCTTCTTCAAGCACACGAAAGTACCATCCGGTTTTGGCGGTCCGCTGAAACCGGGGCGCCATGGCATCAATGCCGGTATGCATATTCAGTTTCCAGCAGGGTTGACGGCCTTGGGAGATCTGGATGCGCGCGGTTCCGATGCTGAAAACATCTCCGATGCAGGTGTTTTCCTCGGTCAGACCTGTGGTCGAGAGGTTCTCGCCAAAGCCGCCTGGTTGAAATACATCGGCCTTTTCCGGAAATTCCCCGCGCCAGCCTGCAAGGTGTTCGGAAGGGTAGAGGTGAAGTGCCTTGTCGGGGCCGCCGTGAACGGTGAGGTCTGCTTGCTGATCGCCTTCAAGTCCTGTCAGTCCGGTATGCAGCTCCGCCGAAGTTGCGAGCTTGCGGATTGCCGACATGGGTTTACCGTTCCACAGATGCTCCGGCTTGCCGGTAAAAAGCTGGAGAAGTTGTCCTGAAATCGTCATGCAATCTTTGCCTTGAAAATATTTGGCTTAAAAAAAGGGCGCCGGACTGTTTGCCCGCCGCCCCCGCAAGACTATCGCATCCTTCAGCCGGTTCAGATGAACAGGCTGGAAACCGACTTCTCCAGAGCCGTCCGGTTGATTGCTTCGCCCAAGAGCGGTGCAATCGAGATGGCGCGGATGTTGGAGGCGGCGGTGATGGCGGCGGTCGGCTCGATGGAGTTGGTGATCACCAGTTCCTTCAGCTTTGACGAGGTCACGCGGGCAACCGCACCGCCGGACAGAACGCCGTGGGTGATGTAGGCAGTCACCGACTTTGCACCCTTTGCCAGCAAGGCCTCGGCGGCATTGCAAAGCGTGCCGCCACTGTCGACGATGTCGTCAACCAGGATACAGTCGTAGCCATTGACTTCGCCGATGATGTTCATGACCTCCGACTCTCCAGGCTTGTCGCGGCGCTTGTCGACGATGGAAAGCGGAGCCTCGATGCGCTTGGCAAGTGCGCGGGCGCGGACCACGCCGCCGACATCGGGAGAGACGACCATGACATTTCCGGTCGCATAACGCTCCTTGATGTCGCGGGTCATGACCGGCGCGGCAAACAGGTTGTCGGTCGGAATATCGAAAAAACCCTGGATCTGTCCGGCGTGGAGATCCAGGGTCAAGACGCGGTCGGCACCAGCTTCGGTGATGAGATTGGCCACCAGCTTGGCGGAAATCGGTGTTCGGCCGGAGGCGCGGCGATCCTGCCGGGCATAGCCGAAATAGGGGATCACGGCGGTGATGCGCCGTGCCGAGGACCGGCGGAGCGCATCAATAATGATCAACAGCTCCATGAGATGGTCGTTGGCGGGGTAGCTTGTCGGCTGAACGACAAATACGTCCTCGCCGCGCACGTTTTCCTGGATTTCGACAAAGATTTCCTGGTCGGCAAAGCGCCGGACCTGGCACTTCGCCAGAGGAACGTCCAGGTAAGAGGATATTTCTTCAGCAAGGGCACGGTTTGAGTTGCCCGCCACGATCTTCATGAGCCGCAAGTCCTTTTGGTGCGACGCCGAGGAGGTCCCGCTATTGGCTGCGGATGTGCCTCGATCTGGTCCCTGACATATTCGGTCCGGGAGGAACCCCCGGATGGCGGCGGCGTTGTAGCAACAGCGCACCCAATCGACAACCGGCTGATTGGCAGGATTGTCACCTTTTTTGCAAAAAGATGACAATCGTCCTCTGTTGCGACGGCAAACCACTTAGCGGCGGTTGAGCCATGCCTCCAACCGTACCACAACGCGATTCGCGATCCGTTCCAGATCCGTCGAGCTCACGGCCTGCCACGGGTCTCCGGAAGTGCCCGAGATCCTTTCGGATCCGGAAATGCGATTGACCCGGCGGCCGGAATTGTCAACGACGTCAAACACATAAAATACAACGGTCTCAGACGGGTCGCCGGCCGCTGACAGATAGCCGTTGACCCGGTAGGTGGATTCCGCTCCCACCCGGCGGACCAGCGTCAGCCCCTGTTTGCTGGCTTCGTTGCCGATACTTTCCGACAATTGATCGGCAAGGTTGCCCGGAATGCCGGTCAGGGGTTCGAAGGCAAAGCTGACCTTGCTGGTGTCAACATGACGGGGCGGGGCGGTTGTGGCCACTGAACCTCCCGACGCCGGGGGGGGCGACGACTGGCAAGCGGCGAGGACCGCCAGAAGGGCAAGCGCCAGAATGCGCGGGAAAACACTTTTGAGTACGGTCGAAACGGGCATTGGCGGGCCTGGGTCAGCGGTCTATTCCAGCAGGCCGATTCTTGCGGAATCGGCGCTGCACGTCTTGGTTGGAACCTTTATCCCGACTTGACCGGCAGGTCGAGAGGCAGCCGGGAAAGACATTCGGGAGCGCTGCCGCCGGTCAGATAGGTCTGGCCGAGGGTCATTGCCGTTTCTGACTGCGAGTCCATCAGGATCATGTGAACGAAAATGGTCATGTTCGGCTCCACCTTCGCCGGGTTGCCCTTGTAGGCCATTGGCGGATCCATCCAGCTTGGCGTGAAGCGGGCGCCGAGAGAATAGCCGCAGGCGTTCAGCCTGTGCGGCATCATTTGCCGCGCGTCGAGGGCTGCTGCATGGGCATCAAAGATGTCACCAAACGTGTGGCCGGGAGAGAGCGTTTTTTCGACTGCGGCAAGGGCCTCGCGGGCGGCATGATACATTTCCTCGTGCCGTGCGGTGGGGCGTCCGACAATGACGGTGCGCATCAATGCGGCGTGATAGTGACGATAGACCCCGGCCCATTCGAGCGTGATCTGGTCGGTTTCCGACAGCTGGCGGCGGCCGGACTTGTGGCGGCACAACAGCGCGTCCCGGCCCGAGCCGATGATGAACTCGTTGCCCGGATAGTCACCACCGCCTTCGAAGATGACATTTTGCATGGCCGCGAGAATCCGGCCTTCGTCGGCACCGGGGCGGATTTCGGCGAGGGCGGCGTCATAGGCATCGTCGCCGAGCTCGGCCGCCTTGCGGATATAGGTGATCTCGGCGGGGCTCTTGAGTGCGCGCAGCATCGGGATCAGACGGGACTCGTCACTCAGGTCCGCAAAGCTGTTCAGGGTTTCAAGAATTTCGATGCCGATCTTGCCGGTCATTCCGTGGGTGTCATATTCGATGCCCAGCCGCGAGCCGAGCAGATCCATGTCGAATAACAGGTCCTTGAGCTGCTTGACCGGGCTCGCTTCGCCGCGATCCACCCAAACCCGGACGTCCGTAATGTTCGACGTGTGACTTGCCTGGCGCTCGTCGGCAGAGCGGGTGAGAAGCACCATCTTGCCGTCCGCCGTGACGACGAGACACTGGAAGAAGCAGAAGCCGAACGTGTCATAGCCGGTCAGCCAGTACATGCTTTCCTGCGCGAACAGCAGCATGGCATCAAGCTTCTGCTCCGCCATGCGCTTCTTCAGGCGGTCAAAGCGGGTTTCAAATTCTGTGCTGTCGAAATGAAGTGCCATGTTCAACCCGCCTCGATCACGATTGCAGACATCAACCGGCCGTAATCCGGTTCCTGGCGATGGGTGGTTCGGCGATAGGAGAAGAACCGGGCTTCGTCCTGATAGGTGCACAGTGCCAGATTTTCGACGCTGCCGCAGCCTGCGGCCTTGAGCCGGGAGACGATGTAGCCCGGAAGATCAAACATCGCGTGCCCGGCCTTGTTTGACGGCTTGAAATAGACTGCGTTTTCTTCAGATGTGTCGACAAACCTCTGCCGGAATTCAGGTCCGACCTCATAAGAATCCTGTGAAATTGTCGGGCCGAGGGTGGCCGTGATGTTGGCGCGGTCCGCGCCAAGTTCCTCCATGGCCGCAATGGTATTTTCCAGAATGCCGCCAAAAGCGCCCTTCCAACCTGAATGAGCAGCACCGATCACACCGGCTTTGGAATCGCAAAACAGAACCGGTCCGCAATCCGCAGTCGAAATACCGAGAGCGAGACCGGGTTCTCTTGTCACCAGTGCGTCTGCCGTACGGTCCGATCCATCCTGCCATGGGCCGCTTACCGTCAGAGCAACCGATGTGTGTTTCTGATAGGGAGAGACCAATCGGTTCGGCACGACGCCCAGTTCGCCTGCGATCCGGCTCCGGTTTTCAAGGACATGTGCACGGGTGTCCTGCGAGCCGAGACCGATATTGAGGCTTTCATAGATGCCTTCGGACACACCGCCATTTCGGGTGAAGAAACCGTGCCGGATACCCGGTGCGGCGAGGGCGTCGGAAACGATCATGAAAGCCTCATGCAAAATGTGTTGGAAACGATCCTTGGCCTTACAAGGGCGGGCTGTCAAACGGGATCAGGGGGGCTTCATCACCTGTGAGCGCCAAAACCTTGAAAAGGTCTCCCATCTGATCGGGCGCGGCGAGCCGTTCGACAGCGTCGCGTATCTGTTCCTGTTCGCTGTGAGACTTGCCCGAGCCAAGGCGTCCTGCGCGTTCCAGAAGGCCGAGCCGTACCAGGAATTCACCTTGTGTGAGGGGCGGTAGGGCCGTTGCCCCGCCATGTCCGGCGGCTTTCGCCAGGGCTTCGAAGTTCACATGCGCCGTCAGGTCCGCGTTTCCCGGGTGGGCGAGCACCGGGTCCGGTTTTTGTTTGTAGAGGGCCTGCAAAGTGTCACCGGCAGCCGTTTTCAAGTAGCCATAGTCGATGAAGAGGGCGCAGCCGCCTCGGGCTTTCAGGCGCGCACCGATTTCCTCGGCAACCGCGTTGGATGCAGGCTGGGTTTCGAGGATCGCGCCAGCCGGTATCCTTGCATTTTCCGGCGGTAGTTGGTCACCAGGCAAGGTGGTCGTGCCGACACCAAAGGCGAGTTCGCCATCAGCATCGAGCCCCACCATCCGTTCCCGCCATTCCGTGCCGGTCTTGACGAATTGATGGATCGGCAATGCGTCAAGGAACTCGTTGGCAACCAGAAACAGGGGCCAGTCCGGCAGATCGGCGACCTTGTCGAAAAATTCGGGCACCAGCGGGCCGTCTTTCAGCGTTTCGCCCTGTTTGGCGCGCAGCCGTGCGCTCGTCTCGACCATGCACAGGCGGGCATTTGCGACAAAATCCGGCTGAAGGCGGGCTGTCCGCAAGAGGTCGGCCATCAGGGTGCCGCGGCCGGGGCCAAGTTCCACCAGCAGAAAGTCTTTCGGTCTTCCCGCGTGTTCATAGGCCTGAAGCATGAACGCGCCGATCAGTTCGCCAAACATCTGGCTGACTTCCGGAGCGGTTATGAAATCGCCTCCGGTCCCGAACGGCTCCCGGGTGGTGTAGTATCCGTCTCGCGGATCGCCGAGGCAACTCGCCATATAGTCGGCAACGGTGATAGGGCCCGTGGCTGCGATCCGGGCGCGCAAACGCTCTTTCAACGGGGCTTCGATCATGACGCGTCAGGCGTCTTGCGGGCCGCCCAGATCATGACGCCGAGGCCGATCAGGATCATAGGGATCGACAGCAGCATGCCCATGGTCAGGAAGCCACCGAGATATCCGATCTGGGCATCGGGCACACGATAGAACTCGACAAATGTTCGGGCGATGCCATACCCGAATGCGAATGCACCGGCAATGAAGCCCGGCTTTTGCAGCATCTGGTACTTGTGACTGACGAGGCGCAGGATCACAAACAGCAGAATGCCTTCCAGGGCGGCTTCGTAAAGCTGGCTGGGATGGCGCGGCTCCGGACCGGCTCCGGGGAAGACGACGGCCCATGGAACGTCGGTGGGACGGCCCCAGAGTTCGCCATTGATGAAGTTTGCAATCCGCCCGAAGAACAATCCTATCGGCGCGGCGCAACCAGCAAGATCGAACAGGGTCCAGAGCGACAGGCCCCTTCGCCGGGCAAACAGGAACATGGCAATGACCGTGCCGGCAAACCCGCCATGGAAAGACATGCCGCCTGACCACAATGCAATCGCTTCGCCGGGATAGGCGAGATAATAGGCCGGATTGTAAAACAGGACATAGCCGAGACGCCCGCCCAGAATGATGCCGAGTGTCCCCCAGACAACAAAGTCGTCGATATCAAGCGGTGTAGGCCGGGACTGCGCACCCCAAAGCCTGTCGTTGATCACCAGTCTGCGCATGTAGCGCCAGGCGAGCAGGATTCCGGCAATATAGGCCAGCGCATACCAGCGCAGGGCAAACGGGCCAACTTCGATGATCACCGGACTGATGGCGGGGAAGGGCAGGACGAGAAGCGGCAAGCTCTGATACCTTCGGGACTATGTGCCGGCGGCGCGGCAATGGGAGTTTTCGAGGCAACGCTTGCCCCGGCCGGGATCGAACGTCAAGGTGTGAGCGAGTAACCGTTCAAGCTTGAAGTTCATTCCAAACCCCCATACGTGTCTTTGCAGGGGAAATCAAAAAAGGAGCTTCCGATGGCGCAGGGCCCAAACCGTTTGCTTGATGACTTTGCAAAACTCATGACCGATGCCGCCGGTGTCGCGCAAGGTGCCCGGCGTGAGGTGGAGACCGCCTTTCGTGCACAAGCCGAACGCTTCATGTCCGATATGGATCTTGTGACGCGCGAAGAATATGATGTTGTCAAGGATATGGCGGTTCGTGCCCTTGATCGAATTGACGAGCTTGAGGCGCGAATTGACGCACTGGAATCCAAGAAATCCGGGGGGCGGGCTAAAAAAACTACGGATGAATCCAGTGAAAATTGACGGATATTTCGAGTTTCGCTGAAGGATTGTGACAATTTTGCGATATGTGCCCTAGCGTTACTTGAATTCGTCCACAATTTTTCAGACGCAGGGTGGCTTGCATAGTCAGATATTAAATCTATGCTGAAGATATACTGAATCTTGACAGGGATTCGTATTGGAGCATGATCGAGCTGCGGGAAGTGGCCGGGATGCTCCACCGGCTTGGGACATATCCGGCGGCCAGCGCCCGGTTTCCAATCGGGCTCTCGCGCTTCCGGCTCGAAAGGGAGAGTGCCTTATGAGCCTCATCGAGTTCGAATTCGAGCGACCAGAAAATCCCGTCGATACAATCGAGACTGTGGCTTCGCTGAACGATTGGCTGTTCGAGAGATCGGCTGACGATGAAATTACCATTTCGGTTTCCGGATCCTGGTGTGAATATCATGTCTCGTTCTCCTGGATGGAGGAAGTGGAGTCGCTGCACCTTGCATGCGCGTTCGATCTGAAGGTGAGCGATCCGCGCAAGTTGGAAGTGATCCGGCTTCTTTCGCTCGCGAATGAGCAGCTTTGGATGGGACACTTCGATCTCTGGCACAAGGAAGGCGTGGTCATGTTCCGCCAGTCGCTTGTTCTCGCAGGCGGTGCCCAGGCCAACTCGGCGCAGATCGAGGCAATGCTCTCCAATGCTCTTGAGAGCTGTGAACGCTACTATCAGGCCTTCCAGTTTGTTGTCTGGGCCGGTAACAGTGCGGATGAAGCCATCAATACGGCATTGTTCGAGACTGTGGGAGAAGCATGATTTTTTCAAAAGAGCGGCCGTTTGTTCTCGTTGGCGCGGGAAAGATGGGCGGGGCCATGTTGGCCGGATGGATGGCGGAAGGGCTCGATCCTTCTGCCATTGTCGTTTCTGATCCGCATTTGTCGGAGGACATGGCCGGCCTCCTGGCACGCCATGGTATCCGGCACGTCGCACAGCCTGACGAAAACCTGAAACCGTCCCTTCTCTTGCTGGCTGTCAAGCCGCAGATGATGGACGCGGTTCTGCCGTCCCTGACTGGCCTGGTTGAGGAAGATACGCTGGTTCTGTCGGTCGCAGCCGGTTCTCCGCTGTCGAAGATAACAGCAGCCTTCGGCGATGTTCCTGCTGCGCGCGCCATGCCGAACACACCGGCAATGGTTGGTCGCGGGATTACCGCCGTTTATGCCAATTCCAGGGTAACGAAGCTGCAAAGGGACACCGTTGACCGGCTTCTGTCGGCGGTCGGAAAGGTGGTCTGGCTCGAAAACGAAGATCAGATCGACTTCGTGACCGGTGTAAGCGGGTCCGGGCCAGCCTATGTTTTCTGGATGGCGGAATGTCTGGCGGCAGCGGGCGTGGATGCCGGATTGCCGCCCGAAACGGCACAGGAGCTGGCAATCGCAACCGTGACCGGTGCGGGTGAGCTGATGCATCAGTCGCCGGATCATCCGTCGGTCTTGCGCAAGAATGTAACTTCGCCAAACGGAACGACAGCTGCCGCCCTCGAAGTCCTTATGGCGGACAATGGCTTGAAGCCGCTCATGTCACATGCCGTATCGGCTGCCGTCCGCCGGGCTCGCGAACTGGCCCGGGACGCATAAGGCCTTCAAGCGCTGACTTGCGCGGCAGCAAAGACTATTGGCGGAGAACGGGAACGGAGCGGCGGGGCCACAAAAGCGTCTTTCCGATCCGTTCGCCTGCACCTATGTTCTGGTCAGTGATGGAGGTGAACATGGCGACAGCCAAGGCGCGTCAGAAAATCGTGAAGACCTTTCTGGAACTCATTGCCGATCAAGGGTTCGATCCGGTTACAATGCCACAGGTTGCCGAGGCCGCGGGTGTCAAGATGTCGGCCTTGCGCGAGAGCTTTGGCTCGAAATCCGCTCTGGTGGCAGCCTTTGCCGAACAGATCGATTGCATTGTGCTTGACGAGCGCGATGACGATATGGCCGACCAGCCATCGCGCGACCGCCTGTTTGATATTCTGATGACCCGGATCGACCACTTGGCGCCACACAGGGAGGCGGTGCGGGCTCTTTACAAGGCGGCAAAGCATGACCCCGTTCTTGCATTGGAGTTCAACCGGATTGCAGTGCGGTCGCAGCAGTGGATGCTTACAGCCGCCGGGATCGAGCTGCATGGCCTCAAGAAACGGATTGTGGCGCAAGGCGTCGCCCGGGCCTATGCGAACGTGCTTGAGACGTGGCTTGACGAAGCCGACGAAGGCATGCCGAAAACCATGGCGCGGCTCGACAAGGAACTTGATGACGGCGTCGGCTGGATGAAACGCCTGAACCGTCTGGAAGGGGTCTTGAAGATGGCTGGCCGCCTCCGGTCCAGGTCACGATGCCGCAAAGCCCGCCGGCGCCGCGATCAAACCGATGCGGATCGATCCGGCGAAACCGTGCGGCCTGACGAAGGCGAGGCGTCTGCCGCGACTTGATTCCTGTCATGTTGGGTAGGCTATTGCATCCGTTATCCTCCAACGGCATGGTGTTCCCCTTTTGAAATGGGGACATGTGCAGGTGCCTTGCCCAGCGACTGAGCTGACAAGGTGGCGGCAAGGAAGGCAAGCCGGTGAGCGATCAGATCAGCTTTGATGACTTTATGAAAGTGGATGTCCGTGTCGGCAAGATTGTCGAGGCGGAGGAGTTTCCGCAAGCACGCAAACCGGCCTACAAGTTGAGGATCGATTTCGGACCCGAGATCGGGATCAAGAAGACCTCGGCCCAGATCACCAAGCATTACACGCCGGAAACGCTGAAGGGGAGACTGGTGATGGCCGTCGTCAATTTCCCAAAGCGTCAGATCGGTCCGGTGATGTCCGAAGTTCTGACGCTTGGTGTGCCCGATGGCGAGGGGGGCGTGGTTCTTTTGGCGCCCGAACGGGACGTTCCGGTCGGCGGACGACTTTACTAAAGCGGGTCCGGCGATTTGGCTTCGTTTGACCGGGGCCCTTCTAGCTCGGGATCCTGATCCGGGCGCGCAAGCCGCCAAGGGGACTTTCTTCCAGAAACAGTTCACCGCCGTGGGAGCGCGCGGTGTCCCTTGCAATCGACAATCCCAGCCCGCTGCCGGAATGGTCCTGGTTGCGGGCACTGTCGAGCCGCTGGAAGGCCCGTGTCGCGATCTCCCGCTGATCTGCCGGGATCCCCGGACCGTTGTCATCGACCGTGATCGTCAGCCAATTGTTCTGGTTGACCCCGGTGAGAACCACTTTGTCCGCATAGCGGCCCGCGTTGGTCACGAGGTTGGTCAAACAGCGCTTGATTGCCAAACGGCGCAGGTTGACCCTTGGCTCTCCCGCAAACGACACCTCAAGGGGACGGCCGGAAATTTCGGCTTCTTCTTCCAGTTCCTCAAACAACAGGGCCAGATCGGTCAACTGGACGTCTTCGTCGCCGTCCCCACGTGCAAAGGCCAGATAGTCCTCAAGCATGGTTGCCATTTCGTCGATGTCCTTGCGCATGGCATCGTTTTCGTTGCTTTCCCCGAGAAGGGAGACTTGCAGCTTGAGGCGGGTGAGGATCGTGCGCAGGTCATGGCTGACGCTTGCGAGCATGGTGGTCCGCTGATCCATCTGCCGTTCGATCCGGCGGCGCATTTCGATGAACGCATGTCCGGCCCGGCGGACCTCCCGCGCGCCGCTTGCGCGATAGCCGGTGGCCGGACGCCCCTTGCCGAAGGCTTCCGCAGCATCGGCCAGCCGCACGATTGGCCGGATCTGGTTGCGCAGGAAGAGCATCGCGATCAGAATCAGCACCAACGACGTGGAGAACATCCAGACCAGGAAGATATGGGAGTTCGACGCAAAAGTCTGGCCGCGCCTTGCATAGACGCGCAAGATATTGTTGGGGAGCTGGATGCGGATTTCGACATAGCGCGAGTTTCCGACCGTATCAATCCAGAAAGGCTTGCCGATCAGCTCGCTGATTTCCCGGCTGAGGACACGATCAATGACATCGAAATAGGGTTTGGGGGCAGGCGGAGGCAGAGGTTCACGCGGGAGCACCGCAACGCTCAAGCCGAGCGTATCGGAGGCCAGCGATTGAATTTTATCAAAATCCTGGTCTTGCGGATAGTTCTGAAGGACATAAACGATTGCCGCAATGTCCCGTACAACGGCCTCCGACATGCGCCGGGAGACGAGCTCGTAATGCCGGTCCATGAAAACGACCACAAGCACCGACTGCAGGATCAATATCGGAATGACGATGATCAGAAGGGCCCTTGTGTAGAGCCCTTTCGGCATGACAGCGTATAGAAACCGCGAAACACTCCGGTAGGCGCGCGCAACCTGACGCACCGGATAGGGCATCCGGCGTCTGGAGAAAATGTGGTTCAGGCTTACCATGACCCTGCCCCGGGGGCGTTTATCGGGAATTCGGACATATCAATCACAGGCAAGGCGGTAGCCGATCCCGCGGACCGTTTGCAGATAGACCGGATTGGCGGGATCGACTTCGATCTTGCGCCGGAGCCGGTTGATCTGGACGTCGACGGTCCGTTCGCCAAGACCGCTTTCATCGCCGACAATCTTGTGCCGCGGGACGGTGGCGCCGGGTTGTTCTGCGAAAATGGACAGGATCTGCTTCTCGCGATCGGTCAACCGGACCAGCGATGTTCCGTTCTTCAGTTCCGCGCGGGATGCATTGTAGACAAACGGGCCGAACCGGATCTCCTCGACGAATTCCTTTTGTTTCGGCCCGCCCCGGCGCAGGATTGCCGACAGGCGGAGCATGAGTTCCCGCGGTTCGAACGGCTTTGACAGATAGTCATCGGCACCAACCTCGAGACCGGCAATGCGGTCCGCGGCCTCCGAACGGGCGGTCAGCATCAGGATCGGGATATCAGACTGCGCGCGCAGATCCTTTGCCAGTTCCAGACCGGTCTCGCCCGGCATCATGATGTCGAGGATCAGGAGGTCGAAGGTGAGCCCGCTCATGCAGGTGCGGGCTTCCGCTGCGCTTGCGGCAACGCTCACCCGATAGCCGTTTTCGCTCAGCACCCGGGACAAGAGATCCCGGATGCGCCGGTCATCGTCGATCAGCAGGATATGGGGGGCATTGTCCTCCGGTACCGGCGGCATCAGTCTTTCTCCAGATCAATCAGTCCATCAGCAGGCGGGCCGCCAGCTGCGAGATTCGGATCACTACTCTTCAGCAATTTGGCGACATCAGGCCGAACGTCTGAATCAATCATTTGAAACAGGAATTTGCGCGCTGCCGCCTGTTCCTGATGAGACAATCCTGCCAAGGCCGCGTTCAAGCGCCGTGTTTGCAGTTCCGCCAGACGCAGCGCAAGAGCCTGTCCCTTTTCCGTTGTTCTCAACAGCCGTTGGCGCCGGTCATTGGCCCCGGGGCGCTGCTCGATGAAGTCCTCATCCACAAGTTGTTTCAGGACCCTGCCGAGGCTCTGTTTTGTGATCCTGAGGATCGCAAGAAGATCCGTCACCATGATGTCCGGATTCCGGTCGACAAAATGAAGCACCCGGTGGTGCGCCCGGCCGAAATCATACTGTGTGAGAACGTCATCGGGATCTGATGTAAAATCCCGATAGGCAAAAAACAACAGTTCGATCAGGTCGTAGGGGGGGGCGGGCAAGTCGTGATTCTCGGCGGTGGATGTCATGGATTCGTCTGCCGTGGCATTCACTTCGGGACCCCTGGAGCGTGTATTCGTGAAATTTATGTCAGCCATATTGACTTATTTTCGGTCGATTGTTACCTAACGAATGCCTTTAACGAAATGATTGAACGGATTGGCGCGAAATTATGCAATTCCTGCCATCGAATCCGCCCGTTCCTTTCGTATGGCGGAAGATACCGGGAGTTTGGCGGACGTGCAAAATTTCAATACCTGAATGGCTAACGTCAGGTGGCGATGCGCCCGTGAGTTCCTTGACCACAGAATTGCCGAAAGTCGGCCGTGAACGGCATGGAGAATAACAATGGCAGGTCTGCCCTTTGATCAGCTTGATGGTGAAATCTGGTATGATGGGGAGTTTGTGCCCTGGAGCGAGGCAAAGCTTCATGTGCTGAGCCACGGATTGCACTATGCGAGCAGCGTGTTCGAGGGCGAGCGGGCCTATGGCGGCCGGATCTTCAAGTCGGAAGAACACACCGCGCGCCTGTTCGAATCTGCCCGGACGCTCGGTTTCGACATTCCCTGGTCCGAAGCCGAGGTCAATGCCACGAAGGATGCCGTTTTGAAGCGGATGAACCTGGTTGACGCCTATATCCGGCCGGTCGCCTGGCGTGGCAGCGAAATGATGGGCATTTCGGCGCAAAAGAACACGATCCATCTGGCGATTGCGGCTTGGGAATGGCCGAGCTACTTCGATCCGGAACAGCGCCTCAAGGGCATCCGGCTCGACATGGCGCCCTACAAGCGGCCGGATCCGGCGACCGCGCCTTACAAGGCCAAGGCTGCCGGCCTTTACATGATCTGCACCATTTCCAAGCATGAGGCGGAACGCAAGGGCTATGCGGATGCGCTGATGCTGGACTGGCGCGGACGGGTGGCTGAGGCGACCGGTGCCAATGTCTTTTTCATCAAGGACGGCAAGATCCACACACCGAAGCCGGATTGCTTCCTCGACGGGATCACCCGCCGGACCATAATCGATCTGGCCAAGCGCCGGGGGCTCGAAGTGATCGAGCGTGTGATCATGCCCGACGAACTCGATGGGTTTGAACAGTGCTTCCTGACAGGGACAGCTGCGGAAGTGACGCCGGTTTCGGAAATCGGACCGCACAACTTCGCGGTTGGCGAGATTACGAAGCTGCTGATGAGCGACTATGATGCGGAGGTGCGCGCCGGAACATCCGCCGAGCTGAAGGCTGCAGCAGGCTGACTGGCCGGCAATCGCATGATCGAACACTTTATGGCGGCGGGTCAGACCCGCCGCTTTTTTTGTCATTCACGCGTTGTAGGTGTGAAACAATCTGCCGCCTTCGGCATAAAGGATCGCGACAAGAGCGCCCAAGCCGTACAGGGTAAAGGCAAGTGCCAGGGGCATGATCGTGCCGTTGAAAAGCTGGCCCATGATGTAACCGAGCACTGCGCCGCCAAGTGTGGATACCGATCCGATGACTGAGGAGGCGGTCCCGGCAATCTGTCCGAGCGGTTCCATGGCCATGGCATTGAAATTCGCCCCGAGGAAGCCGAAGCTCGCCATCACGACACCGGTCATCAGGATGAACAGCCAGAAATTGACGCTGCCGGTCAGCGACAATGCCAACAGGATCGCCCCCAGCGTGATAAAGACGAAAATGGCGCCATGGGACAGACGGCGCATGCCAATGGCCTCGACCAGGGTGGAGTTGGTGAATGAGGCGGCCGCCATGGCGATGGCCACGCTTGCAAAGACAATCGGAAACCAGACCCCAAGACCATAGACCTGAACGAAAATCTGCTGGGACATGGTCAGGAACGAGAACAGGCCGCCAAAGACAAAGGTCAGGGCGAACATGTAGCCAAGGCTGCTGCGGGTCCGCAGTGTCGTCATGTAGGCATGGGTGATTGCGCGCAAATCAAGCGGTTGCCGGCGCTTTTTAGGCAGGGTCTCCGGAAGACGGAACCAGCACCAGACCAGCATGATGACGCCCGCACCCATCAGGAACGTAAAGATCCAGCGCCAGTCGGCCACCAGTATGACGGCCTGGCCGATCGATGGTGCGAGCACGGGCACGACCATGAACACCATCATCACCAGGGACATGACCCGTCCCATCTGCCGGCCGGAATAACAATCCCGGATCACCGAGGTTGCTATGACGCGGGTGGCCGCACAGCCGACCCCTTGCAGGAAACGCGCGAAAAACAGTTGGTCCTGCGTATGAGACACCAGCGCCGCGACGCTTGCCAAAGCATAAAGGGCCAGACCTGCCAGCAATATATGCCGACGTCCGAACGCATCCGATACCGGACCGTAAAACAGTTGTGCGCCGCCAAACCCGATCAGATAGGCAATCAGAACATTTTGATGGTCATTCTCATTCATGATGTTGAGGGCATGACCGATATCGGGAAGTGCCGGCAGCATGGTGTCCATCGCAAGGGCGTTCAAAGCCATCAGCGCGGCCATCATGGCAACGAACTCCACAAAATGCATGCCGGGATGGCTGCCGGCTTGCGATGAAGTGCCGCTGGATACCGGTTGACTGCCGAAAGTGTCGTCCTGCGGCATGTCCTGACGCCCTGCATGCGTATTGTCTTCGCGCATAATTGATCCTGTTGCAGCCGCAAGGATGCGTGTCCATCGGCCATTGTATCATAGGTATAATATATTCAATCTGAAGACGCGGGCGACAAGTGTTGCCCGTCTTTTGCCTGTTTGTTCGTGAACAGGGCGGAAGCGAGTGAAGCAGGCTCTGAACGCCTCGGGTCGTCTGGATAGGACGGTAAGGAAAGGGGCGGGGATCGTCCCTTGGCTAGCTGTGGCTCCACCGCTCGGCAGCCCGATCGTCTGCGGTTTTGGCTTCGACCCATCCACTGGGTGTGTCGCCGCGCAGGTGTTCCTTTTTCCAGAAAGGTGCCCGGGTCTTGAGAAAATCCATCAGGAAGTCCGCTGCCTCGAACGCGGCTTGCCGGTGTGCCGAGGCTGCGGCCACAAGAACGATATTGCCGCCGGGCCGGATCTTGCCATGGCGGTGGATGACCGTCAGACCGGTCAGAGGCCACCGCGCGGTTGCCTGTCTGGCTATGCGCAGGATTTCCGTTTCCGCCATACCGGGATAATGTTCCAGTTCGAGGGCGGACAGGCGCCCGCCTTCATCGCGGCACAAGCCGGAAAACGTGACCACCGCCCCTATATCCATCCGGCCTTGGGTCAGACGGTCGATTTCGGCCTTTGCATCAAAATCATCTGCCTGGACGCGCACGGTCGGCACGACGCTCATGTCAGCCTCCCGTCATTGGCGGGAAAAAGGCGACTTCACCGGCATTTTCCAGGGGCGCTTGCGGTTCGACATGGATCTGATCGACCGCCACGCGGATGACGCTTTCGTCTTCAAACGCATGGGCATGGTTGTCGTCCAGCGTCTTCAGGTGCGCGATCAGGTCCTGGACTGTGCCGACACCCGGCGGAACGGCAATCGTTTCTTCGTCCAGCCCGACCCTTTCACGAACCCAGGCAAAATAACGGATTTTCATGGTCTCTTGGATCCTTGTCTGCGCGGTGTGGCGGGTCCGGTCAGTTTTCGATCAGATGCCCGATCCCGGCGCGGAAATAGTCGTAACCGGTATATAGCGTGAGGATGGCTGCGATCCAAAGCGCCGTCAGGCCCGTGAGCTGGGTCCCGGACCAAAGGGTCTGCCCCGCAGGGCCGGCGAGCAAGAGCGCGATCGCGATCAACTGAACCGTGGTTTTCCACTTGGCCATCTTTGTCACCGGTACACTGACCTGAAGCTCGGCCAGGAATTCCCGCAGACCCGACACCAGGATTTCCCGGCACAAGATGATGATCGCGGCAACCAGTGACCAGCCGCCGATATCGCCGGCCGCTGCCAGCATCAACAGGCTGACGGACACAAGCAACTTGTCCGCGATCGGATCAAGCATGCGGCCCAGGGCCGATTGCTGCTGCCAGGCGCGTGCCAGATAGCCGTCAAAAAAATCGGTCACGGCGGCGATTATGAAGATTGCCAGCGCAATCCAGCGCGGTGTCGTACCGGGAAAATAAAAACAGGCAGCAACCGCTGGAACGGCTGCGATCCGCCCGTATGTCAAAAGGTTCGGCAGACTGAATACGACACTACGCTTCATGGGTTTATAGCCAAGCTAGGAGAAACCAGCGGAAACAACCATGACCATTTGACCGTGTCAATGCGCAAGGTTGTAACCGTTTGAATCTATTCGTTCTCCGCTCTCGAGACAAGCGATGTGAACGCTCCGTTCCCGGATAACGCACAACAGCCCGACCGGCAGGCGGCCGTGGAGCGGCCCGAAACGGCTGTCAGGGGTCGGCGGGAACCCACATCTTTTGCCGGGTGCAGGTTAGATTTGCAGCCGGGAATGAACCGCTTCATGGCTGTCGAAGGGGTGGGTCATGACGGCTTGCAGCCCGACCATCACGCCTTTTGCTGCCGTTTCCACCGACATGCTCGGCGCGCCGAGATTCGCGTCGAGCGCCGCGACTTCTGGGAGAAAGGGCAAGTGTATCCAGCCCGCGCGCAGGGGCAACCGGTTCTGGGCAATATGATCGAGGATGCCGTAGAACAGGTGATTGCAACAAAAGGTGCCGTCCGCATCGGAGATATCTGCTGGAATGCCGGCGTCGCGCATCGCCTTGACCATCGCACGGATCGGCAGGTTCGTCCGATAGGCGGCGGGACCGTCCGGATTGGTCAGCACATCCTGAAGCGCCTTGCCTTCATTGTCGGTCAGGCCGTATCGGGTGGCGTCGTTGAGGTTCTGGGCGAGGCGTTCCACGGTGACCATCGACCGTCCGCCATATTCACCCATCATCACGATGGTATCGGCACCGGTCTCCTCGATCGCCTGTTTCACCGCGTCGATACAGATGAAAAACGAGTTCGGCACCACCCGTGAAATCACGCGATGTCCCATGACATCCGCACCGTCCAGTTTCCGCGCGACCAATTCCGCGGGATTGATTGGCGTGTTGCCGTAGGCTTCAAATCCGGTCAGAAGGATGGTGCTCATCCGTTTTCTCCATGTGTGATCAGCTGAAGATGCTGTCGCCTTGCTGGTCGATCATCATTTGTGCCTTGCGGACCATATGGGCGCCTGCTTCTTCAGCGGAGCCAAGGGTATCGGCGCGAATGAAAGTATGGGATTTCACTTCATCCCCCGATTGTTTTTCGATCCGTCCGGCCACTTGCCATTGGCCGTTATGTTGTCTTGGTTCGGGAATGATCAGGAAACTGCCGTGTTGTACCGGGGGCAATCCCTTGCCGGCGGGGGGCTCGGACGGGGTCTTGTCCCCACCGAACAGGTTCTTGAAAAGTTTGCCTATCATTCTTTCTTCTCTTGCATCGTCGTTGTGCCGGGACGCGGGACTGGCGGGGCCGTCATGCCTGTCTTTCGGCAATCATCGAACGCTTGTCCACTCACGTAGGTGTCCGAGAACAACCATGCCACCCCGGGCCTGTCAATGTCCCGCCACGGGGGAGGATGTCTTCCGTTTTCGTCATTCAGATCTGAAGGCGGGACGGACTGGTTTCAATGATGTCTTCGGGATGCTCGATCACGGCTTCGATGGCTGCCGTCACGCCTTTTGCCGCTGTTTCGGCATGCATGCTGGGGACCCCGATGTTTTCGGGACGCGCGGCGACTTCCGGCAAGGTAGGCAGGTGAATCCATCCGGCACGCAAGGGCAGCTTGTTCTGCGCGGCATGGTCCAGCATTCCGTAGAACAGGTGATTGCAGCATAGCGTTCCGGGGGCATCCGAGATATCGGCTGGCACGCCAGCCTCACGCATGAACTTGACCATTGCCCGGACGGGGACCGTGGACCAGTAGGCAACGGGACCATCCGGATTGGTCAACTGGCCCTCCAGTGCAACCCCGGCATTGTCCTTGACGCCATAACGGGTACAATCATTGAGGTTTTGGGCAATCCGTTCCACTGTCAGCATGGCGCGGCCGGGATAGTCTCCCATCATGATGATGCAGTCCGCGCCCGTCTCCGACACGCTCTTTTTCGCGGCTTCAATACATCCGAAATATTCGGCCGGCAGGATGCGGGACACAATTGTGTGCCCGGCAACTTTGGTTCCATCCAGCATATCCGCCACCACGCCCGCCGGGTTGAGCGGTGTGTTCGCATATGCTCCAAAACCGGTCAGAAGTATCGTACCCATGAGACAATCACCCAAATGCATTGATCAATTGAAAACAGATCTGATCGCGAACAAGCCTGGGGCATGGCCTCGTCATTGTCTTGCGGACGCCTAAAAACCGTAAGCCGGAGGGCGCAGGCGCAATAACGGGCAATGGCACGTCAAGAGTGCTGTGAGAGCCATTCTGCCATTTTCAGATTGTTTGGACTGCGCCCTATCAAAAGCGGTCTCCCGCCGAAAAGGACAAGAGACCGGGAGCGCAGAAAATCCGAACGGGAATCACATACCTGACTGTCTTCGCGGGCGGCCGGGTTTATATGCCCGGCGCCTCACTCATAGATGGTGTAGGCACGCGGGTCTTCAAGATTGGGGTCCGGTGCCAGCGGTCCGAGTTTCTCGAAAAGTTCGGGCAGGGATTCGGTGTGTGATTTCCAGCGTCCGATCGAGGATGTGAAGATCGGGCGGCGCACCTGTGTATCGGAGAAGGTCGTGACAGGCGCATCTCCCTTGTAGAACTCCAGGCAGGCGGGATCCCAGTCCAGACCGGCCGTTTCGACCAGCGCGCGGCTCTCCGGCTCCTGTTCAAAGACCAGTTTCTCGTAGGATTGATCCCGGATGGCAACCGGGCAGGCTTCATGCCAGTGCGCCATCAGGCCGGCGTAAATCCGGTAGTATTCGGCAACGTCTCCGGGGGAGCGGGCATAATTGTGGGCGGGCGACAGAGCATGAGAGAGAAGTGACATGCATGTGTCGGCCGGATTGCGGACGCAATGGATGTATGTTGCCTGAGGAAACAGCAGGGTCATCAACCACAGCATTTCGAAGTTGTGCGGCAGCTTGTCGGTGACCCGGCGGCTGCGTTTGTCGACTGCGTCCAGATCGCGCAGATAAGACGCGGCGAAGCGCTTGAAGTCCTTTGCAGACAATGCAAGCAACCGGCCCTGCAAAGCCGCGCTCGGTGCATTTTTCAAGCCGAGCTGTTCCTGAATGTTCCGGAAGCTGGTCAGCTCGCCGCCGCTGGCGACCATTGGATGGCGTGCGTAAATCTGTTCAACCAGTGTTGTGCCGGACCGGGGCAGGCCGAAGACGAAAACCGGCCGGTCCGAGGCGGTGGCCACGTCCTTGCGTTCTTCGAAGAAGTCCCTGGTAAAGGTTTCTCTCAAAAAGGCGATCCGCTCCCGGTATGCGCCCATGTCGAACGGGGCATAGGTCAGGTCACGGGCCGACTGGTTGTGAGCAGCCGATTCTTTCGCTGCGCCCATATCCTCGTAAAACTTGCCCGCAGCCCAGTGCAGGGTTGCCATTTCGACCGGATGCGGTTGCCGGTTTTCGCGGATCAGCTCCTCGATCCGGTCGAGTTCTTCCGGGCGGCTCGTTGTTTTTTCATTTGCACGATTGGCAAGGGCGAGGCGATAGAATGCCGTCGGCAGGTGCTGACCGGCGGTAATCGCCTTCCGGAACACGTCCTGACCGGCCTCGATATTGCCGACGGAAATTTCGAGCTGACCGAGCCCGATCAGGGCGTAGCCGTTTTTCGGGTCGATGGCCAGGGCGCGTTCATAGCACGCCCGCGACAGGGCGGCTTTTCGGGTCTGCCGGTAGGCGTCCCCGAGCTGGGCCTGCAAATCGGCATTCTTGGGGGCAAGGGTAACGGCCTTGCGCAGGGATTCGATGGCAGCCGGCAAGTCGTTGGTGTTGAGAAGGGCCAACCCGAGCAGTTGGTGAATCATCGGGTTCTTCTTGACCTTCCTGGCGGCTTTTTCCAGATGGCCAATGGCGATGCCGATCTTGCCGGACTGATAGGCGGCAATCCCCATGGAGAAGTTGGCCTGGGGATGGTTCGGATCCATCTGCAGAACATCGGCGAACATGTTGAGCGCCATATCGATCCGCCCGGCATGCTGATGGGCCAGAGCTTGATTGGCGAGGGCTTCTACCTGTTGTTTGTTCATCGGACCCTTCGATCATTCGGCTTTCCGGCGACTGTAGCGGGCGGACCGGGATCAGGTCCTAAGCCCGTGGCCGGACTGAAACACATGGTTTTGCCGTTTGTCTAACGGGCCCTTGCGCAAAGGTCCAGAGGCGGGGCTATTGCAACTGCCGCGCAAACCAGTGCTTGCGGCACAGGGAGACGTAGGTGTCTTCACCGCCAATCACGACCTGATCGCCCTCTTCGAGGATCGACCCATTTGCGTCGAGGCGGGCGACCATGGTGGCCTTCTTGCCGCACCAGCAGATGGTCTTGATTTCGCGCAAGGTGTCGGCAAGTGCGAGCAGCGCAGCACTCCCTGGAAACAGCTTGCCCTGAAAGTCCGTCCGCAGTCCGAAGCACATGACCGGGATTTTCAGGTCGTCTGCAACCTGCGCCAATTGCCAGACCTGCGGCTCGGTGAGGAACTGGGCCTCGTCGACGAAGACAGCGTCGAGCGCTGCGTCCTTTTTCAGGGCTTTGACATGCGCGAAGAGGTCTGTCTGGGAAGAGAAGATATCGGCCCTGGCATTCAACCCGATCCGGGATGCGATCACGCCCTGACCCGCCCGGTCATCGATGGCGGCTGTGAGCAGACGGGTGGTCATGCCCCGTTCTTCGTAGTTGTAGGCGGCCTGAAGCAAGACGGTCGACTTGCCGGCATTCATGGATGAGTAGTTGAAATAGAGCTTTGCCATGGGGGGTGCTTGCCGAAAC
The DNA here is from genome assembly GCF_009711355.1 of Roseibium sp. RKSG952. Taxonomy (NCBI): domain Bacteria; kingdom Pseudomonadati; phylum Pseudomonadota; class Alphaproteobacteria; order Hyphomicrobiales; family Stappiaceae; genus Roseibium; species Roseibium sp. RKSG952. The sequence continues at coordinate 26,949 of NZ_SMMF01000913.1, read as the reverse complement.
GGGAAAGAACATGGGTTTGCTGATCCATAAGGGACCAGCGTGCGTTCGCCAACAAACCACGTATTTTTGGCGGGGATTATTGCAGTGCGTTGTCCATCTCTGCCGAGGGCAAGCGGCTATTCATGGAAGTGATTGTAGACAACTTTTGCCACCGCTTCGGAGATGCCGGGAACGGCAATCAGGTCATCAAGTCCGGCCTTAGACACGGCCTTCGCGGTGCCGAAATGCCTGAGCAAGGCGCGTTTGCGGGTCGGTCCGACGCCTGGGATGTCGTCGAGCGGGTTTTTGGTGATGTCTTTCTTGCGTCGTGCGCGGTGTGAGCCGATGGCGAAACGGTGGGCCTCGTCGCGCAGGCGCTGTACAAAATAGAGCACCGGATCGCGTTCCGGCAGCATGAACGCATCGCGTCCGGGAATGAAGAATTTTTCCCGGCCTGCATCCCGGTCCGGGCCCTTGGCAATGCCGACCAGCGGCACATCCGTGATGCCCAGTTCTTGCAAGGTTTCACGGGCGGCATTGAGCTGTCCAAGACCGCCGTCGATCAGAACCAGATCCGGCCATGCCGGCATTTCATCGGCTGACGTGGGTATTTCCAACTCTTCTGCAGTTGACACATCCGCGGCTTCCTGCGCGTCCGGTGCCGCAGCCGTTCCGGTGCGCTCATGTTCCTTGAGAAGCCGAGAGAACCGGCGCGTCAGAACTTCGCGCATCATGCCGTAGTCGTCGCCCGGGACCAGATCTTCCGACTTGATATTGAACTTGCGGTACTGACCCTTGGCAAACCCCTCGCCCCCGGCAACGATCATGCCGCCGACCGCATTGGTGCCCATGATGTGGGAGTTGTCATAGACCTCGACCCGGCGGGGGGGAGCTGCAAGGTCGAATGCCTCGGCAACTCCTTGCAGGAGCCGTGCCTGGCTGGAGGTCTCGGCGAGCCGGCGTCCAAGGGCTTCCCGGGCATTGGTCAGGGCATGGTCGACCAGTTCGCGCTTTTCTCCGCGCTGGGGCCGCAGCACCTCGACCTTGCGGGTCATGCGTTCGCTCAGGGCCTCGGACAGGAGGTCCTGTTCCTCAATCGGATGTGACAGCAGGATTTGTCGCGGGGCGGGCTTGTCGTCATAGAACTGGGTCAGGAAGCTCGCCAGCACATCCGGCTCGGTCAGGGACTTGTCGGCCTTCGGGAAATAGGCGCGGTTGCCCCAGTTCTGCCCGGTCCTGAAAAAGAACACCTGAACGCAGCTCTGGCCGCCTTCCTGATGAATGGCAAACACATCCGCTTCCTCGATGGTCTGCGGATTGATACCCTGGTGCGACTGGACGTGGGAGAGTGCTGACAGCCGGTCCCGGTAGATCGCCGCGCGCTCGAATTCCAGCTGCTCGGAGGCCGTTTCCATTTGCCGGGCGAGCTCTTCCTTTACCAGCTGGCTGCGCCCGGACAGGAACGCCTTGGCTTCGGAGACCAGCCCCTGATAGTCCTCCGGTGCGATTTCGTCCGTGCAGGGACCGGCACACCGCTTGATCTGAAACAGCAGGCAAGGGCGGGAACGGTTTTCGAAATAGCTGTCGGTGCAGGTCCGGATCAGGAATGCCTTCTGCAGCGCGTTGATCGTCCGGTCGACGGCGCCTGCAGAGGCAAAGGGGCCGAAATAGTCGCCCTTGCGCTTGCGCGCGCCGCGATGCTTGGTGATTGCAGGAGACGCATGGTCACCGGTCACCAGGATATACGGGAACGACTTGTCATCGCGCAAAAGCACGTTGAAGCGCGGCCGAAGGCGCTTGATCAGATTGGCTTCCAGCAGCAGTGCTTCGGTTTCTGTCCTTGTGACGACGAATTCCATCGCCGCCGTCGACAGGATCATCCGCATGATCCGGTTGGACTGACCCTGAAGCCTCGTGTAGCTGGTGACGCGCTTTTTCAGGCTGCGCGCCTTGCCGACGTAAAGCACATCGCCCTTTTCATCGAGCATGCGGTAGACGCCGGGTCCCAAAGGCAGGCGCTTGACCTGATCGGCGATCACTTCGACGCCTTTGGTAACAGGTGTGCCGGATGCGTCGCCGGTGGTTTCAGGCTGGGTGTCTTGGTTTTCGGACATGGAGAAGATGTAAGCGCAGAATGCCTTGCCGTAAAACTCGAAATGTCACTGCCCAACGGACGTCCACCAAGGTTGACGCCCATCTGCCAATGACAATGGATCGCGATGGTCAGGCCGAAAAGCTCATCGCATAAACCCAATAGATATAGCCCAGATAAAGCAGCGTCAGGACTGCGCCGGAGTACCGGTTGAGATTGACCCGGAAACCGGCCAGCGCAACCAGCAGAAAGGCGCAGCCCAGCATCACCCAGATATCGAAGTACAGGATTTCCTCCGGCACATGTACCGGAACGACGGCCGTCGTGATGCCGATGATGGCGAGCAGGTTGAAGATGTTGGACCCGATCACATTGCCGATGGCGACGGCTCCGTGCTGGCGGATGGCGGCCATGACCGTTGTCGCCAGTTCCGGCAAGGATGTGCCCAGAGCAATCACGGTCAGCGCGATCACAGCGTCACTGACACCCCAATCGAGCGCCACGGAGGTTGCACCGGTGATGGTAAAATGTGCGCCGAGCGGCAATCCGATGATACCGATGATGATATAGAGCACCGCAACCCAGGTATTCTCCGGAACACTATCCACGTCTTCCAGAAGCTCGTCCCCTTCGGTGCCATTGCCGTTTGTACCTGCGGCCTTGTTTTCCCTGCGATGTCTTGTGGCCACGATCGCATTGCCGCCCAGATAGACCGCCAGAAGCGTCAGGAGGATCACGGCGGCAAGCAACGACATGGGGGAGAAGAACAGAAGCACAATGAAGATACAGCTGACGCCGACCATGAACAGCGCTGTTCGGGTGGCGCCATCCTCGCCGCAGGCGGTGGTCGCAATCAGGGCCGGCAGCCCGAGCACCAGCAGAACATTGGCAATGTTGGATCCGACCACGTTGCCGATGGCGATCCCGCCGGAGCCCTCAAGCGCAGCTTGAAGCGAGATGAACAACTCGGGTGCCGATGTTCCGAAGGCGACAATGGTCAGGCCGATCACAAGATTCGGGACGCCCAGCTTTTGCGCCACGCCAACCGACCCTCTGACGAGTACATCCCCCGCAATAATCAAAACAACAAGACCGCCTGCGAGGCTGAGATAGTCAAACAGCATTAACTGAATCCGGTGGGGCCAGAGGTGAATTTCTTGATTGGTGACCAACAGGCGGTGAAACACACTGCCGGGCGCCTTATAGGGCATAGATTGGGCTGGGGGAAGCGGGCCGCAACCTCAGTCATTCCCTCAATCCGTGCCCTGTTTCATGTACCCCTTGTAAACCGGGGGTCAGAATTCGGAAAAGAAAATGTCATCAAATCTCCACATTGCCTGACCCGATCCGCCACAAACCCGGCGCATATGACTCGATGGGGGAGCTTGTGAGCCTTCTTCCATGTGGGCTCGCATGTTTCTTGAACAATGTATTTTTGGAGTACCCGAATGAAGCGTTTTGCGTTTGCAGGCCTTGCTGCGGCGACCCTTGCGGGGGCGAATGCGCCCGCACTGGCTGCCGATCTCGCGTTGCCGGCTGAACCGGTCGAGGTCTATGAAGCTCCTGTCGAACCGGCACGCGGCTTCGACTGGACCGGCTTTTACGTCGGTGGCAATCTCGGCTGGGGATGGGGCAATTTCGATAATTATGCCTCTGGTTCCGGTGATTTTGATCGCTTTGCGAACGGTGTTCAAGGTGGTGGCCACGCCGGTTACAATCTGCAGATCACACCGAACATCGTCACGGGTCTGGAAGGTGATTTCCAGTTTACGGACATGAACAGCACGAAGAACCTCAATGGCGTCAGCGTGAAGTCCTCGTCGGACTGGAACTCCAGCCTGCGTGGCCGTGTCGGTTACGCCTTTGACCGCTTCATGGTCTATGGTGCCGGCGGTCTGGCCATTGCGGACCTGAAGGTAAAGGCCGATGGCGACGAAGGCAGCACGACAGCGCTCGGCTGGACGCTGGGTGCCGGTGTCGAAGGTGCGGTGACCCAGAACATCACGGCCCGCATGGAGTACGGTTATCAGGATCTGGGAAGCGAAAGCTTTACCTTGAACGGCAACCGCTATTCCAGCGACCTGGACTCCAACCTTGTCCGGTTCGGTCTGTCCTACAAGTTCTGATTGTCAGAAACGTTCGAGCGATGGGGTCCGGCGGTGTTCCGCCGGACCCTTTTTAGTTTGCTTGAAAACGCCGGGCCATTGGGAAAAGCAGACGGCGCCGCTCTCCCTTGCAGCACCGGTTGGGCGCTTCCGGCAGCTTGCATAGTGGTGCACTTCGCGTCTGAATTCACCCGGTCCTGTCCGGCAACGACATATCCCTGCAATTTCGCGAAGGCCGTTAAGGTCATATCGAAAATTTGAACTGCGAAATCCTTCGCCCGCTTTAATCCTGCCGTAAGGTGATGTAACTGTAATGATCAAATCTGTGCGGCTGGTTTCGGTGTCAGCGGCTGGTGAAGGTCAGGGGCTGCACTCTTGCGATGCGGAGCAGTGGCACGCTGAGCGGCTCGGCGGCCAGCACGCCTGGCGATCAAGTGGAACATGCTGGTGAGCAAGCCAAACGTGTATGGGTGTATCGGTATGAAATATGGTTCTATTGCAGGCGTTGCAGCATCGGCCCTGATCAGTTCGGGCGGTCTTTTCCCTGCCCTGTCAGCCGACCTGCCGGTGATCGTCGATGTGGAGGTGATCGAAGAGGTCACGCGGATCTACGACTGGAGCGGCTTTTACGTCGGTGGCAATTCCGGCATTGCCTGGGGGACGTTCAACAATTTCGCCAGTGGCTTCGGAGATTTCGACCGCTTTCAGCGCAGCTATGTCGGCGGCGCACATGCCGGTTACAATTACATGATTACGCCGAATGCCGTCGCCGGTCTCGAGGCCGACGTCCAGTTTTCCAATCTGGACAGCAGCCGAACCATAAATGGCGTTTCGGTCCGGTCATCGTCTGATTGGAATGCCAGCTTCCGGGGCCGGTTGGGCTATGCCTTTGACCGGTTTCTGCTCTATGGAACCGGAGGTGTTGCGATTGCGGGCCTGGAAGTCGCCGCCGATGGCGACAAGGACAGCACCACGGCCGTGGGATGGACCTTGGGCGGCGGTCTGGAAACGGCGGTGACAAACAATATCGTCGGGCGGGTCGAGTATCTCTATCAGGATTTCGGCCGCGAGAGCTTCACCTTGAACGACAATCGCTATTCCAGCCAGCTGGATACCAGCGTTGTGCGGTTTGGTCTCAGCTACAAGTTCTAGCTGGGTCCATATCCGGAGCGTGGTCCGGGCATTGAGAGCGCCGGGCTGAAACAGCCGATACCGGAGTTGGCCGGATTGTTTTAGCCGGTTGGCAGTCGTTAAGCAGGACGGCTTGCCATGTGTTGTCCCGCCGGGCCCGGCATTGTGTTTTGTTACAGGCTGTTACAACCTTTTCGGCATCTTTCCCGATGATCTGGTAATAGTTGTTCATGGTGCTGGTTCTCCGGTGATGCTGGAAGACGCGCCAAAGGCCGCCCGGAAAGGGAAACGGCCCGATTGGTCATGAGGAGTGGTGGATGCGTTTCTTGTTGCGTGGCCTTGCCGGCCTGCTGATGGCTGCCGTGATTGCAGCCTCGCTCGGCTATGGCATTTATCGCGTTACGAGCGCCGGGGAGAGTGAAACAGCGCGCCGGTCACAGCCTGTGGGCGAGCGCAGCTATTCCGTCAACGTTGGCGTCTTCCAGCCGGAAACAACGTCGCCGGTCACCACCGCTTACGGCACCATTGAAAGCTGGCGCACCTTGCAGATCCGCGCCAGTTCCGAAGGCCGGATTGTCGACATTGCGCGCAAGTTCCGCGACGGGGCGGCGGTCGCCAAGGGTGACTTGCTGCTCAGGATCGATCCGGCCGACGCCGAGTTTCAGCTTCTTGATGCCGAAGCCGCCCTGTCGGATGCGCAGGCGCAAAAGGCGGAGGCGGAAGAAGCCATCGTCGCCGCCGAACAGGAACTTACCGCAGCCCGCCGTCAGCTGGATTTGCGCAAGCAATCGCTGGAGCGTCAGAAGGCGCTGAAGGAAAAGGGCTATTCGACCATGGTTCAGGTCGAATCCGAAGAACTGGGTGTGGCCTCTCTGGAACAATCCTTGAGCAACCGGCTGCAGTCCGTGGTGACCGCCCGCCGGCGGGTGGAGCGGATGGATGTCAGCGTCAAACGGGCGGAGATTGCGGTCAAGGACGCGCAGCGCCTGCTTGCGGAGACGTCCATCACGGTGCCCTATGACGGCTATCTCGATCAGGTCGATGCCACACTTGGCCGTCATGTCAATCCGTCCGAGACCCTGGCGCAATTGATCGATCCGACCGCTCTGGAAGCACGGTTTACGCTTTCGACGCGCGAGTTCGCCCGGTTTCTCGATGATCGGGGCCGTTTGACCGAAGTTCCGCTGACGATCGATCTGGAGCTGGGGGAGCGGAGCATTGAAATGTCCGGTCATCTCGACCGGGCTGCCGCCGTTGTCGAAGAAGGGCAGGGCGGGCGGACGGTATTTGCCGCCATTGATGTCGGGCCGGACACGATCCTGCGTCCCGGAGACTTCGTGACCGTGCGCCTTGAAGAACCGGAAATGAGCAATGTGGCCCGCGTTCCGGCGTCTGCAGCCCTTGAGGACGGCCGTATGCTCGTCCTCGGTGACGACAATCGGCTGGAGGAAATCCGGGCGCGGATCCTGAGACGTCTGGGCGACGAGTTGATCGTGGCGGATGTGCCCTTTGGCACGGCTTATATTCAGGAGCGCCTGCCGCATTTGGGAACAGGATTGAAGGTCGCACCGAGACAGGTTGCACCCGAAACGCCTGAGAAACCCGGTATGCCCGGGACAGCACAGACAGACGGTGGCGTGCTGACGGCGGCCGTCCGTCCGGACATGGTCGAGCTGACGGACGATCAGCGCAGCACTTTGCTGGCCATGCTGGCCGCAACCGATCTGCCCGAAGACCGCAAGGCCCTGATGGCCGCGACGCTTGCCGAGCCGATGGTCCCCAAGCAGATGATCGAGCGCCTTGAGCGCGTGTCCGGCAAGCGCGGCTAGGAGGACTTTCCATGCGGTCTCCCGGCGGTCAACCCTTTGCTTCGTTTCTGGATTACATGGTCCGGCACCGCACGGCCGCCAACCTGCTTCTGGCGATCATGCTGCTTGGCGGGATTGCGGCAAGCCTGCAGATCCGGACCCAGTATTTTCCCGATTTCGTGCGGGAACAGGTCGATGTGCGGGTCGCGTGGCCCGGAGCCGGACCGGATGATCTGGACCGGGCCGTTGTCGAAATCCTCGGGCCGCGCCTGCTTGCCATCAACGGCGTCGACGAAGCGACGTCTGTCGCGCGTGAGGGACAGGCGGAAATCGAGCTGGAGTTCGAGGACGGCTGGGACATGGGGCAGGCCACCGACGAGGTGAAGGCTGCCGTGGATTCGGTCCGGTCCGAGCTGCCGTCGGGGATCGAGGAACCGGAAGTCACACGCAGCGTCTATCGGGACCGGGTCACCAATGTCGTGCTTTATGGTCCGGTCGATATCGACCAGCTTGCACGGTTTGCCGAAGACCTCCAGACAGACTTTTTCCGCAAGGGCGTGACGCGGGTAACCATCCTTGGAGCGGCCGACCCGATTATCCGGGTCAGTGTCGGCGAGGACATGCTGGTCCGCCATGGTCTGACCTTGCGCGAAATCGCCGATGTTCTGGAGGGCGAGATCGACACCACGCCGGCCGGAGATCTGGCCGGGGGCGGGGCACGGCTGCGCACGGGTGCTGAACGGCGGTCGGAAACCGAGTTCGGCGAGGTGGTGCTGCGCCAGACCGCACAGGGCGACAAGCTGGACCTGCGTTCCGTCGCAAGCATTGAAACCGAGGGTGTGGAAAGCGGCCGCGCCTATTATCACAAGGGACAGCCCGCTGTTGTCTTGCGCGTCGACCGCAGTGCGAATGGCGACACGATCTCCATTCAGCGCAAGGTCGAGGAAATCGTTGCGGAGATGCAAAAGACCCTGCCGCAAGGTGTTGTCGTCAAGCTGACCCAGACCCGGTCGCAAAACATCATTGACCGTTTGAACATCCTGATCGAAAACGGGCTGTTCGGCCTCGGCCTTGTTCTGGCGTTTCTGTTCCTGTTTCTCAATTCCCGGACGGCCTTCTGGGTGGCGGCCGGTATTCCGGTCGCGATGGCTGCGACCATCGGCATGATGTATCTGTTCGGCCTGACGCTGAACATGATTTCGCTGTTTGCGCTGATCATCTGCCTCGGGATCGTGGTTGATGACGCCATTGTCGTCGGAGAACACGCGGATTCGCTTGCGCGCAAGGGATATTCCCCTTCAGAGGCGGCGAGCCTTGCCGCGCGGCGGATGACAGCGCCGGTGTTCAGTGCAGCCCTGACGACCTTGATCGCTTTTACCGGTCTGGTCTTTATCGGCGGGCGGTTCGGCACGCTGATTGCGGATATTCCGTTCACCGTGTCCGTTGTCCTGATCGCCAGTCTGATCGAATCTTTCCTGATCCTGCCTGCGCACATGCGCCATGCTCTGGAGGCGAACAGGAAACCGCGCTGGTACGACGCGCCCAACAGGGTTTTCAACCGGGGTTTTGTCTGGTTCCGCGACCGCGTGTTCCGGCGGATCGTGGCAGGCGTCATCAGCACGCGTTATGCGGTTCTGAGCGTTGCAATCATGCTGCTTCTGGTCGCCATCAGCCTGTTTCAGGACGGAACGGTCCGCTGGCGGTTTTTCAACGCGCCGGAACGGGGCGTGATTTCCGCCAATATCGCCATGATGCCCGGGGCGACACGTGCAGATACCAAGGCGATGATCGCGGAGATGGAGCGTGCGCTGGATGTTGTCGATGCCCGTTATGCCGAACGATATGGTGCCGCTCCGGTGGACTTTGCCCTTGCAACGGTCGGTGCGACGGCGGGCCGGGGACTGCAGGGGGCTGATTCCAAGGATGTCGACCAGCTCGGCGGGCTCTCCATCGAACTGATCGATCCGGATTTGCGGCCCTATTCCGCATCGCGCTTTATCGGCGACTGGCGCAAGGAAATCCGCACCGGCCCGCTTCTGGAAACGCTGGCCGTGCGCGGCGAGCGGTCAGGCCCCGGGGGCGATGCCATTGATGTGCGCCTGTCGGGCGGCTCCACCGAAACACTCAAGGCGGCGGCGGAAGACCTGAAGCAATCCCTTGCAGCCCTGGAAGGCGTCAGCGCGCTGGAGGACACGCTTGCCTTCGACAAGCCGGAAATCCTGCTGCGGTTGACACCACGCGGCGAAGCGCTCGGCTTCAAGACATCGGATGTGGCCGAAGCCCTCAGGCAGCGTCTGGAAGGCATCGAAGTCACGCAATTTCCGATCGGGCGCCGGACAGCAACCCTGAAGGTCAGTCTGCCGGAAGAAGAAACACAGGCGGTCTTTGTCTATGACACCCGCCTGCGTTCACCATCCGGCACCTATGTGCCTTTGAGCGAGATTGTGGAACTCGACAGCAGTTACGGCTTTGCCTCGGTCAGGCGCGAAAACGGTCTGAGAACCTTGCGGGTCAGCGGTGACATCATCGAGGATCCTGCGGTCATCAACCGGGCCATGACCGTGCTTCAGAACGAGCTCCTGCCGGATCTGGCGGCCAGATACAATGTCGAAAGCCAGCTGACGGGGCTGGCCGAACAGGAGCGCGACTTCCTGTCCGATGCGATGCTCGGCTTTGCGGTCTGTCTGGTCGCGATCTATCTGGTGCTGTGCTGGATTTTCGAGAGTTGGACCCGGCCTCTGGTGATCATGGCGATCATTCCCTTCGGCTTTATCGGTATGGTGTTCGGGCACTATCTGCATGCCATCCCGCTCAGCATGTTCTCGGTCATCGGTTTCATCGGCATGTCGGGGATCATCATCAATGATTCCATCGTCATGGTGACGACGGTCGATGAATATGCCAAGCGTCTGCCGCTCCGGCAGGCAATCATCAACGGGGTGTCTGACCGCTTGCGGGCGGTGACGCTGACCACGGCGACGACCGTGTTCGGCCTTGCCCCCCTGTTGTTTGAAAGCAGCCGTCAGGCCCAGTTCCTCAAGCCGACCGTAGTGACCCTGGCCTATGGTCTGGGCATCGGCCTGTTCATGGTCGTTCTGGTTATTCCGGCGCTGCTTGCAGCCCAGAAGGATTTCGGCCAGTCGCTCACCTCCGGCCGCCGCCTCCTGCGTCACCTGCGCCGCCGCGGCAAGCCGCTTGGTTCGGGCTGAGGCGTTTTGCGTATTGGGCGCATTTTCGAGAAGGGCACCAACACATGGGTCCGGTGCCGCCCCGATCCCGGCTCATCGCTGCGCTTGGCCGGGATGACAGGCGCGTTTACGAACACGCATGATGCATGCCATCCCGGCCTGACCGGTCTTGCCGTTATCGCAAGGGAGCCGGATCGTTCTCGGGCACCGGGGCCGCGGGGGTTTTGGTCTCAGCGAAAACCGGAACCGCGGCCTCGAAAGCGTCCAGCCAGGCAACCAGTCCGGGGTGGTCCTTGCGCCACTCCCCGGCAAAGCGCATGTCGAGATAGCCGAGCGCGCAGGCAATGGCGATGGTGCCGACATCGAGATCGGCCTCCGACGTCACTTCAGCAGGCGGGGCTTGTTCGAGGGCGGCGAGTGCGCGGGTGATCTTTTCTGTCTGATAGGCCTGCCAGTCCGCAAACCGGTATTCAAGCGGCTTGAAGCGTTTTTCATAGACCAGAAGGATGCCCGCATCCATCATTCCGTCGGCAAGCGCCTGATTGCGCAAGGCGGCAAACCTTGCATCGCCTTCCGGGAGGATGCGATTGCCTCCGGCCAGATGATCCAGATATTCGGAAATGACCCGGCTGTCATAGAGCACCGTGCCGTCTTCGAGGATCAGGGCCGGGATCTTGCCCAGCGGATTTTGCTGCCGCAGGTTGTCGGAGGGATCTGCTGTGTGGGCTTCTTCCATCCTGATCCGGTCCTTCAGACCCAGAACCGCGGCGGCGATCTTGACTTTTCTCCCGAACGGGGAGGGCAGCGACGAGCGCAGGACAAGCATGAACGAACTCCAGAAATGTTGATGTGTGGCAGGTGAAAGCGGTTAGCCGGGATAGGGGACGGTCACCCGGGACGCGCGGCATGCCCTGCTGTCGACGGACGGGCAGTCGCGGAACCCGAGATCCCGGTCGAGGCAAATCCGGACCTCCCTGAAAGTGCCATTTGAGCAGGTTACGGCCATGGCCTTATTGCTGAGGCCGGGATTGGCCAGCCGGAAGGCCTTTTCAACCGACTCCGGGCTGTTTCTGCTGGTTTTGACCGTTTGCCGGAAGGCGTCGGGAATCGTGACCCGCTCGAAGGCCGCCCGTGTCAGGTCGAAATAGGCCCCAGGCGACAGGCCGCTGCATGTGCCGTGCTTGTTCCACTGGTGCAGCGCCAGACTGCGGCTCGGCATGATGTCGAGTATGCCGTCGACCTCGGACCGGTTCGGGGCGCCAAACCGGGCGCGGCAGTAATCCGGCCAGCCTTCGTCATATTGCGGCCAGAGCCCATGAACGATGAACCGGTGCGGCCGGACGGCATCGCATTGCAAGGGGTCTGCCGTGTCGCCTTTCTCCTGGCAGAAGCTTGGTGACCAGGACAAGGCCAGAACGTAATAGTCGAACTGGCCGGACACGTCTTCCGCGTCTGCCGGTCCGGACAAAGTGAGGCTGGTCAAAATTGCGCCGGTCACCGCAAGCGCGGTGGCTGCACAAACGCGGTGCGCCAGACGGGCCAGAGGGGCTCGCATCAGCTCAGGATCATCCTCAGTTGAAGCGCCAGGTGTCGTAGGGCTTTACACCACGGCAATCACCGTCATTGATCCGCCACTTGTCGAGGGCATTGATGCAAGCCTCGACATTCCAGCCGAAACCCAGAAAGCCGCCATATTCGGTCAGCATGTAGTAGATCGGATAGGTGTTGCCGTCGCTGACCGTGGCCTTGCCGCTGCAATAGCGCCGCGGAACATTCGTTTCCGTGCCGGGGCGTATCGGTTCTTCTCTCACGTCATAGAGCGCGGTGATGGTTCGGCCCTCGTAGTAGTTGGCGTAGGCCCGGGTAAAGTGGCGGGCGACAGCCGATTTGGCCGAGTTGCTGTCGCAGGCCGGGGGCTGAGGTTTGCCGAGCGAGAAGTAAACCCGGTCTTCATCCGCAAGGGCGGGCAGGCTGAGGGTGGCAGCGATCAGTGAGACCGGAAGAAGACGCAAGAATTTCACGAAGCCGACTCCATGACTGTCAAAACAGTCTGACGATGGGCGAGAGGGGCCGCAACGTCAAGCTGTTCGGAGAATTTCCGGCCTTTCCGTCATTTTATTCCGGAATGCGTTGCTCTAATGCCCACCCACTGCCTTTTCCGGCCTGCAAAGTCTCGGCGAGCCATGGCAAAATCGTCTTTAGTTCTTCGGCCAAGGTGTAGGGCGGGTTGATGATCGCAAGGCCTGAGCCGAGCATCGCGGAGGTTTTGGTGCTTTCGCCTGCAGCAAGCTCCACCTGCAGGACATTTCTGACACCGGCCGTGTCGAGATCAGCATACATCCGCTTGATCGCCTGCCGGTCCTTCAAAGGATACCAAAGGGCATAAATCCCGCCTGGCCACTTCTTCCATGCCTTTGAGACTACCTGGGTCATCCGGTCGAACTCGTCGGTTACCTCGAAGGCCGGGTCGATCACCACCAGTCCGCGCTTTTCCTTTGGCGGCAGGAAACTGTTTAGGGCGAGCCAGCCATCAAGGTGGATGGTCCTGACCTGATAGTCGCCTGCGAACCGCTCCGACAGCGTCTGAAAATCCTGCGGGTGCAATTCGGTCAGGGTCAGCCGGTCGATCTTGCGCGCGAGGTGTCGGGCAAGCATGGGAGATCCGGGGTAGTATCTCAGGTCCGGTCCACCGTCATTCTGCGCCCGGACGGCCTCCAGCCAGGGGGTGAGGATCCCCGCCACATCCTCCGGCATGGGTCTGGCGAGCACCTTGCCGATGCCGCGTTGCCATTCGCCGGTTCGTTGGGTCTCGTCCGAGGTCAAATCGTAAAGACCGATGCCCGAATGGGTGTCGAGGATGCGGAACGGCTTGTCCTTGCGCTGGAGATACACAATGATCCGCGCAATGACGGCATGTTTCAGGACATCGCCGATGTTCCCGGCGTGGTAGGCGTGACGGTAGTTCAAGAGGGCATGCTCCGCTGGCTGTCGGGCTCCCTGTACAGAAACACGACCGCCTTGTCACCGTGATCGGCACGTCCGGCCTCGACAAATCCGAGCCTTTGATGGAAGCGCAAGGATCCCGGGTTGGGCGGGCGTTCATTCACTTCACAAACAAAGGGCCGTATGCCCAAGCCTGGATGGCCGAACAAGGCCTGATACAGTTTTTCACCGATCCGGCGCCCCTGCATGGCCGGATCGACGCAGATCCGGTCGGTATAGGCAAAAGCGTCATAGCGGTCGCTTAGCCACTGATAGTTCGGGCTCTGGTATCCTCGGCCTTCAGGCAAGCACAACAGGAATCCGACCGGTTTCTCTCCGTCTAGCGCGACAACGCAGGTCAGGGACGCTGCAATGAGCTTTTCGAGGTCTTCAATTTCAAGGGCATTTACAGCGGGGACCGCGTTGTTGTTCAGAATGAGCAAACGGGGAAGGTCGCCCGGTTTGACGGGGCGGATGGATATTTCGGACATGAAACGGAAATCCGGATGGATGGAAGTCACGGCGCGCACCCGGACCAGGGCCAGTGCGTCGTCAGGTCTGCGCAATCGGCAAGGATGTTCGTAAAGCCTTGCATCCCGGAGAGCTTCGGGAACATGTCCCGAAGCTCCACAGGTTGCTTGAAACGCCGGCTATCAGGCGTTGGACCGGGATTAGTCCGCTTCGGCGGTGTCCGCCGGAGCTTCTTCCCCGTCAATAGCTTGCAGGTTGACCGCTTTGGGTCCCTTGCCACGGCGGTCGGGTTCGGTTTCGAACGAGATCCGCTGGCCGCTTTCCAGGGAAGTCATGCCTGACCGCTCGACTGCGGAAATATGCACGAACACGTCGGATTCACCTTCATCCGGTGTGATGAAGCCGAACCCCTTGTCTCCCTTGAAAAACTTCACGGTGCCGGACTGACGCGGCCCGCGCTCCACCGGAGCCCGGTCCTGCCGGCCGCCACCGTAGCCGCCGCCTTCACGAGCGCCGCCATAGCCGCCGCCGTCACGACCACCGCCATAGCCACCGCCGCCCTCACGACCACCGCCATAGCCGCCGCCGCCGTCGCGCCCGCCGCCATAACCGCCGCTTCGGCCGCCGCCGTAGCCACCGCCGCCGTCACGGCCACCGCCATAGCCACCGCCGCCTTCGCGCCCGCCGCCATAACCGCCGCTCCGGCCACCGCCGTAGCCACCGCCGCCATCGCGACCGCCGCGGTATCCGCCGCGATCACCACCGGAGTTGTAACCACCGCGGTCACCGCCTCCGTGTCCTCCACGGCTGTCGCCGTGCCCACCGTCTCGGCCGCCGCCGTATCCACCGTCATAGCCGCCGGAATATCCGCCGCCAAAATCACCGCCGCCAAAATCGCTGCCGAAGTCTTGCGGACCGCCAAACTCGCGTTTGCCGCCGCGCCGACCACGCGAACGACGGTCCGAATCGCCATCGTGCATTACTGGATCACCTTAATTTCGTGCCACCGCTTCAAGGCACTTACCCTTAAAATCCTTGCGCTTTTACCCGCAAGACGCTCCTCCAAACACGGTTTCAAACGTGCTCGCCAACAACACAGGATTGGGTTGATGCAAAGGTTGCGCAGCCCGATCCAGTCCGCTGTCTCAGTATCATAAAGGCGCAATTATGAAATTCGCAAGAAATTCCTTGGCCAAAACGCTATTCTTTTGACGCAGCGGCAGGCCAGGTGGTCCCCCACGTGTCTAACGAAACGTCAGTACCATCACAGGTTTGGCGGCTGGCTTCTTCGGTCAATACGAAGTTGCTGCCTGTCCAGACCCACCGGTCCCAGATGCCGCATTCGCCCAAACCCGAGCCCTTGAAGAAACCGTGCATCTGTTTTTCAACCGGAAACCAGCGGGCGTTGTAGATCAGGTCGGATGCAATCGGGCCCTTCTCGGCCATGCGCGAGACATAGAGCTGGCGGGCCTTTCCGTCCGGAGTTCCCAGGATCGCGACATAGGGCGTGTTATAGGCGCTGGGGGCGCCGCAAGGCAGAAGATAAAGCGTTGACTTGTCTTCAAGAGGGGCGGCGACCGCATCAAGACTTGCAAAAATCGCCGGATCAATGTCGGAACAAAACCTGTTGGCATCCCAGATTTTCTGGACGGCCGGCGGCAATGTGTCAGGTGCCAGCACCGGTACGGCATGCGGGGCATCCTCGGCCGGTGCTTCGCCCGGATTGACCAGCGCGGACTGGGTGCCGGAGCGCAATTGCCGCTCGTCGATCCACCTCAGGGCGGCGCGGCTTCCCTGAAGGGGAACCTTGATCGTCACGGGGTCCGGCGTGGCCGGCAGGCTGACGGTCAACACATTGCCGGCCCGCATGGCCGAGACCAGCGCTCTGGTGGCAGGTCCGACCGGGACCCAGAAGCCTTCGCCGCCGATCGGCCGAAATCCGGGAGGCGCCACGATTGTTGACTGGATTTCCCGCAGTTGCTCGACCGGAAAGGCATCGATTTCCCGGCCATCGACTGACAGCTTGATGGTGCCTTCCGCCGCCAAGGGCGCATTTGTGGTCAACCGGACCAGGGCTTCGGCACCGGCCCGCCAGTCCCGGATAATGCGGATATCAACCCATGTCGCCTGATCCCGCACGAACGCGGAGGCATAACACATTCCGGAATTTCCGCAGTTTACGGACCATTTCTCGAAACTTGGCGGCGTTCTGAGCGGCTCGGCAGATGATGTCCCGAAACTCGCCAGAAGCAGTCCGGCAGCAAGAATGAGGCGATGGAAGTGCAACTTCATTGTTGTGTCAGTACCCGCTAGTCGGTGACGCCCTGTTCACGGGCCGCTTCTTCTTGTACGAGATGCGGCTGGGAAGGTGAAGCGGCCCGTCACATTAATTCTGCATTAACCGGCGCTTTGCCCAAGTATCACAATTTGCCGCCAGTCCGGCCGGGCGGCTGCATTTCGGAGACGCCAGAAAATGTCCGATCAGACTGCCTCGTCCAGCCAGGGGGGCCAAACAGGAGGGGAGCCTCCGATCAAGATCCTGATTATCCCGGTTACGCCGTTCCAGCAGAATTGTTCGCTGGTCTGGGACCCGAAGACAGGCCGTGGAGCGGTCATTGACCCGGGTGGTGATGTGGAAACGATTGCGCAGGCCATTCAGGAAAACAGTGTCCAGGTCGAAAAGATCGTGTTGACCCACGGACATATCGACCATGTCGGCGGGGCGGCGGATCTTGCCGAAAAACTCGGTGTACGTGTGGAAGGCCCGCATAAGGACGACCGGCCGCTGATCGAGCGGGTTGCGGATCAGGCACGGCAATTCGGATTGGCGGATGTGCGCCCGGTGGAGCCAGATCTCTGGCTCTCGGACGGCGACACGATCGAATTTGCAGGCCGCACGTTCGATGTTCTTCATTGCCCGGGCCATGCACCTGGGCATATCGTCTTTTTTGACAGGGAACTACGCATCGCGTTTTCAGGCGACGTTCTGTTTGCCGGGTCGGTTGGCCGGACCGATTTGCCGGGCGGCAATCATGAAACACTGATCGCGTCGATCCGCGACAAGCTGTTGCCTTTGGGAGATGATGTCTCTTTTGTTCCGGGTCACGGGCCGGCGTCCACTTTCGGGCATGAACGGGCAACCAACCCGTTTCTGACTTCGTGAGGCCGGAGGGGGTGAAGACGCAGCGGCATTTTTGACCGTCACAAGCCGGTGAGGGGCCTTTCGCAAAGGTCACGCGGTCTCATATCCTGTCACATGATCAGGAGGAGAACCGGCCCATGATACGGTTTGCAAGTACGCTAGCGCTTTCATTCGGGCTCTTCGGAGCCGTTTCCATCACCGACGCAGAGGCGACCGACTTTTTTGATCGCCTCGCTATCAGCAAACAGATCCAGCGCGATGCCGCAAACGGCGGGCCCCAGGTCGTGGGGGCCAATTCCCCGTTCATGGTGCGCGTCAAGGTTTGCAAGGACCTTCCACTGGAAGTGACTGACCGCAAGACCGGCCGGAAAACCACGGAAATGACCAAGCGCTGCTGGTACGAATGAGCCGCCGGGAAAGCCGTTGCCACCTAAAGCAGTGACCTGATGTCATCGATACGGTTATTGACCAGCCAGCCATAATAGTTCTCACGGGGCCAGGTCTGGGCGCCCCGGCGATACTTCGCCGCACGCCGCCAGGGGTCGCCCAAATTGTAGAGAGTGGCGGTCAGGCCGGGATTGTTCGAGATATCGACTTTGCCGACAGAACGATAAGCTTCGATCGCGTCCTGAATGATCGCGGCCATGTAGTGCAGCGATATGTCCGGGTCCATGGTCGCGCGGTAGACCGCACTCTCGTCAGAGGCGGTCAGCGCCCGGTTCCGGCTCTGGCGTGCGACCCGGTCCGTCATTTTCAGGACGGTGAGGGGGCTCAGCTGGCCCAGGCCAAAGCTCTGGCCGGCAAATAACGGCTGGAAGAATGTTTCGTTGAAGCTTTTCTTCGGATAGGCAGCACCGTCCACACGCCGCCCCTTGAAGCTGTTGTCCCACACCCGTTCATAGCAGGACCACAACCGGTTGCTCGAGTTTGCGCGCCCGCCCTGACGGCAGCGCTCGAATTGCGGCCGCAAGACAAACTCTTCAACATGTTCGCCGTTGTAGTCGAAAGTCAGGTCAATGCCGGCATAGGACAGGGCCTTCACATAGTAGGACTGGGCGCTGTCGAGACTGTCATAATTATAGGTGTGTTCGCCGACGATGGCGCCGATCATGTGGACCGGGTCGATGCCGTAGATCCGGGCAACCCGCTTGATCGATGCCATCAATCTGCGGTCCCGGCGCAAGACTGCCAGAATCCGGTCGAACTTCGCATCATAGGACGATTTCAGCGCAGCTGTCCGGCGTGCCGATGCAAACGGGATTTTGGGCTGTGAATCGTACCGGTTGCCTTCCGGTACAACGCGAATGCTCGCCTGCGCGGGCGCTGCAAACTCGGAAGGTGCGGCAAGTGGTGTTACGATCGACAATCCAATGGCGACGCTCAATGGCTTTAGTGTTTTCTTGAACAATGTTGCGCCCAGATTGTATATGCGCCCGCGCTCAATGGTCTCTTTGCCAGCGGGATTTGAGAACCGTGAACTCTTGGGTCCCGGTACTTCCTTGCCGGTTGGCACAAGGCCTCGGTTGACGAGCTTTGTTGAATCGGCGGCCATAAAAACCATTGTGCATTTTCTATTTCAAGGCTTCTCCAGAACGAAGAAGCTGTTGTTTGGCGGATGTGTCCAAAAAACACGTATTTATCGGAATGCCTGGTTTGGCTTCAGCGCGCTTGCAAACAGGTGAATACCAACCTGCGGGTCGAATATCTCCCTTGTGACCGATGCCGCTGATAAATTTCCTGTGTCTTGTGCAAGGCCGCTTCGGTGGAATTGCGGCTGCCTCGGCTTTCCCTGCAAGGCTGGCGGGGAGCGTTGCCAGTCACAAGGCGATCCGTCAGGCGTCAGGTGTCCGGGCGCACGAGATGACGAGACCGCTGTGTGACCAGCGGGCCGTGCCCGTAGTTGCCGACGATACCTTTGGCTGTCCTGCGCCAATTCAAAATTCCTGTTTTTGACTGGGTGTGACGTTACGTCAAAATCGAGTGCCTTGGAAGGGTGCAAGACGGCGTAGCTAAAACGACGCATTTTCCCGATTGCAATTGCGCGAGTGCTCGGATACGCGGGCGGCATGTCTCGTCTTTCCGCCAACTTTCTGCTTCTTCTTGCTGCCGCAATCTGGGGATCGGCGTTTGTGGCCCAGTCAACCGCCATGGACGCGGTCGGTCCGCTGACATTTACCGGCATCCGTTTCCTGATTGCCGCGCTCGTGATCGCACCCTTTGCGCTTCGCGAACACCGTTTGCGTCCGGACGCGAAGCTTGGAACGGCGGACTGGATGTCGTTTGCCGGCATCGGCGTGATCTTCTTTTTCGGCATTGCAATTCAGCAGGTGGGCATTGTGGTCACCAGCGTAACAAACGCTGCATTCCTGACGGCTGTCTATGTGGTGCTTGTTCCTCTTTTGGGCGCGACCGTGTTCAGGGACCGGTTGCATCCGATTTTGCTGCCTGCGGCTTGTGTGACGCTGGCCGGAATCTGGCTTCTGGGCGGCGGCAGCCTGAGTGCGCTGAACTGGGGCGACGGCGCCATGCTGGTTTGCGCGGTGTTCTGGGCGTTGCATGTCGGATTGATCGGCCGGGCCGGAGCAAGGACAGGGCGTCCCCTTGCGATTGCATTTGTCCAGTTTCTGCTGACGGGCTTGATCGGATTTGGCGCCGGGGCAGCGTTTGAGGACATCACCGTCAGCGGATTGCAGGCGGCCTGGTTCGAGATTTTCTATACCAGCGTCCTGTCCGGTTGTCTGGCCTTCACCTTGCAGGCGGTTGCCCAGCGGTGGACGCAAGCCACCGACGCGGCGATCCTGTTGTCATCGGAAGCCCTGTTCGGGGCGTTGGCCGGGGCTCTGTTGCTTGGCGAACGGCTCGGCCTTGCGGGATTGATCGGGTGCGGATTGATATTGAGTTCAATCCTCGCGGTCCAGCTGGTTCCTCTCCTTCCGGGCAAAAGCGGCATCTTGCGGGCGTCGCGGTCAGTCTGACCAATACCATGGCCGCGTTCGTCCGGCGCTATCGAAAGCCCTGACCCGATTGCGTCAACCGGTATGGCGGCTGGTGTTGGGCCCCAGTCTCACGCGGACTTCCTTCGGAACACCCATGTGGTCGTAAAATGCCTGGTGACGGGTCAGGCCGCAAAGTTCCCGCTGGATCTGGACAAACCACAAAGCTTCGCCAGCCACTTGCAAGTGGCGTTCACGCAAGGCCTTGCTCTCGTCCGAAGCCTGTTCGTCTGCTGCCGGTATGTTTGCCAGGGCGGCTTCCAGCTTTTTGTTCAGGCGTGCCAGCGTACCGGCTTTTTCGGCAAGAACCTCCTGTTCCAGAGCCGCCGCGATCGGGTCTTCAGCCGGTTTTTGAAATTTTTTGGGGGGTCGAAAGTGCATGGATCAAGCGCTCCGAACAGGTTCCGTATGCCCAAATGCCTTACAGTTTTTCAAGCAACGGTGGCTGCGCCCGGTCGAGCGAGAGTTCGCTTTCCTTCGCAAGCACCCAGACCAATGTCAACGCTTTCAGAACGCAGGGAACCACGGCGTAAACAATGCTCAAGGAGATCCCGAGGGCCGGGGTCATGGGTTCACCCGGATGATAACCAACCAGCCCGAGGGCGGGAAGTGCAAGCCCGGTTGCGAGCGCAAAGGCCGCCTTGGAAATCAGGGTCATGACGGCGAACATGCGTGAGGCTTCCGGCTGCCGCCGCGTTTGCGCAATATGGTCTGCCAGAATGGAGGGAGGGACGGCCAGGTCCGCGCCCAGAGCGAGGCCGGACAGGACGCAGACCACGGCATATGCGACAATGTCCCCGGGCCCGAGCAGAGCCGCCCAGATGAAGGTCACGACCGCAACCGCCATGGAAAGCGCCCATGCCCTGACCTTGCCAAGGTGGCGCGCCAGCACTTGCCAGATCGCCATCGAGATTGCGCCGGACAGGAAGTAGAGCAGCAGGAACAGGCCGGTGAGATGCCCGGCGTCCAGCCGGTCCCGGATGAAAAACAACACCAGAACGGCAGGAATCGAGCTCGCAAACGTGTTCAGGAGCGAAATCGCGAAGAACTGCCGCCGCCAGGGACTGCTGAGAACGTCCCGCCATCCCGCCCCGGAATGACCCGCAGCCGTGCGGGCGATCTGTGCGGTGCGTAACCATAAGAGCAGGGCCGCGCCGCCGATGGCAAGCAGGGGCAGATAGAAGACACTGAGCAGCTTGAAGGCATGTTCGGGCGCCGCGTTGGCGCCAAGAAGCGTTGGGGCAATGGCTGCGAAAAGCAACCCGATCAGCCCGTAGCCTTCGCGCCAGGTCGTGATCCGGGTCCTGTCATGGGTGGTCGTTGCCCAGATGCCGCCAAGCGCTTGCAGATTGATCGTGACAACCGAGAACCCGGTCGTGCAAATGAAGACGGAGGCCGCGAGCCAGGCCAATGGCGCGGTCGCAACCGGATTGAAAATCATCCAGAAGCCGCCGCCGAGCAGCAACAGGCCGATGACAATGATCCAGGCTCGCTTTCCGCTATAATGGTCGCTGATTGAACCGATAAACGGATCCTGAACGGCATCGATGATGCGAAGTGCCAGCAAGACAATGCCGAGGGATGTCAGAGAGACACCGAGACTTGTGGCGTAGAATGTCGGGGCGTTGAGATAGACCGGCAATCCTGCAAAGGCGAGCGGCAACGCTATAAAGCCATATTGCGCAAGCTGCGTGTTTTTCAGGAGACCGGGCTCATGTACGGGTGTCCCCGGACAATGTCCAGGTGCAGATTGTGCACCGTCTGCGGCATTGCTCATGCGGTACTCTTCAAGATCCTGCGCCGACAAGTTTGGCGCGCAAGCGCGGGTTCAAGGTGTTCTGTCCCAGCCAGATCGCAAAGAAGCGCCGCGTGAACTCGGGGTCCTTGATCGATCCGATACCGCGGCTGTCGATGTAGAATTTCGTGGTTCCTTGCGATGTCCGGATGCCTGTGATCGACTGCCCGCGGCGCACATCCGGGAAGATCGCGCGCATCTGCCGGGTCCAGCCATCGAGTTTCGCGCCCGTCGGCATGCCCTGCTTGCGCATTTGCTTGGCAGATTCCTCGGCAATTGCCTCGCCCTTGAAATTGCGAAGATATGTCAGCGTCAAGGCAAACGGTCGTGAGGTGCTGTAGCTTCCGTCCGGCGCAAACAACCGGGCATCGAACACCCGGAAACCGAGAAATGTCATCCGGCCCTCGCCAACGAGTTCAGCTGAAGGGACATACCGGGAGGCGGTTCTCAGATCAGCCAGAGCAGAACCGGAAGTAAAAAACGCCATGAGGCTCAAAAACAGGGCGGCGAAGAACTCCAGACTCCTTTGGGTGAAGGGGGCGGCTATTGCAGAGGGCATTCTTATGTCTCCTGTGATCGCAGCTTTTTGGTCTGGTTTGCCCCATACGCCAGACTGCACGTGTCAGATCGCTGTTTCTGCACGGCGGCAAGCGGCCGCACGCTCATTTGGTCCGGGGGTGCCAAGGAGGGTGGACCGGCCGCCGTCTGGCGTGCCCCGCTGGTTCACTGCAGGAAATGTCAATTTGTCCCTGAATTTGCCCTTGGGAGTTAAGAGTTTTTTCGCATGCTCTGTGATTACTGAACTGGAATAATTGACAGGGGGCCCTGATGACGTTTTGGCAATCCGTTGACTTCAGGCGGACCGGACCGGTTCTGGCGATTGCAGCGATCACTTTTTTGGCATTTGCATACCGCGTGCCAGCATTTGGCGGCGTAACTCTGGCGCTTGCGCTCGGGGCAGCCGTCCTTGTCTGGTTGGCTGCGGTTTTCGCAAATATGCCCCGCAACCGCCGCATCGCGAAGCTCGAAGCGGCCATGGCGGCCGTTGTCTCCGGTACGGGCGAAACAGAGGTTCCCTTCACCGATAGGGCGGATGTGCTTGGCCGGATGGCGCGCCATGTCGAGACCTTTCGCGAGTCCTGCAAGCGGCACCGACAACTGGAGGCCGACCAGCAGGAGCGCATGGCCGAGGATCACGAGCGTCAGGTTGGTCTGGAGCGTTTGCTCGATTCCTTCCGTGATGACACGCGCCGGCTGCTGCAACCCGTGGAGCGGTCCAATGAAGACATGGCCCGGATCTCCTCCGGACTGATGGATCTGTTTGCGGATGCCACGGAACGGACCGGGTCGGTCGCGGCTGCAACGGAAGAGGCCTATGCGAATGTTCAGACAGTCGCTTCTGCCTCCGAACAGCTCTCGGCCTCGATCTCGGAAATCTCGCGTCAGGTGACGGAAACCAGCGAAGTGGTCGCGTCAGCCAACATCAAGGCGACCTCGGCCAACGAGCAGGTCGCAAGTCTTGCGGCGTCCGCGCAGAAGATCGGAGCTGTGCTTCAGTTGATCCAGGATGTGGCCGAACAGACCAACTTGCTGGCGCTGAACGCCACCATCGAGGCGGCCCGTGCCGGAGAGGCCGGCCGGGGATTTGCCGTGGTGGCTGCCGAAGTCAAGGAGCTTGCCAACCAGACCTCCAAGGCGACGGAAGAGATTTCCGCCCAGATCACCGCTATCCAGGGGGCGTCCAGCGACAGCGTGGTGGCAATCGAGGAAATCGCGGAAATCATGACGCGGGTGAACACCTTCATTGCGTCGATGACCGAGGCCCTCGACCAGCAAGGCAGTGCAACGGCGGAAATCAGCGGTTCGATCCAGGAAGTCGCCACCGGAACCCGCGAGATCACCGAGAACATGACAAGTGTCAAGGGGGCCGTCGACGCCACCTCGGGGTCGGCGGCGGATGTGTCGCGGACTTCGTCGGAAGTGGCCGATACCACCCGCGAGCTTGCCGATCGCATCGACGGTTTTTTGCGGCAGGTGGCTGCTCACTGAGTTCGGGTGCCTGCCAGCCTGTCCGGCACGGCGCATGAAATGGCCGGTACTGACAAAAAGCCCGCTGCGGGGAACGGTAAGCCCCCGCAGCGGGCTTGCGTTTTTGCCGGTTTGGCGGCAAGACCGGCCTACCCAGGAGAATCGGTGTTCCATATTACGGCGCCGGACTTCTGGATTTTTGGTTTTTGCAGTGCAATAATACTGCCAGGGGGCCCGGGGCGAGCTGCTGAGGGACCCATGTGGTCTTGTGTGTTATTGTACTGGCCCGAGTAATCGCCGAAGTGCCCTTGCGGCTGTTTTGGTGCCGTTTGTGAAAAAAATCGACCGATAGATCCGGCGTGCGGCCGGTGCATCGGAGTTTGGAATTGGACAGAGCCATGAGCCAGACAGACCTTAAACCGCGGTTGCGGACGCGGGTGGAAAAGCCCAAGCTCTACCGCGTGATCCTGTTGAATGACGACTTCACACCACGGGACTTTGTGGTGATGGTGCTGAAGGGCGAGTTCCGGCTCGACAACGCCGGGGCGGAAAAGGTGATGATGACCGCGCATCAAAAGGGTGCCTGTGTCGTTTCGATCTATCCGCGCGACACCGCCGAAACCAAGGCCACCCGGGCCATTGATGCAGCCCAGCGTCTGGGCTACCCGTTGCAGTTCACCGTCGAACCCGAGGAATAGGCACTGCGGTTCCGGCAGGCCGGAATTCTTGCCGGAATTCTTGCGGCTGCGCGCCTCGATCAATCGGGTCCGGATGGCCGGGATCCGCTCTAGTCCGCCGGGCCGGTCGAGGCGGGATTGATCCAGCGGCGGGTCATGTCCTCCAGAACCCCGCTGTCTTTCAACAAGTCCAGCCAATAGTTGAAATATGTCAAAAGCCCCGGCGAATCCGGCGGCATGAGATATGCGAACAGAAAACGGTTGGCATTGTCGCTCGGGACAACCACCGAATAGGGGACGACGGCCGAATAGCCTTTCATGGAGATCGCCAGGGCCCGCGCCTGCTCCCAGGTCCAGATTGCGGCATCGGCATCCCTCCAATTTTCAAGTTGATCGTAATTCTGCACGATCTTCAAGGACGCATTGGGAAACTCGCGCCTGGTGAGATTTATCAAGACCGGGTCATCGAAAACGGCGATTGTCGGGTTGTCGAGTTTCGAGATTGACCTTCGGGACCGGAAGTCCTGCAACCGGGAGGTTCTGACAATCAATGCCAGCGGGCTCTCGAAATATGGCCGGCTGACGTCGAGATCTTCCAGGCGGTCATCGGTGATGTAAAGCCCGCCGATTGCGATATCGAACTTGCCTGCTTTGAGATCGTCGACAAGGGTTTTCCAGTCATAGGTCCGGAAGACGAGCTTGACATCCATGCTTTGCGCGAACCGGTATATCATCTCGAGGTCAAACCCGATGAGTTCGCCACGGGCGTTTTCGTAGGAAAATGGCATGACATTCGGGTTTACGCCCACCCGCAAGACGCCGGTGGTTTCGATGCGCTGGATCGACTTCAAGCCCCTCGGACCGGGGTCCGGATCCGTCTGGCCCGGGTGCTTTTTCGTGTCATTTCCGACCGGTGGCGGGGAGGCAAGATTTGCGTCGCTGTAGGATTGAACGGCCTGGGGCAGGCTGGCTGTCATGTAGGTGGGTGCCGAATGCAGCGCGACGTGATCGCCGCCCCAGCGGCCAAACATCCATATGCCGGAAAAGGCGGCGGCCGTCACCGCAAGGGTCAGGACAAATGCTCGCGGATTGAACCGGACTTTCCCGTAGAACATGAAAACAACGATGGTGGTCACGAACCCGAAAGCGGCCACGGACGTGATCACCTGGGCATAGCGGGTGATCGACATGGTTTCCACATAGAGGTCGGTCGTGCGTCCGGGCAGGCCGAGCCAGTCGGCCATGAAGGTCACCGCGCCGATCGACGAGGTTGGCGAGCCGACACCGGACAGGAGGGTGACAAACGGGATCTCGAGGATCTGCAGCCTGTCGAGCGGGATGTAATAGTAATAGGCCGCATAAAACAGGAACACGAGGATAAAGAAATTGCCGATCTGGGCGAGCGGGTAGCTGACCGACAGGGACGTTTCGATGATTTCCGTTGTTTGCCGTGAGTCGGTTTCCCCGGCCTTTATCCGGCCCGTGAATTTCTGAACCGCGTCCTGGATCAGCGGCAGGGCCGCGACCGACAGGGAGGTGACGACCGCAATCACCAGGGCCTCGCGGAAACCGGCCAGGATCTCCCGGTAACTGAGCGGCACGAAGGCGGTCAACAGCATCGGAAGGGTCCAGAAGGTCAGCACCAGCGCGCTGAGGCTCGAAAACGGCGACATAGAGCATGAACGGGGCGAGGCCGGACAGGCTGAAGCTCGCGACCGTTTGCGCAAACAGCGCGCAGACCCCGATCGGGGCAAGCAGCACGATCCAGCCCCAGACCCGAATACAGGCATTGCGGATCGTCGCCATCACGTCAAGCAGGGTGGTGGGTTTGGTCGTGTGCTGGATTGCGATGCCGAAAATGACCCCCATGAGCACCACGGAGGGAATGTAGTCCTGGCTGAGCGCCTGAAACAGGTTGTCGGGCACGAGCAGCTCGATCAAGGCCTCGGCATCGCCCGTGGCACTGGGCAGTTGCGGCGAAAAATCGACCAGCGTCGACTTGCTGACCAGCGGCACGGTGGCGGCGGCAATCCCGAGGCACACAAATGCCGTGCCCCAGAGCAACAGGTAGACCGGCCAGCTCTTGCGAAACAGGGTCAGCGCCTCGGCCGGCGACAGGCGTCCGAGACCGAGGATCAGCGACGACACCAGATAGGGCAGGACGACGACTTCCATCAGCCGCACGTAAATCGCGCCGAACGGCTTGAGGATCTGGGCTGTGCCGGGGCTGTAGCTGCCGATCAGAAGCCCCAGCGCACCGCCGATGATCACGAAAAGGGGCAACAGTCTCGACTTCACCTGCGTCTCTTGCGTCCCGGAGGAATTCATGGCGTCGGCGGGCAGACCGAACACGGTTCCCTCCACCCTAGCAAGAATGAAGCCGTAAATAATATTGCGGTATTTGACAGGAGCTGCCGGACGGAAGTCCGGACAGGCGGACCGGCCGGAGCCGACGGGATTTAGCCAGCGCAAAACCCGCCGCGCGGCTGGCCTGCGGCGTTTACCGGATGGGGAGTGGCAAGGCGCAGCAGGCGGAGCCTGCGCATCTTGGGATAAAA